>CAYUZK010000019.1:0-47821 GCA_964449625.1 uncultured Archangium sp.
CGAGGCAGGCGGTGCCGCCGTCGCAGGCAACGCACGGTGCGCCGGCGAGCCCGCAGGCCTCGTCGCCGGGCGTCGCCACGCACGTCTTGTCCGGCAGGCAGCACCCGAAGCGGCAGTTGGTGGCGTCGCAGCGCACCTTGACGCAGCGCTGCGCGGCGCACACCTCGTCAGACGCGCAGGCCCGGCAGAGCTCGCCGGCCTGCCCGCAGGCCGAGGGCTGGAAGCCAGACTCGCAGGTGCCCAGGGGATCGAGGCACCCCCCGCAGCTCTGCGCCACGCAGGCGCCGGCCTCGCAGCGCTGCCCCGCCTCGCAGGCGCCGCAGAAGGCGCGCGGCGGGCCGCAGGTCTCGGGGAGGTTGCTCGGCGCGCACCGACCGTCGGGCAGGCAGCAGGCCGTCGCGCACGCGCAGGTCACGCCCGCGTCGGCGACGCCCGCGTCCGCCGGCGCCGCCGCCAGGCACAGGCCCGCGGCGCAGACGTCGCTCGTGGGGCAGCGCGCGCAGGCGCCGCCGCCCAGACCGCAGGCGGTGCGGCGATCACCCGTGAGGCAGTCGCCCGAGCTGTCGCAGCACCCCGCGCAGCTCGCGGGCTCGCACGGGCGGGCACAGCCGAGCCCCCCCACCAGCACCACCAGCGCCGCGAGCCGCCACCCCATGAGCCGCCGACTCTGGCAGGGCGTTGCCCTCGCGCCAACCTCCCGGCGAGGATGCCGGGGTGCGGCTCCTCTTTTCCTGGCTCTTCGTGGGCCTCCTCGCCGGGTGCAGCTGTGGCCAGGCGGGCCTCGCGAGCCGCTACGGCGACCTCGTCGTGGTGCGCGCCGACACCGTGGGCCGCGAGTACTTCCTGCGCGACGCGACCCTGGCCCTGCCGCCGGTGGCCATGGGCCAGGTGGGCACCAGCGGCGTGCCCGTGCGCAACGTGGGCCAGGAGAGCGTCACCGTCGCCTCGGTGACGCGCCTCGAGGGTGACGAGTCGCTCTCCCTCGACGAGGCCGTGGGGCTCCAGGTCGAGGCCCTCGCCGACGCCGAGCTGCCCGCGCGCTTCGCGCCCGCCCAGGCCGCCGACGCCACGGTGCCGCAGGTGCCGGCGCGGGCCCGCTTCTCGCTGCGCTTGAGCGGCGCGCGGCCTGGCGAAGACGAGCTGCTGGTGGAGCTCACCGCCCTCGGCGTGGCGCGCGACTGCTACCTCCCGGCCGGGCTCGACTTCGGCGAGGTGCCGCTGCAGCAGGCCGTCATCTTGCCGGTGAGCCTCGACAACGCCCGCCCGCTCGCGGCCACGGCGACGCGCGGGCCGGTGGAGGGCGACGACGCGGCCTTCTTCACGGTGGAGGCCGGCGCCGCGGTGGCGGTGCCGCCCGGCGGCCGCGCCGACTTCCCCGTGCGCTTCGCCCCGCTGGAGGAGCGCCCCTACCAGGCGCGCGTGCCCATGCAGCGCGACACCGGGTGCCCCATGGCCACGGTGACGCTGCGGGGCGCCGGCAACGCACAGGCCCTCACCTGGAGCCCCACGCGCCTCGACTTCGGCCGCCTGCCGCTGGGCGAGACGGTGGGCCGTGAGGTGACGGTGGTGAACCGCAGCGCCGCCACGCTGAGCCTCGCCGCCACCATCGCTGGCGCGGACTTCGGGCTGGGCAGCGTGGCGCCGACGGTGCCGCCGCGAGGCAGCGCCGTGGTGCAGGTGGCCTGCACACCCACGGCGCTCGGCGCGCTGGCCGGCACGCTGACGCTCGAGCTGGGCACCAGCCCGGTGACGACGGCGCGCATCCCCCTCTCGTGCGTGGGCGGGGGCCCGCGCATCCGCGTGGATCCCAACCCGCTGCAGTACGGCCTGGTGCCCTGGGCCTCGGGCGCGACGGCGACGAGCCCCACGGCCATCCGCCGGCGGCTGGTGGTGCAGAACGTGGGCACCGCCCCGCTGGCGCCGGGCGACCCGAGCCACAACCTGCGCCTGGGGCGCGACGGCCAGCCGCCCTGGTTCTCGGTGGTGCCGGGCAACGCGCAGACGCGGCCCGACGAGTTCACCGTGGCGCTGCGCAGCGTGGTGCCGCCCGACGGGCTGCCGGCGGTTGCGGGGCAGAACCTGCTGGAGTTCGACGTCATCCTCGCGGCCACCAGCAACGCCGAGAAGCGGGCGACGCTCCTCGTCTACTCCAACGACGTGAAGGAGCCGGTGGTGGCGGTGCCGCTGCTGGCGCAGCCGCGCAACCCGGAGCGCTGCCTGCTCACCGTGGCCCCCCAGGGCGTGGACTTCGGCCCCACCCCGCGCGGCGGCACCGCGACGCGCAGCGTGCGGCTGACCAACGCCGGCCCTGACGGCAGCGTGTGCCTCGTCTCGGGCATCGAGCTGGGCCCGGGCTCCGACCCGGCCTTCGCGGTGGTCGAGCCGCTGGTGCCGAGCCTGCTCATCGACGCCGGGCGCTCGAAGGACGTCAAGCTCTCGGCCAGCGTGCCGCTCTCGGCCAGCATCGGGCAGTACCTGCGAGGCACCCTGCGCCTGGCGGTGGGCGGCGAGCCGGCGCCGCGGGAGCTGCCAGTAGACCTCCAGGTGGCGCGCTGCCTGGTGGTGGACCCGCCGGTCCTCCAGTTCGGGCTCGTGCGCGAGGGCTGCGCCTCGGGCGGCAAGGCGGTGACGCTGTACAACACCTGCGGTGTGCCGGTGGCCATCGACCCGCTCGTGGCACCGGCCCCCTTCCGCGTCACCGCGTCGCCCTTCACGAGCGGCTTCACGCTGGGCTCGGCGCAGCAGGTGACGGCGACGGTGGCCTTCGCGCCGCCCACGCAGGGCACGTTCAACGACGCGCTCCTGGTGAACTACCGCGAGGCCGGGCAGCCCTTCACCAGCGCCGTGGCCCTGCGCGGGAGCGCCGACGCGGTGGGCACGCAGACCGACGAGTGGCTGCAGGGCGGCGGCCAGGTCGACATTCTCTTCGTCATCGACGACTCGTGCTCCATGGCCGACGAGCAGCAGGCCCTGTCGACCAACCTCCAGGCCTTCATCAGCGACGCCGCGGCCGCCACCACCGACTGGCACATCGGCGTCACCACCACCGACATGTTCTCGGTGAAGGGCCGCCTCCTCGCGGGTGGGGGCAACCCTGCCGTGCTGACGCCGAGCACGCCCAACGTGCAGCAGGTCTTCTCGCAGCGGGTGCGCGTGGGCACGAGCGGGAGCGGCTACGAGCAGCAGTTCGCCTCGATGGCGGCGGCGGTCACCGAGCCGAACCGCAGCGGCGCGAACCTGGGCTTCCTGCGCAGCAACGCGGCCCTGGCCGTCATCGTGGTGAGCGACGCCGAGGAGCAGTCGCCCAACACCCCGGGCTCGTACCTGGCCGCGCTGCGGCAGGCGAAGCAGAACCGCAACGAGCTGGTGACGGTGTCGGTCGTGGGGCCCTTCAGCGTGCAGCCGGGCTGCTTCCTCGACGGCGTGGTGGACAACGGGCGCTACGACGCCGTCATCCAGGCGACCAACGGCGTGCGGGCCGACATCTGCACCACCGACTGGGCGGCCGACCTGCGCACCATCAGCCGCACGGTCTTCGGCGTGCAGCGCAGCTTCGAGCTCACCGGGCAGCCCGACACCGGGCGCGGCCTCACGGTCACCGTCGACGGGCAGGTGCGCTCTGGCTGGCGCTACGACGCCGCCACCAACGCCATCGTCTTCACCACGCCACCTGCCTCCGGCGCGGTGGTGCGCGCCACCTGGACCGCCGCCTGCCTCTGAGGCTCCGCGCGTCGAAGGTTTCGATGTGCGCGTGCTTGTGGGGTAGACCTCCCAGCCCATGAGCACCACCATCAAGCGCATTGCCATCAACACGGGAGGCGGCGACGCCCCGGGCCTCAACGCCGTCATCCGCGCGGCGACGCTGGCGGCCATCAACCGCGGCTGGGAGTGCTACGGCATCCGCGACGGGTTCAACGGCATCTTCTTCCCCGAGCGCTACGAGGACAGCGGGGTGTTCCGGCTCACGCGCGAGCGGGTGCGCGGCATCGCCCACCTCGGCGGCACCATCCTGGGCACGACGAACAAGGGCAACCCCATGAAGTACCCGCTCCACCTGCCGGACGGCTCGGTGAAGGAGATCGACCGCACCGGGGAGATCGTCGAGTTCTTCGCCAAGAAGGAGATCGACGCGCTGGTGGCCATCGGCGGTGACGGCTCGCTCACCATCGCCCACGCGCTGGCCGACCAGGGGCTGCGGGTGGTGGGCGTGCCGAAGACCATCGACAACGACCTCGACAAGACCTTCACCACCTTCGGCTTCGACACCGCGGTGTCCTTCGCCACCGAGTGCCTCGACCGGCTCCACACCACGGCCGAGAGCCACCAGCGCCTCATGGTGGTGGAGATGATGGGCCGCTACGCAGGGTGGATCGCGCTCCACGCCGGCATCTCCGGCGGGGCGCACGCCATCCTCATCCCCGAGATCCCCTTCGACCTCGAGAAGGTGGCCGAGAAGATCCGCCAGCGCGACGAGTACGGCCGCAGCTACTCGCTGGTGGTGGTGGCCGAGGGCGCGCGGGTCAAGAACGGCCACCGGGCCGTGGCGGCGGCGGCGGAGGTGGGCCAGGCCGAGCGCCTGGGCGGCATCGGGGAGCAGGTCACCCGCGAGCTCGCCAAGCGCACCGGCAAGGACGGGCGCACGGTCGTGCTCGGGCACCTCGTGCGCGGCGGCTCGCCCACGTCCTTCGATCGCCTCGCGGCGCTGCGCTTCGGCGCCGCGGCCGTGCGCGCGCTCGACGAGGGGCAGACCAACATCATGGTGTCGCTCGCCTTCCCCAACGTGCAGTACGTGCCGCTGGAGCAGGTCGCCGGCCGCATGAAGGGCGTGCCCCCCGACAGCGACACGCTGCAGACGGGCCGCGACATGGGCATCTGCTTCGGCGACTGAGCCCTCGAGGACGATGGCCAGCGCGCTCGAGCAGGCCTGGGAGACCGCGCTCGCCGCGCCGCGCGACGATCAGCACCCCTGGCGCGTGCTGGCCGACATGCTGCTCGGCGAGGGTGACCTCCGCGGAGAGCTCATGCAGCTCGAGCTCGACGCCGAGCTCGCCCCCCTGCGTGGGCTGGCGCGGGGCCGGCGGGAGGCGCTCCGGCGCGACCTCTGGCCGCAGCTCGCGCCGCCGGGCATCAGCCCCGAGCCGGTGGTCCTCGAGCGCGGCGTCGTCGTCGAATGCACCCTGCGCGCCGAGCGCGCGCGCGACCCGGCCGACCCGCGCTGGCGCCTCGTGCGCCGCCTCCGCTTCGACCCCTGGCGGCAGCCAGAGGCCCTGGCGCCCTGGGCCCGGACGCCGCTGACCGGCGGCCAGCTCCTGCGCGTGGAGCAGGTGGACGACGTGGCGGAGGAGGCCCTCGCCCTCCTCGCGCGCGCCCCGCCGATGCCGCGGCTGCGGCGCCTGGGCCTCATGGGCGACCTGGGCCGCTCGCCCGCCGCGGCGCCGACGGACTGGGCGCGGCTGTGGCCCGAGGTGCTGCCGCGACACCCGCGGCTGCGCGAGCTGGAGCTGGGCTGGGCCGGCAGCCCCGCCTCGGGCCTGCGGCGCCTCGAGTCGCTGCGCGAGGCCGACCTGGACCGCGTCACCGTGGAGGCCAGCCCCGACGAGCTCGTCGAGCTGCACGCCTGGCGCCAGACGGTGTCACCGCGCTTCGTGCTGGAGGCCTCGCTGCGGCAGCGCTCCCTCGGCGCGCGCGTCGAGCTCCACCCCGACGCGCTGGTGCTGCGCGCCCTGCCCGGCCAGCACGCGGCGGCCGAGGCCCAGGTGCGCCAGCGCTGGCCCGCCCACCGCGCGATGCCGCCGCTGCGCACCGCGCGCTGACGGGGCCTTCGCCGTGTGAGGGCCGCGGACTTAGGAGCGGCGGGCCGCGGCGCGCATCGCGACGTCGTAGGCCGTCATGCCCGCGCCGTCGGAGGACCACGCGTCGGCCGCGAAGCCGCCGTCGCGCCAGTCGAGCTTCACCCAGCCGCCCAGCTTGCCCGGGTACCAGCCCGACACGGCGGCCTCACGGGTCGACACCGCCAGCTCCGCCCAGGTGAGCGCCTGGCCCGACGCGGCGTGCGCGACGTCCACCGGCAGCCGCTCGCCCGTCGACTCGAGGAGCTTCATCTCCACCACGCCGTCGACGAGCTCAGGCACCAACACCACGCCGGGCTCGACCGGGCCGCCCCCGCTGGCCTGGGGAGCAGCAACGAGGACGCGGCGGAGGGTGGTCGGGACGTCGGTCGGGGTCGGAGGCTGGAGTTCGGTCATTGTTGAGACTCCAAGTACGGCTTCCGCGCCGCGGGCGCGAGCAGAATCAACACTTCCGGCGCGACGGGGGCCCGCTGCTATCGTGCCGCCCCCATGACGCTTCACGAGTTCCTCGACCTCGTCGTCCGCTGGGTGCACCTCATCGCGGGCATCATGTGGATCGGCAACTCGATGCTCTTCAACTGGCTCGACCGCAACCTCGAGAAGGCCCCCGAGCGCAAAGACGAGGTCGGCTACGAGGGCAAGATGTGGATGGTGCACTCCGGCGGCTTCTACGAGGTCGAGAAGCGGCTGCTCCAGCCCGGCCAGCTCCCCGAGCGGCTGCACTGGTTCATGTGGCAGAACTTCACCACCTGGGCCTCGGGCATCGCGCTGCTCGTCGTCGTCTACTACTTCAACGGCGGCGCCTACCTCATCGACCCCTCGGTGCGCGCCCTGGGCTACCCGCAGGCGGTGGCCTTCTCGCTGGGCAGCCTCGTGGCCGCGTGGGCCCTCTACGACGTCACCTGGCGCACCCTGGGCCCGAAGCAGCCCGAGGTGGCCGGGCTCCTCTCGCTCCTCGCGCTGCTGGGCGCCGCCTACGCGCTGACGCAGACCTTCTCGGGGCGCGCGGCCTACCTGCACGTGGGCGTGCTGCTGGGCACGGTGATGACCGGCAACGTGTGGACGGTCATCGTGCCCAGCCAGCGCAAGCTCGTGGCCGCGACCGCCTCGGGCCAGGCGCAGGATTACGCCCTCAACCAGAAGGCCAAGCAGCGCAGCATCCACAACAACTACATGACCTTCCCGTTGCTCTTCGTGATGCTGAGCAACCACTTCCCGGCGACGTACGCGCACCCGCTCAACTGGCTCGTGCTCTTCGTGCTCATGTTCGCGGGGGCCGGCATCCGCCACTTCATGAACGTGCGCTTCACCGCCACGGCCACGCTGTCGTGGCTGGGGCCGCTGCTGGCCATCGCGCTCACGGCGACCGTGGCCCTCTTCGTCCTCACCGCCCGGCCCGCGGTGTCGGCCTCCGCGCCCACCGGCGCCACCGCGCTGCCGCCCGTCACCTTCGCGCAGGCCAACGCCGTCATCACCGAGCGCTGCGTCAGCTGCCACGCCGCGCAGCCCACCGAGCCCATGTTCCCCGTCGCGCCCGGCGGGGTGATGTTCGACACGCCCGCGCAGGTGCGCGCCTTCGCCCCGCGCATCAAGGAGCGCGCGGTGGTGAACAAGACCATGCCCTTCGTCAACAAGACGGGCATGCGCGACGAGGAGCGCGAGCTGCTCGGCCGCTGGGTCGACGAGGGCGCGCGGGTGGAGTGACCCTGGCCGTCAGGGCCCGTCGAGCGAGGCGCAGTGCGGCGCGGCGAACCCGCCCTGCAGCGTGCCGCCGTCGAAGGTCGCCTCGAGGGTGAACGAGACGAGGCCCCCGCGGTCGACGAAGCGCGGCGTGGCGCGGGCGCTCGTCGCGCGCTCGAAGGGCAGCGACGACACCGAGCCCTGAAAGTCGAGGAGCGTGACGCGCAGGCCGTCGGCCTCGGTGCGCACGCCGCCGTCGCCCACCCTGAGCCCGGCGATGACGAGGGTGCGCGCGGGCGTCGGCGAGCTCGCCGTGGGGCAGGCCGGGTCGCCCCCGAAGTGCGCCTCGACATAGAGGCCGTCGGCGCCCTCGACGCCATGCTGCGCCCGATCGAAGGCGCCCTGCTGCCCCCGGAGGACCAGCTGCAGGGCCGTCACCGCGCAGGCGCCGCCGCAGCCGGCGTCGGACGGGCCGGCGTCTGTCCCCCCGGCGTCCGAGGGGCTCCCGCCGTCGGCGCCACCGTCCAGGCCGGGCAGCGCGGCGCAGGCCCCCAGCCTGCAGGTTTGTCCGGGGGTGCAGGCAACGCACGCGGCCCCCTGTAGCCCGCAGGTCTCGGGGGCAGCGGGCTGGCACTGGCCGCTCGCGTCGCAGCAGCCCGAGGGGCACATGCTCGGCGTGCACGGCGCCGTCCCCCCGCAGGAGCTCAGCGCGCCAGCGAGCGCGAGGCAGAAGGAGAAGCCACGGAGCGCGGTCATCGCCCCCTTCTACGGCACCGCGGCGCGCGGCGCCCCTGCCTCGCGAGGGGCCACCGGGGCGCGTCCTTTCACGGGTCGCTTCGAGTGGTGGTGCGAGGCGAGGGCGACCCGCGCGGGCCTCCAGGTGCCAGCCCCGCCCGCGACGTGTAAGGTGTGGTGTTCCAGGTGCGGGGCGGGCCAAGGGGGGAACATCGACATGCCGACGCAGCACCTCAGAGAGGCGAACACGGCCGACTTCCTCGCCCGGGTGCTCGAGCTCGTCTCACACCCCATCTTCGTCAAGGACCGCGAGCACCGCTGGGTCTTCGTCAACGCGGCCTTCTGCGCGATGGTGGGCCACCCGCGCGAGGCGCTGCTGGGCAGGAGCGACCACGACTTCTTTCCGAAGGCGGAGGCCGACTGGTTCCACGAGCGCGACCGCGAGCTCTTCGCCACCGGGAAGGTCATCGACGTCGCTGAGGAGCCCATCACCGACGCGCAGGGCCGGCAGCACCTGCTCGCCACCACCAAGGTGCCGCTGCGCGACGCCCTGGGGAACATCACCCACCTCGTGGGCATCATCCACGACATCACCGCGCTCAAGGCCGCCGAGGAGGCGCTGCGCCGCAGCAACGAGGCCCTCGAGCAGCGCGTCGAGGAGCGCACCCGCGCGCTCGCCACGGCCCAGGGCGAGCTGCTGCGCAAGGAGCGCCTCGCGGTGCTGGGCCAGCTCACCGGAGGCCTCGCGCACCAGATCCGCAACCCCCTGGGCGCCATCACCAACGCCCTCTTTCTCCTCAAGCGCCTGATGGGGCCCGGCGCCGCGCCCGACATGGGCGAGCTGGTGCGCATCATCGAAGAGGAGTGCTGGACGGCCAACCGCATCATCACGGACCTGCTCGACTTCGCGCGGGTGCGCGAGCCGCGCCTGCACCCCACGACCCTCGGCCCCCTGGTGAGCGAGGTGCTGGCGGCCAACCCGCTCCCGCCGCACCTGCGCCTCGAGCGCCTCGAGCCCGCCGACGTCCCCGAGGTGCTGGCCGACGCCGTACAACTCGGCGGCGCGCTCACCAACCTCGTCCAGAACGCGGTGGAGGCGATGCCCGTGGCCGGCACGCTGACGGTGAGCCTCGAGCCGTCGGGCGACGCGGTGCACCTGGCCGTGGCGGACACCGGCGGCGGCGTGTCACCAGAGCTGATCAGCCGCCTCTTCGAGCCGCTCGTCACCACCAAGCAGCTCGGCCTGGGCCTGGGCCTCACCACGGCCCGCGCGCTGGTGGAGAACCAGGGCGGCACGCTCCGCTACGAGGCCCGCCCGGGCGCCGGGGCCCGCTTCATCATCACCCTGCCCGTCGTAGGCCCCAAAGCCTCAGGGGTTAGCGGGGGGGCTGGCGCTCCATGAAGAAACAGCGTAGGTGGTGGGAGCGCTGTCTTCTCCAAGCCGGCGCCGTGCCCCACTTTTCGGGGTCCGATTTCGAAAGCACGACAAGAACATGGCAACTGGTACTGTGAAGTGGTTCAACGATGCGAAGGGTTTCGGTTTCATCAGCCAGGACGGCGGGGGCGAGGACGTGTTCTGCCACCACACGGCCATCACGGCTGACGGCTTCCGCACCCTGAGCGAGGGGCAGAAGGTGGAGTTCGACGTGAACCGCGGGCCCAAGGGCCTCCAGGCGGCGAACGTTCGCGCCGTGAGCTAAGCGCAACTCGCGCCTGCTGGAACCTTCCGGGGCCCGGTCTCTTCACAGAGGCTGGGCCTCGGTCCTTTTGGGGCGGTCCTCCGACGCAAAGGCTGGCTCCCGGTGAAGGCCGTGGCATCGTGCGCGACCATGCCCGTGTTCCGCAGCCGCCGTGTCTTGACGCCCGAGGGCCTGGGCCCCGCCACCGTGCACGTGCGCGGCGAGCGCATCGAGGCCGTCGCCGCGTGGGACGCCTGGCCCGCCACCGAGGAGCGCCACGACCTGGGTGAGCAGGTGCTGATGCCCGGCGTGGTGGACACGCACGTGCACGTCAACGAGCCCGGCCGCACCGACTGGGAGGGCTTCGCCTCGGCCACCCGCGCGGCGGCGAGCGGCGGCGTCACCACGCTGGTGGACATGCCGCTCAACTCGATTCCCCCCACCACCACGGCGGCGGCGCTGCGCGCGAAGAAGGCCCAGGCGCAGGGCCAGTGCCTCATCGACGTGGGCTTCTGGGGCGGCGTGGTGCCCGGCAACGCAAAGGACCTCGAGGGCCTCATGGCCGAAGGCGCGCGCGGGGCCAAGGCGTTCCTGTGCTTCTCCGGCGTCGACGAGTTCCCCGGCGTCACCGAGGCCGACCTGCGGCCGGCCATGGCGGAGCTCGCGCGGCTGGGGCGCCCGCTCCTGGTGCACGCGGAGGTCGAGGGCCCCATCGACGCGGTGGCGAAGGACGTCGCGGCGCTCGATGCCCGGGCCTACGCGACGTACCTCGCCTCCCGCCCACCCGCGGCCGAAGAACAAGCCATCGCGCTCGCCGCGCGCCTGTGCCGCGAGACGGGGGCGCGCACGCACGTGGTGCACCACTCCGCGGCGAGCGCGCTGCCCCTCATCCGCCAGGCGCACGCCGCGCGGCTGCCCTTCACCGCCGAGACGTGCCCGCACTACCTGCACTTCGCCGCCGAGGACATCGCCGACGGGGCGACGGCCTTCAAGTGCGCGCCGCCCATTCGCGAGCGCGACAACCGGGAGCAGCTCTGGCGGGCGCTGGGCGAGGGGCTCCTCGAGCTCGTGGCGAGCGACCACTCGCCGTGCACGCCGGCCCTCAAGAAGCAGGAGCTCGGTGACTTCATGGCGGCCTGGGGCGGCATCAGCGGGCTGCAGCTCGGGCTGCCGGTGACGTGGAGCGGCGCGCGCGCCCGGGGCTACACGCTCCAGCACCTGCGCCGGTGGCTGTGCGAGGCCCCCGCGCGGCTGGCGGGCCTCGAGGGGCGCAAGGGCCGGCTCGCCGCGGGCTTCGACGCGGACCTCGTGGTGTTCGACCCTGAGGCCTCGTTCTCGGTCGACGTGGCGCGGCTGCAGCACAAGAACAAGGTCACGCCGTACGCCGGGGCGTCGCTCCAGGGCGTCGTCGTGTCCACCTGGGTGCGCGGCGCCCGCGTCTTCCACGAGGGCGAGCACGCCCCTGCAGCGAAAGGCCTCTTCCTGTGAGCCAGGCTCCTGACTTCGTCGACTCCCCCGACCTCGCGGCCGAGCGCGTGGGCGGCTGCGCCATCGCCACCAACGATGACTTCTTCGCCGAGAAGGAGAACCTCCTCAAGGCCCACGAGGCCGAGTGGAAGGAGCACGAGTACACCCACAAGGGGAAGTGGATGGACGGCTGGGAGTCGCGCCGCCGCCGCGAGCCCGGCTCCGACTGGTGCGTCATCCGGCTGGGCCTGCCTGGCGTCATCCACGGCTTCGTGGTGGACACGAAGTGGTTCCGCGGGAACTTCCCCGAGTCGTGCGCCCTCGAGGCGGCGACGCTCCAGGGGCCCCTCGACCTGCGCGAGTATGAGCAGGCGCAGTGGGTAGAGCTGGTGCCGCGCGCGAAGCTGCAGGGTGACTCGAAGAACTTCTTCGCGGCCCACGACGCGCGGCGCTTCACGCACGTGCGCCTCACCATCTTCCCCGACGGCGGCGTCGCGCGGCTGCGGGTGCACGGCGAGCCGGTGCCCGACTGGCCGGCCCTGCGCGCCTTCGGGGGCCTTCTTGACCTCGCGGCGCTGGAGAACGGGGCCTCGGTGCTCGCGTGCAGCGACATGTTCTTCGGCTCGCGGCACAACCTCATCAAGCCCGACCGGGCCATCAACATGGGCGACGGCTGGGAGACCAAGCGCCGCCGCGGGCCGGGCAACGACTGGTCGCTCGTGCGGCTCGCCGCCGCGGGCACGCTCCAGCGCCTGGAGGTGGACACCACGCACTTCAAGGGCAACGCGCCCGGCCGCTGCCTGGTGGAGGCCTGCGTGGCGCCGCGCGATGCGAAGCCCGACGCGCTGAGCGGCTGGCGCCCGGTGGTGGAGAGCGCGCTCCAGCCGCACACCCGGCACCTCTTCGACGCGCAGCTGCGCCGCGTGGGGCCGGTGACGCACGTGCGCCTCTCGGTGTTCCCCGACGGCGGCGTGGCGCGCTTCCGCGCGTGGGGCGAGCTCGCCGACGAGCCGAGCGCCGGGCTCGACACCCTGAACGCGCTCTCCGCCGAGGCGGCCGCGGCGGAGTTCCTGAAGGTCTGTGGCTCGAAGCGGTGGGCGCAGGTCATGGCGGGCTCGCGGCCCTTCGAGGACGTGCCGGCGCTGCTGCGGCAGGCGGAGCGTGCGTGGTGGCGCTCGACGGAGGCCGACTTCCTCGAGGCCTTCGCGGCGCACCCGCGCATCGGAGAGAAGAAGGGCGGCGCGTGGTCGGCGCAGGAGCAGGCCGGCGCGGCCACGGCCCAGCAGCAGACGCTGGCGAAGCTCGCCGCGCAGAACGAGGCGTACTTCGGCAAGCACGGCTTCATCTTCATCGTGTGCGCCACGGGCAAGTCGGCCGACGAGCTGCTGGCGCTCCTCGAGGCGCGGCTGGCCAACGACCCGGCGAGCGAGGTGCGCACCGCCGCCGAGGAGCAGGCGAAGATTACGAGGCTGCGGCTCCACAAGTGGCTCCAGGAGGCGGCGAAGTGATCACCACGCACATCCTCGACACGACGCTGGGCAAGCCGGCGAAGGCGGTGCCCATTGCGCTCGAGCGGCTGGTCGACGGCGCGTGGACGCTGGTGGGCGCGGGCGTCACCGACGACGACGGGCGGCTCAAGACCCTCACCCCGCCGGGGCCGGTCGCGCCGGGCACCTGGCGCATCCGATTCGACACGGGCAGCTACTTCACGGCCACGGGCACCACGGGCTTCTACCCGTACGTCGAGGTGGTGTTCGCCATCGTCGACGGCGCGGCGCACTACCACGTGCCGCTGTTGCTCAACCCGTGGGGCTACTCGACCTACCGCGGGAGCTGAGGCGGGCTCACCACTCGTCGAGCCAGGCCTGCAGCCCGATGGCGGTGACCCCGGGCGCCACGCTGCGCGCCCGCGCGTCGCCCGGGTGAACGATGAGCGCCCGGTGCGGCCGGCTGCCGAGCGCCGCGGAGAGCGCGCGGAGCGGGCCGGCCATCGCCGGGGTGATGGTCTTCGTGGCCTTCGCCTCGACGAGGTCCACACTGCCCCCGGAGCGCGGCACCAGGAAATCGACCTCGAGGCCCTGCTGGTCGCGGAAGTGATACAGCCCCACCGCGCCGCCGGCGTTGAGCTGGGCCTTGGCGATCTCCGTGGCGACGAGCGTCTCGAAGACGGGCCCGTAGAACGCGGAGCGCTCGAGCGCGGCGCGGTCGGTGATGCCCAGGAGGTGGCACAAGAGCCCGGTGTCGGCCCAGTAGATCCTCGGGCTCTTGATGAGCCGCTTCTCGAAGTTCTCGAAGGAGGGCGGCACGGAGAGCACCACGCCGGTCGTCTCCAGCACCGAGAGCCACTGCCCGATGGTGGGGATGCTCAAGCCCAGCGGCGCGGCCAGCTCAGTCCGGTTGAGGAGCTGGGCGTTCCGCGCGGCCACGAGCCCGAGGAAGCGCCGGAACGTCGAGAGGTCCTTCACCTGCGTGACGGACCGCACGTCGCGCTCGAGGTACGTCTGCAGGTACGACTGGAACCAGGTCGCCGCGATCTTCGGCCGCGCCCACACCTCGGGGAAGCCGCCGCGCAGGAGGTCGACCTTCCGCAGCTCCGGCATCGACAGCGGCAGCATGCGGAGCACCGCGGCCCGCCCCGCCATCGACTCGGAGAGGCCCTCCATCATCGAGAAGTCGTGGGAACCCGTGAGCAGCCACCGCCCCGTCGCCCGCGGCCGCGCGTCGACGCGCGAGCGGATATAGGGGAGCAGCTCCGGCGCGTTCTGGATCTCGTCGAGGATGACAGGGAGGCGAAGGCCGTCGAGGAAGCCGCGCGGGTCGGCCTTCACCTGCGCGAGCACGTCTGGGTCTTCGAGGAGGCGGTAGTCCGCCTGGGGAAACGTGCGCCGCAGGAGAAACGTCTTCCCAGCCCGGCGAGGGCCGGTGAGGACCACCACGGGGAAGCCACGCGCGGCGCGGCGAAGCGGCTCAGCGAGCTTGCGGGCGACTTGGCGCACGTGAGTAATCTAAAGTTCTACTTTAGATTACTCAAGCCCCTCGAAGCGGCTGCCGGCCAACCCGGCAGGGGTTTGAGGCGGGGCGCCGCGATCAGGGGCCAGGTAGAAGCGGCGCGCGCGCGAGAGGTCGGCGACGACCAGGGTGACGAAGTTGAGGCGAGGCTCCACGGCTCGCTTGTACCCGGCAAAGGCACGGCGGGTCGAGGCGCCGCTGCCGGTGCATCGGCGCATTGTCGCCGGCGGACCGCCTCCGTAGGCTGCGCCGCGTGACCTCGTCACCTTCGCTCACCCGGCGCCGGCTCCTCGTGGTGGGCGGCGCGACCGCCGCGGCCCTCGCGACGGGCTCGGCGCTCCTCATGCGCGGCGGCGGCGACGCCCACTACCGCGGCCTGCTGCCCCCCGGCGCGAGCCCCGTGACGCTCACCGAGAAGGAGCTCGCGGTGCTGACGGTGCTCTGCGAGGCCCTCGTGCCCGAGCTCGACCCCTCTCGCCCGGGCGCCTCGACGCTGCGGCTGGCCGAGCGCATCGACAAGGAGCTGTCCTTCCACCACGCGGCGCTCCGGCGCGACTTCGCCCAGGCCCTCTTCTTCGTCGAGCACGGCGCGGTGCTGCGCGGGAGCGCCACGCGCTTCACCCGCCTCACGCCCGAACAGCGCGAGGCGCGCCTCGAGGCGATGACCGTCGGCAACGAGCTCGAGCGGCAGGTCTTCAACTCGCTGCGCTTCGTGGCCCTCTTCTACGCCTACTGCGATGAGCGCACCTGGCCCTCCATCCACTACGCGGGGCCGCCCTTCCCCCGCACCGCGCCGGAGGCCGACTCCCGTGTCTGACGCCCCGGCCATGACGCAGGCCCTGCGCGAGCAGGTGCTGGAGTGGAGCCAGGTCAAGGCCTCGAGGACCGAGACGGTGGACGCCGTCGTCATCGGCACCGGCTGCGGCGGCGCCGTCTTCGCCCTCGAGCTGGCCCGCGCGGGCAAGACGGTGCTGCTCCTCGAGCGCGGCGGCCTCCACCTCCCGGAGCGCGGCGAGTTCGACCAGCGCGAAGACGACATGTTCGCGCGCCTCGACGGCGGGCGCGGGCTCCACACCTCGAAGAACGGGCACGCGGCGCTCACCTACGGCCGCTGCGTAGGCGGGGCCTCGGTGCACTACTGGGCCGACTCCTGGCGCGCCCCGAAGGACCGGCTCGAGCTGTGGACCTCGCGCTACGGCGTCGAGCACCACTCGCACGACGAGCTCACGCCGCACTTCGAGCGCATCGAGGCCGCGCACCACGTGCACGCCGCGCTGCCGCACCGGCGCAACCGCATGAACCAGCTCTTCGTCACCGGCGCCGAGGCGAGCGGCATCCCCTGGGAGGACGTGCTGCAGGCCCGCGACGAGCGCTGCGTGGGCAGCGGGTACTGCATGCAGGGCTGCAGCTACAACGGCAAGCAGAGCCAGCTCGTCACCAGCATCCCCGCGCTGCTCGAGGCCGGCGCCCACATCTTCGCCGACTGCGAGGTGACGCAAGTCCTGATGGAGCACGGCCGCGCCACCGGCGTCGCCGGGCAGTTCCTCGACCGGCGCACCGGCAAGCCGTCCGGCCACACGCTCACGGTGAAGGCCAGGGTGGTGGCGGTGGCCGCCGGCGGCTTCAACACCGCGCCGCTGCTGCTGCGCTCGAAGGTGCCCGACGCGTCGGGGCAGCTGGGCAAGAACCTCCAGTTCAACCCGTGCCCGCAGGTCTTCGGGCTGTACGACGAGGACGTGGTGATGTGGCGCAACATCCCCGCGGCGGTGGGCACCAACCAGTACCGGCTCCCGCGCTTCGACGGCGACCGCTACCTCGAGGGCGGCTACCTGCTGTACCCAAACCAGCTCCCCCCCGCGACGCTGGCGGCGCTGCTGCCCGGCTTCGGGGTGAAGCACCGCGCGCTCATGGACCAGGCCCACCGCCTCGGCAGCGCCATCGCGTGGATCGACGACCAGGGCTCGGGCCACGTCACCCTCGACGACGAGGGCCACCCCGAGTGGCACTGGGCCCTCTCGCCCCTCGACGAGCGCCTCGTGCGCGACGCCATGAAGAAGGAGGCGAAGGTGCTGCTCGCCTCGGGCGCGAAGGAGGTCATCGTGCCCGACCCGGTGGGCACGCGGCTGCTCGACGAGCGCGACCTCGCGAAGCTCGACACCGTGGACGTGCGCGCGGGCTCCATGCTCTTCGCCGCGCCCCACCCCGCCGGCATGTGCCGCATGGGCCGCGACCCGGCGACGAGCGTGGTCAACAGCGAGCACGAGCTCCACGCGGTGAAGGGCCTCTTCGTCACCGACCCGTCGGTCTTCCCCACCGCCGTGAGCGTGGACCCCAGCGAGACCATCATGGCCTTCAGCCTCGTCGCGGCGCAGCGGCTCCTCGCCCGGTGGGACGACTACGCGTGAGCGGCCCGGGCCCCCTCGCGCGTCGTGGGCCGGCCTTCGCGGCGCTGGAGCGCGCGGGCGCCCTCGACGACGACGCCTGGGCGCGCGCGACGACGTGGGCCGAGCGCGTGCTCCCCCCGTCTCCTCGCCGCGAGGCGCGGGTGGCCTGGCTGCTCGTCCCCGTCGCCTGCTGGGTGCTGCATCACCTCCGCCACGCTGAGCGCCGACCGCTGATGGTTGGCCTCAGCGCGCCGCAGGGCGCGGGCAAGACGACGCTCACCGCGCAGCTCGTCGCGCTCCTCGACGAGGCGTTCGCCACGCGCGCGGTGAGCCTGTCCATCGACGACGTCTACCTGCGGCGCGAAGACCAGCTCCGCCTCGCCGCCACGTTCCCGGGGAACCCGTACCTCGAGCACCGCGGCTACCCCGGGACGCACGACGTGGCGCTCGGCGCCCGCGTGCTCGAGGCGCTGCGCAGCGGCGAAGACGTCGAGGTGCCGCGCTACGACAAGTCGGCGCACGCAGGCCGCGGCGACCGGAGCGCCGCCACGACGCCCGTCACCGGCCGCGTCGACGTGGTGCTCCTCGAGGGCTGGCTGCTGGGGTTTGAGCCGGTGCCCCGCGTGGGCGACCCGCACCTCGTCGTGCCCAACGAGCGGCTCGCGGCCTACGACGCCTGGCACCGGCAGCTCGACGTGCTGCTGGCGCTGCGCGTGGAGGACCCCGAGCAGGTCGTGCGCTGGCGCGTCGAGGCGGAGCGGGCCATGCGCGCCAGCGGCAAGCCGGGCCTGAGCGACGCGCAGGTGGAGGACTACGTACGGCGCTTCCTGCCTGCGTACGCGACGTGGGGGCACACCGTCGCGAGCGGGCCGTGGCGGGGCGACCGGCTCCTGCCCCTCACCCTCGACGCCGACCGCCTGCCCACGGAGCCCCGCCATGTGTGACACCCTCGTGCGGGTCGAGCCCGGCCGCGTGCTCTTCGCGAAGAACTCCGACCGGGAGGCTGACGAGCCGCAGGCGCTCGAGTGGCACGCCCGCCGTGAGGGGCTCTCAGGCGAGGTGCGCTGCACCCACGTGGCGATCCCCCAGGTCGCGCGCACGCACGCGCTCGTCCTCTCGCGCCCGGTGTGGATGTGGGGCGGCGAGATGGGCGTCAACGAGCACGGCGTCGTCATCGGCAACGAGGCCGTCTTCACGAAGGAGTCGGTGCCGAAGCAGGGCGGGCTCACCGGCATGGACCTCCTGCGCCTGGCCCTCGAGCGGGCCGCGACGGCGGAAGAGGCCGCGCAGGTCATCACCGAGCTCCACCGGCGCCACGGGCAAGGCGGCCGCTGCGGCTACGAAGACACGGGCTTCCGCTACTTCTCCAGCTTCCTCCTCGCCGACCCGTCGGGCGCCCTCGTGCTCGAGACGGCCGGGCGCGACGTCGCCACGGCGCGGATCACCCACGGGGCCCGGAGCATCTCCAATGGGCTGACCCTCCCCGGCTTCGTGGAGGCGCACGGCGACGTGGTGAAGACGGCGGTGTCCGCCTGCCGGCAGCGGCGGCCGCGCACCGAGGCCAGCGCGGCGCAGGCGAGGGGCCCCGCAGACCTCGCCCGGGCACTCCGCGACCACGGCGACTCTCGCTGGCCCGCCTACGAGTGGCACCGCGGCGCCATGCGCGCGCCCTGCATGCACGCCGGCGGGCTGCTCGCGGCGTCGCAGACGACCGCGTCGCTGCTGGTGGAGCTCGAGGGCAGCGCGGTGCGCGGCTGGGCCACGGCCACGAGCGCCCCCTGCCTCTCGGTGTTCAAGCCCTTCACCGTGACGACGCCGCTCGACGTCGGCCCCACGCCCAGCCTCGAGCCCGACGACAGCCTGTGGTGGACCCACGAGCGTCTCCACCGGCTGGTGATGCGCGACCCGGCGCGGCTCGCGACGTTCCTCGACGAGCGCGACGAACTCGAAGCGCGGGCCTTCGCGCCCGAGGCCGACGCGCAGGCGCTCTGGGCCGAGGCGCGCGTCGCGACGGAGCGCTGGCGTCACGCGGCGAAGGGCGCCGCGACGCGTGACGCGCGCCCCTGGGCCGCCCGGCGCTACTGGGCGCACCGGCGCCAGCCCTGAGGCGCGCGCCATCACTTGGAGGGGCTCGCCCGTCGAACTGATGGAACCGGCGCGCCGCGCGCACGCAGCGCCGCGGCACACGCGCTGCATCATCGGCGCGTGGGGCGCGCGGCGACGATGACGGCGCGGCGCGCGGCCCGAGGTCACGGTCGACCACGACACGCCAAGGGGAAACGCCATGAGGACAGGAACCGAGCTGATGCAGAAGACGGAGCGGCTGGTGAAGGGGCACCCGCTGGCGAGCGCGGGCGCCATGCTGGGCACCGGCGTGGTGGTCGGCGTCGTGGCGCAGCGCGTGCTGCGGCACCGGCCCACGGTGAGAGAGACGGTGCTCGGCGCGCTCCGGAGCGAGACCGCGAGGCAGGTGGCGGCGACGCGGCGGAGCTTGCGGCGGGTGCTGCGGTGATGGCCTTCGTCCAGGACCTCGAGGAGCGCACCATCGACAACGAAGACTACCGCCGGGTTCTCTTTACGGCGGAGCACGTGCAGCTCGTCGTCATGTCGCTCCAGCCGCTCGAAGAGCTCGGCGAAGAGGTCCACGACCTGGACCAGTTCCTCCGCGTCGAGGTCGGGACGGGCGAGGTCGTGCTCGACGGCCACCGGGTCGAGGTGCGCGCGGGCTTCGCCGTCGTCGTCCCCGCGGGCACCTGGCACAACCTCGTCAACACGGGGCGCGGGCCGCTGAAGCTCTCCACGCTCTACGCCCCACCCCACCACCGAGCTGGCCTGGTGCACCACTCGCGCGCCGACGCCGAGGCCGCCGCCCAGGCGGCTGCGCTGAAGCCGCGCGGGGCCCCTCCGGTGAGCCCGGCCATCGAGCGGGCCTCGGCGCGACGGTGACGCGGCCAGGGGCCTCGGCGCCACGCGGCGCCGACCTCGAGGTTCGGCACGAGCTGAGCGCCGAGCCGGGTTGCACCAGGCGCAGCGCTTCGAGGCCGACGTTCAGCCCGCGCCTGAGGCAGCCGCCCCGCGGCCACTCGAAGGCCGAGCCCAGCGGGGCCGGCCGGCGCGACGACCCCCGTCGCTGACTGGTGCGCAGCGTCCCGACGCCACCACGCGCGTCAGGGGGCGCCGCGGCGGGCGACGACGAGCACGACCACGCCGGCCAACACCAGGGCGGCGCCCGTGATGGGCGCGACGGGCACCGAGTGGCGGCGCTCGGCGGAGAGGTGGATCGGCCCCACGTCCATCACCGACTCGCGGGTCGTGTAGCGGAAGCCGCCGTAGAGGAGCCCCAGCGCGCCGAGGACGAGCAGGATGATTCCAGCGATGGTGGCGAGCTTCATGGCGGAGCCTTTCGTGAGGTGACTGCCAGCCGGCGCTGCGCCGTTCATGCCGCGCCGCCAACCCCCCGTGCATGCGGGGTGGCGCGGTGGGCCGGCGCGCCGACCCCGGTCGTCCTGATGAAGCGCTGCCGTCAGACTGAAGGAACCGGCGAGGTCACGCGGGCACAACGGGCCGGGGTCCGGGCTCTCTCGTCGGTGGCCCCGGGCTTGCTCCACCCCTGCTCACCATGCTCTTCACCATCGCCTTCTCCTTCTTCGTCGTCTGGGTCGCCGCCATGATCACCTCGCAGACGCTCGGCGGCGCCGCTCACCTCTTGCTGGCCGCCGCGGCGATCGTGCTGGTCGTTCGCTACTGGCAGAACCGGCCGCGGCCGCCGACCATCGACACGCGCGGCACAGGCACGGCCTGAGCGGCCCCACACCCGGCGAGCGTGACGACCTGCCTGGTCAGCCGGCGCAGCCAGACTTGAAGCAGGCGATGCAGCCGCCGGCCTCGTCGCCGAGGTGGCACGCGCGCACGATGTCGTCGCAGGTGTCCTTCTCGGCGGTGCCCGCCTCCTGCCGCACGCCGGCGCGCGCGAGACACGCCTCGGTGATGCCGCCCTCACAGGCCACCTTGAGGTTGGCCAGCGTCGCGTCGAGCAGCGCCGGGCCCGCCTCGTTGCCCCGGGCGACCATCCAGTCGGACTGGGTGCAGCCGCCCGCGAGGTAGCAGGTGGCCGGGTCGGCCTTCTCCTGGCACGCGCGCTTGTTCTCGTCGCACGAGCCGCCGGAGCCGAGCGCGGGCCTGCCGGTGCGCGTCGCCGCGACCGACGTCACGGGCTCGCAGACCGACTTCGGCTCGACGAAGGCCGGCTCAGCAGGGGTGTGGGCGCAGGAGACCGCGAGGAGGAGCGACGCGAGGAGCGGGACGAGGGTGGTCTTCATGGAGTCCTTGAAGCGAGTACAGCGGGTGGCACAGGCCCGGAGCTTCGCTCCGAGCGACGCCGACCCGAAGCGCGAAAGCGCGCCCGGCGGCCTCGTCACCCGGGCGCCGGTGCGCGACGGCGATTGCGCGCGATGACCGCGAACGATCGCCCCTGCAGCTCCGCCAGCGTCACGCCGGTCGCGAGCGCCTCGGCTTCGGTGAGCGCGCCGCACGAGCGCCCGCGCAGGAAGAAGTTGAGCAGCCCCTGCCCGGTGGCCGCGTCGTCGAAGACGTCGCCCGTCAGCGTCGCCTGCCCGAGCGCCTGGAGAAAGTTCGACAGCCGCGCCGTCGCCGCCTCCAGCCCCTCGAGGAAGAAGGCGTAGAGCGCGCCGTAGCGGCTCACGAGCTGCGCGGGGTGGAGGTCCCACCCCTGGTAGAAGCCCGCCTCGAGCGCGTGCCGGGTATCGCGCGCCGCCGCCCGCCAGGCCGCGTGCACCGCGCGCCGGTTCTCCTCGTGCTGGGTGGCCGACAGGCCCTCGCCCCGGTGCGGCGGCACCGGCAGCACCGTCGTGGCGCCGTCGCTCAAGAACACGCCGGTGCCGGCGAAGGCCCGCTTCATCGCCGCGCGCGCGTCGTCGCAGGCCGGGTGCCCGAGCGCCTGCTGCGAGGCGGCGATGTCGAGCGAGGCGGTGAAGTCGTAGGCCCCGAAGTGCGCGCCGCGCAGCCGGGCGCCAGCCGCCGCGTGGAGCTGTGGCAGCACCTCCCGCCCGGCCGCGTCGACCAGCCCCTGCGCCGCCTCCACCATGAGCTCGAAGCGCAGCGCCCCGGCCGGGAGCGCCAGGCCTGCCTCGAGCGCCTCGAGGGCCTTCACGAAGATCTGCACCTGCGCCACCGAGACGACCTTGGGCAGCGTCACCACGAAGCCTGAAGGCAGCACGCCGCCGGTCTGACCCACGAGGGTGGTGAGGAAGAGGTCGAGCGTGCGCAGCGCGCGCCCGCCCAGCTCCGCCGACAGCGGCTTGACCCGCACCCCGAGGAAGGGCGGGAGCAGGCCCGCCGCGAGCCCCCGCGCGACCTCCCGGGCGACGGCGACGGCGTGCGCGTCCTCCTCCGCGTCGGGCCGGTGCCCGTAGCCGTCCTCGAAGTCGATGCGCAGGTCCTCCACCGGCTCGCTCGCGAGGCGGGCGGCGAGCCGCGGGTGCACGCGCTCGGCGAGCCCCACGGGCAGCTCGAGCGCCTCGGCGAGGGCGGCCGCGTCGGGGGCCCAGGCCTCGAGCGCCGCGCGGGCCAGCTGCCCCAGCTTCCGCGTCGTCTCGGCCTTGAAGAGGTGCGCGCCGCCGTAGACGACGGACACGGGCTGGCGGGCGCCGGAGTCTCCGGGGAAGCGGGCCACGAAGTCGGCCTGGGCGGCGTCGAGCGAGGCCACGAGCGCGGCCCGCTGGGCGGCGGTGAGGGTCGTCATGGGGCGCTTCTAAACGAATTCGATTGGATCATTGCGCACGACGGCGCCGCGGAGTGTCATGCCGGCACATCCCCTTCCCTGGAGTCGTGCATGCCGACCATCAAGCGCCCCACGCAGTCCGCCGCCACGCAGCAGACGCCCCGCAGCCAGGCGACGCAGACCTCCACGCCGGCCAGGCCCATGCCGGCGACCTCCAGCAGCGGCTGGGTGAAGCCGACGGGCGCCAACGCGGGCTCGAGCATCGACAGCAAGCAGGCGCGCACGGCCTTCTGGCACTCGCCGTACACCAACGCCGACGCGAAGGCCGCGCAGAAGGCCTTCGGCCTCAAGTCGCTCGACGCCGCGAAGGAGTTCATCGGCAAGGCCGTCATCACGCGCAACGAGGGGCCGCTCCAGCAGGCCGGCGTCACGCGGCACCGCTTCGACGACCACGACTGCAAGGTGGCCTTCCTGCGCAGCCCCTACTCCGACGCCGACGCGAAGGCGGCGCTCAAGAAGCTGCCCTTCCTCAAGAACCTCGAGCAGGCGAAGGAGTACATCGGCCTCAAGGTGGTCAACAAGACCGAGGACATCCTCTCGGAGGTCGGCATCACGCGGCACACCTTCGATGACCACGAGCTCATGGACGCCTTCAAGCGCGAGGGCTACTCGGCCGCCGACGTCGAGAAGGCGAAGAGCTCCTTCGACTTCCTCAAGGGCCTGCCGAACAAGGAGGTCAAGGAGTACATGGGCCTCAAGGTGGTCAACAACTACACCGAGATGCTCTCGAAGAAGGGCATCACCGGGAAGCGCGACCGGCACGAGATCCCCTGACGGCTCGCCGCATGACTCCGGGGCGCGTCGGGCTCGAGCTCGAGTGGCTGGCGCCCCCGGGGGCCACGCGTGACGACCTCGCGCGCGCGCTGGCGAAGACGTTTCGCGGCGCGCTGCGCTTCGGGTGGAAGTACCACGGGCACGGCCACTTCCCCGACGGGCGGCCCGACTGCCACTTGACCCCCGCCAGCCGCGTCGACGTGCAGGGCGCGTGGCTCGCGTCCTTCGTCGATGACCCCACCCTCATCGACGACCTCGCGCCGACGACGGCCACGCAGCGCGCCGCGCGCACCGACGACGTGCGCCTCGCGGGCCTCGCGGAGCGCCAGTGGAGCCGCTCGCCTGCGCTCGAGGCGCGCCTGGCGCCGCTGGCCCGGCTCTTCGGCGGCGAGGTGGCCGACGACGGCGCGCTCGACGCCTGGGGCCACCCCCTCACCCGGTGGCACGAGGTGTCCGCCGAGCGCGCGCGCGTGTGCGAGGTGGTGCTGCGGCCGCTGGCCCCGAAGGAGCGCGGCCCGGTGCTGCGCCGGGTGACGAAGGCCGCCCGGGCGCTGGGCTTCACCGTGCCCGCCGAGAGCGCCACGCACGCGCACTACGACGCTGCGCCCTTCCGCTCCACCGCGGTGCTGCGGCAGGTGGTGCTCGACTGGCACGCGCAGGGCGCCCACTGGCGGCGCCGCCTCGAGCCCAACCCCCGCTGCCGCAAGCTGGGCCCCTTCCCTTCCGAGGTGGTGCGCGTGGCGCGCGCGGCGACCGACCCCACCCTGCCCTTCGAGACCTTCGCCGCGGCGCTGCTGCTGGCGGGCTTGCGCCGCGAGGTCGACGTGAACCTCCTGGGCGTCGTCGAGCGACACCCGAAGCAGCCCACCCTCGAGCTGCGCTGCCTGCCCGGGAGCCTCGAGGCCGACGAGCTCCTCGCCCGCCTCGCCGTGGCCGACGCGCTGGTGGCGGGCCTTCGGGGGGCTTGACGTAAACAGTGAATGGCGTTTATTTAAGTGAATATGATTCACTGTTCGACGCCCGCCCCGCCCCAGACGCCCCGCGCGCGCCGGCACGACGCCAACGAGGCGCGCATCCTCGACGCGGCGCTGGGGCTGGTCGCTGACGGCGGCCTCGAGGCGCTCTCCATGGCCCGCCTGGCCGACGCCGTCGACTACACGCCCGGCGCGCTCTACCGGTACTTCAGCTCGAAGGACGCGCTGCTGGCGGCGATGGTGGCGCGGGTGCTCGAGGCGCTCCGCGGCGCGCTCACCGAGGCCGTGGCCGCCCTGCCCCCGAAGGCGAACGCGCTCTGCTCGGTCTTCGCCCTCGTGCGCGGCTTTGGCGACTGGGCGCGCCGCCACCCGCACGGGTTCGGGCTGCTCGCCGTCACCCTCGCGGACCCCCGCGTGCTCCTCACCGACGCCGCCGATGCCCAGCCCGTCACGGCGCGCGTCCTCGCCGCCCTCGAGCTCGTCGCGGAGGCGCTGGTGAAGGCCGAAGACGACGAGCTCCTCGACGAGGGCGACGTTCTGGAGCGCACCGTGAGCCTGCTCGCGGCGATCCACGGGCTCCTCCAGCTGCGCAAGCGCGCCGGCGCCGCCCCGCGCCACCTCGACGTCGACGCCCTCACCTTCGCGGTCACCCGAACGCTCCTCGTCGGCTGGGGCGCCACCCGCCGCGCCGTCGACGCCGCCGCCCGAAAGCTGCCCCCCTCTCCAGGAGCCCCGTCATGACCCTCGCCGCCGCCCTCCTCGGCGTCCTCACCTGGACGCTCCTCGAGTACCTCATCCACCGCCTCCTCGGGCACCACCCACGCACCCGCCCCAACCCCTTCGCCAGCGAGCACGTGCGCCACCACGCCGAGGGCGACTACTTCGCGCCCACCTGGAAGAAGCTGCTGGCGGCCGTGGCCCTCACCGCGCTGCTCGCGGTGCCGATGTCGCGCCTGGGCGCCCCGGGCCTCGCGTACCTGCTGGGCCTCATGGGCTTCTACGGCCTCTACGAGGTGCTGCACCGCCGGGCCCACACCCACGCCGGCGTCGGCGCCTACGGCCGCTGGGTGCGCACCAACCACTTCGCCCACCACTACAGCGACGCGCGCAGCAACCACGGCGTCACCACCCCCCTGTGGGACTGGGTCTTCGGCACCAGCCGGCCGGTCACGACGGTGCGCATTCCGCGCAAGTTCGCCATGAGCTGGCTGCTCGACCCCGCCAGCGGCGCCGTGCGCGCCGAGCACGCCGACCGCTTCGTCGTCGGCCCCTGACGCCGAGGTCGGGCGCGGCCCCACTTCCGCGGCCCCACTTCCGTTCGACTCGCCGCCCGCGTGCGCCTAACGTGCGACGCCGTATGGCTGCTCGCCGCCGGCCGCAACACGGCATCCCACTCATCGAGACTCTCCGCGTTCAGAACTATCGCGTGCTCCGAGACGTGGAACTCCGAGACCTGCAGCCCCTCACCGTGCTGCTGGGGAAGAACGGCAGCGGGAAATCGACCCTGTTTGACGTCTTTGCCTTCCTGGCCGAGGCCTTCGACGAGGGCCTTCGCAAGGCGTGGGACACGCGCGGTCGTTTCCGTGAGCTCCGCTCTCGGGGCAGCGATGGGCCGATCGTGATTGAGGTCCGCTACCGCGAGCCGGGCCTCCCTCCGATCACCTATCACCTCGAGATCAACGAGGCCGGGCGCGGCCCTATCGTCGAGCGAGAGTGGATGGAGTGGACGCGCGGACGACAGGGGCGTCCGTTCCGCTTCCTGGACTTCGAGAGGGGCCACGGCGTCGCGGCGTCAGGCGACGCCCCCGACGAGAACGACGAGCGGCGCTCAGAGAACCTCGCGCGGCCTGACGCCCTGGCCGTCAACACGCTGGGTCAGTTCGAGAAGCACGCTCGGGTGGCAGCGTTGCGTAACTTCATCACCGGCTGGTACCTCTCGTACCTGACGACCACCGGCAGCGGAGCCCGGAACGTCCCCGAGGCAGGGCCGCAGGAGCGGCTTACCCAGACGGGCTCGAACCTCGCGAACGTCGTGCAGTACTTGCGAGAAGAGCACCCGGCTCAGCTGGAGCGCATCACCGAGGTGCTGCGACACCGCGTCCCGGGCCTCGGCGAAGTCGACACTCGCCTGCTGGAGAGCGGGCACCTCCTCCTCCAAATCAAGGATGCTGCCTTCGGAGACCCGGTTCAGGCGCGCTTCGTCTCCGACGGCACGCTCAAGCTCCTCGCCTACCTGACGGTGCTCTACGACCCGAGTCCACCGCCGTTCATCGGCATCGAAGAGCCCGAGAACTTCCTCTACCCGACGTTTCTTCCTGAGTTGGCGGAGGAATGCAGGTCGGCTTCGAGCCGCAGCCAGGTGCTCGTCACCACCCACTCACCGTTCTTCGTCAACGCGTGCAAGCCGCGCGAGGTCCGGATGATTCACCGGGAGAGCGATGGCTTCGCGCGGGTGTGGCCGGTCGAAGGCAGCGTTCGCGTCAAGACGATGATGGAAGAAGGGGCTCTCCTCGGACAGCTGTGGATGGAGGACCACCTCATTCCGGGAGACCGACTCCGCCGAGCACCGCGGGGAGCACGGCGGCGATGATCCTCGAGGTGCTCGTGGAGGAGGCCTCCGCCAAGGTGGCCCTCGAGCTGCTGCTGCCCCGAATCGCTCCCGACGCCTGGGCGACCGTTCACGCCTTCAATGGCAAGCCCGACCTGCTCGCGAAGCTCGTCCCTCGCCTGAAGGGCTATGCCCACTTCGACGAGGTCGTCGTCGTCATCCTGGTCGATCGCGACCGGGAAGATTGCCGCGAGCTCAAGCGGGTTCTCATGCGAGCCGTGAAGACTGCCGGTATCGCCGACCGGGCCCTCGCACGCATTGCCGTGGAGGAACTCGAGGCGTGGCTCCTCGGAGACGTACCGGCGCTCTGTGATGCGTTCCCCGGCGTGCCTTCGACGCTCGGCCAGCGGGCGCGCTTCCGTGACCCTGACGCCGTCCCGGGAGGAACCGCAGAGGCGCTCTACGCGGTACTCGAGAAAGCCGGCCACCACGGCGTGACCAAGACAGAGCTGGCACGGCGCGTCGCCGCGCGCATGGACGTGGAGGCCAATCGGTCGCACTCATTCCGGGTGTTCCGAGACGGAATCCGCAGCCGCCTCGAGCCCGGGTCGCCGGACTGAGTCGCGCAGGCTGCGTGCAACGAAGCCCGCGCCGGGTTAGGCATCTCTCCACTGGAGACATGCCCGTGCCCACCGTCCTCGACGAGCTGGTGAAGCTGCTGACCCTCGAGCGCCTCGAGGAGAACCTCTACCGCGGCCAGAGCCAGGACCTGGGCTGGGGCACCGTCTACGGCGGGCAGGTCATCGGCCAGGCGCTCTTCGCCGCGCTGCACACGGTGCCGAAGGAGCGCCTCGCCCACTCGTTGCACGCCTACTTCCTGCGGCCCGGCGACGTGTCGGCGCCCATCGTCTACGACGTGGACCGCTCGCGTGACGGCAGCTCCTTCACCACGCGCCGGGTGAAGGCCATTCAGCACGGCAAGCCCATCTTCGACATGTCGGCCAGCTTCCAGGTGCCCGAGCCGGGCTTCGACCACCAGGCCCCGATGCCAGACGTTCCGCCGCCTGAAGAGGTGCCCACGGACCAGGAGCGCCTGGCCCGCTACGCCGACCAGCTGCCCGACTTCATGCGCGAGCGGGCCCTGGGCACGCGGCCCATCGAGATCCGCACCGTCAACGAGCCCGACGTCTTCGTGAGCGCGCCGCGGCCGCCGGAGCGCGCCGTGTGGCTCAAGGCCCTGCACGCGCTGCCCGACACGCCCACGCTGCACCAGGCGCTGCTCGCCTACGCGTCAGACTTCTCGTTCATCACCACCGCCCTCAAGCCCCACGGCGTCACCTGGCTCACGCCGGGCATGCAGGTGGCCAGCCTCGACCACGCGGTGTGGTTCCACGCGCCGTTCCGCGCCGACGAGTGGCTCCTGCACGTCATGGAGAGCCCCCGGGCCTCGGGGGCGCGAGGGCTGGTGCGCGGGCGGGTCTACTCGCGCGACGGGCGGCTGGTGGCCACCACCTCGCAAGAGGGCCTCGTGCGCCAGCGCGGCTGATCAGCCCTTGAGCGGGCCGCCGGCGTCCACCCGGGTGATGACGGCCTGGGTGATGTCCTCGGCGGCGCTCCAGAGCACGGCGCCCTTCTCGAGCACCGCGTCGGCCTTCTTCTCGCTCGCCAGCTGCGCCACCACGGGGCGGGCCCGGGCCAGGAGCTGCTCGCGCAGCCCGTCGCGGCGGGCCTCGAGCCGGGTCAGCAGCGCCTTGCGCTCCTCCTCGGGCCTGGCCTTCGCCTCGACCCAGGCCTTCTCCAGCTCCTTCGCCGCGGCAGCCCCGGCCTGGCTGCTGTCGAGGAGGGCGGGGAGATCGACGACGAGGAGAGTGGCCATTGCGCAGCTCCGGGGCTTTCGGGGTTAGACTCGAAGACCATATGCCCGTGAACGGTATCGGAAGTCCATCGCGAGTCAGCGGCCCTGGCACCACCTCGACCCCCAGCCCCACCACGCCCACGGCGACGGTGCAGCCGACGCCGAACACCGGCTGGTCCGCGGGCTCCGGCACGCGCGGCGTGGTCGACCCGACGCTGCGCCCGACGGTGAGCGCCGCCGACGTGCAGGCCACGCTCCCCAACCCGGTGCGCGCCGCGCTCGAGCAGTCGCTCTC
Source organism: uncultured Archangium sp. (assembly GCA_964449625.1). Taxonomy (GTDB): domain Bacteria; phylum Myxococcota; class Myxococcia; order Myxococcales; family Myxococcaceae; genus Archangium_A. The sequence goes on from CAYUZK010000019.1 coordinate 29,050, forward strand.
GACCTTCACCTCGCGCGTCGAGACGGCCCTGGGCCACGACGCCATGAGCATCGCCCGCGGCCGCACGCCGGTGCGCGAGGGCGACGCGCTCACCGACGCGCAGCAGCAGGAGCTCCAGGACGCCGCCACCGACCTCCTGCGCGACCTCCCCTTGGGCGCGCTCGACCCGGGCCTCGCCGCCTCGGTGCAGGAGCGCCTGTCGGCCGCTGGCATCGACACCCGCGACGTGGCCTCGACGAGGCTGGGCGACCTGGGGAAGATCGGCGGCGACATCGCCAGGGACCTCATCAAGGACCTCAAGCGCGACTCGCCGACCGCGTACTACTCGGTCGCCGCGGGCCTGGCGGCCGCCATCGGCGCCGTCGGCTACACGCAGGGCAGCGCGAAGCTCGCGAGCCTGGGCGTGAAGCCCGAGGTGAAGACGAAGCTCTTCGACGACCAGCTCGAGGTGAAGCTCCGCGGCAACTGGGACGCGCACTTCAAGAACTTCAACGCCACGGCCACGGTCACCGGGCGCCTCGACCTCGGCAGCGCCGGGCGGCTGGCCGCCTCGGTGTCGGCCAACTCCGCCACCGGCTTCGAGAGCGGGCGCGTGCAGTACGACTTCGACCGGCCGAACCTGAACCTCTCGGCCTACGGCACGGTCAACCGCAACGGCCTCGAGTCCCTCGGCGGCACGGTGGAGTACCGCCCCAGCGACAACCTGCGCCTCTCGGGCACGGTCGACCACAACTTCCAGACCAACCGCACCACGGCCACCGGCGAGGTGGCGTACCGGGTGCGCGACAACGTCGACTTCGCGCTCTCGGCGAGCCACGACTCGCGCGGCGACTCGCGGGTCGGCGCGGGCGTGCGCATTCGCTTCTGAGGCGAAGGCGCGCCCGCCGGGCGCCTCAGTACTTCGAGTTCGACTTGGTGCCGGTGACGATGGAGATGCTGGCCGAGGCGCCGATGCGGTTGGCGCCGGCGGCGAACATCTTCATCGCGTCCTCCGTGGAGCGCACGCCGCCCGAGGCCTTCACGCCCACGTCGTCGCCGACGATGCGCCGCATGAGGGCCACGTCTTCGGCCGTCGCGCCGCCGGCCGCGAAGCCGGTGGAGGTCTTCACGAAGGCCGCCCCGGCCGCCTTGGAGAGGGCGCAGCCGATGATCTTCTCGTCCTGCGTGAGCTGGGAGGTCTCGAGGATGACCTTCACCGGCCAGGGCTTCGCGGCGTTGACCACCGCCTGCAGGTCGGCGAGCACCAGGGCGTAGTCGCGGGCCTTGAGGGCGCCGATGTTGACGACGGTGTCGATCTCCTTGGCGCCGCAGCGCACGGCCTCGCGCGTCTCGAAGGCCTTGGCCTGGGGCAGCGAGGCGCCCAGCGGGAAGCCGACGACGGCGATGGGCAGCACGGCCGAGCCGTGGAGCGCCCGCGCCGCGGTGCCCACGTTGATGGCGTTCACGCACACCGTGGCGAAGCCGTACTTCTTCGCCTCCTCACACAGCTTGAGCACCTCGTCGCGGGTGGCCTCGGGCTTGAGGAGCGTGTGGTCGATGAAGGGCGCGATGTCCTGGCTGGTGCGCAGCTTGTCGGGCGTGACGCGCTCCGTGAGGCCGGTGCGCACCGACAGCGACGTGCCGCAGGAGTCGTGGTTGGGGCACACCATGCACGAGGTGCCGCAGTCGGCGCCGCCGCTCGCCGCCGGGGCCTTCGCCGGCGAAGCGGTGCAGGGCGCCTCCGTGCCGGCCCGCAGGGCGTCGAGGCGCCGCTTCACTCGCTCGGTGATGTCGTCGACCAGCGCGTTGACGTCCTGGCTCATGGTGGGGCAGAGAATTACTCAACGCCCGGCCCGGTGGCGAGCAGCAAAACACCCGCGCCCGGTCGCTAAGCGGCCATCGCGGCGAAGATCAGGGCGGTGATCCCCGCCACGCCGCCGCAGAGCAGGAGCAGCGGCAGCAGCACCGCGAGGGTCGCCAGGCCCGCCGAGGTGCGGTGGAGGTGCGACAGGGCGATCACCCGCAGCACCAGCGACCACAGCGGGAAGACGTAGAAGCTGCACAGGGGCACCAGGCCCAGCAGGTACGGCCCCGTGGCGAGCGCCCCCGCGCGCAGGCTCACCGAGAACGACCGGGGCCGCGCGCCGAGCAGGTGCAGGGCGAGGTGGTCGAGGCCCGCGCTCACGAAGAGGCCGGCGAGCTGCGAGGTGAAGAGCACCACCACGTAGAACACCACCACCACCGGCCCGATGAAGCGGGTCGCGACGTCGCCCTCCTTCCCCGGCGCGAGGAGGAACGCGGGGATGAGGATGAGCGCGTAGAGGGCCATCGTGGGCGCGAAGCCGACGATGGACGAGAGGAGCGCGTAGAGCACGGAGCTGCCCACCGGCGCGTCGGCCGGGGCCGTGGTGAGCGCCTGGGTGGGGCTGGAGATCAGCTTGATCGAGGTGCGCCACCACGCGCGCCACAGCCCCAGGGTCTCGCGCTCGTCCCACGGCAGCGCGTCGACGCGGGCCAGGCACGCGGCGCACAGCCAGTCGGCCTCGCGCTGCGACAGGCAGCCCACGCAGCCGAAGGTGCCGCAGCGGGAGCACGCGCCCACGGCCGGCGCCTCGGGGTGCAGCGCACAGCGCGCCTCGCTGCCGGCGGCGCGGGGCAGCGGGAGGCTGCAGTGGAAGCAGGTCTCCTGCCCCTGGGGGTTGTAGTAGCCGCACGCGGGGCAGTGCATGAACGGGGGGCAGTGTCGCGCAGCCCCCGGGCGCGCGGAAAGCTCAAATGCCCGCCCGGGTGAGGCTATGAAGCCCCCATGGCCCGGAGTACCGACACGCTCGAGCACCTGTGGGGCAAGCTGGGCCTCGACTCGCTGCCTGCCGACGCAGGCACGGCGATGGATCTCGACGTCACGCGCACCCGCAACTGGGACGAGGCCACGCTGCGCACCGACGCGAGCGAGCCGCCGCCCGAGCGCATCGATCTGCCCCACATCTCGCTCTCGCCGCCGGCCGGCGAGGCGGTGGCCGACCCGCGCAAGGACCTCGTCGTCACCGGGCTGCTCGGCGAGGGGGGCATGGGGCGCGTGCTGCTCGCCCGGCAAGAGTCGCTCGGCCGGGACGTGGCCGTGAAGATCCCCCGGCCCAACGCATCGCGCGGCACGGTGGCGGCGCTGGTGCACGAGGCGCGCACCACCGGCGGCCTCGAGCACCCCGGCGTCATCCCCGTCTACTCCCTGGCCACCGACGGCGACGGGCGCCCGGCGCTGGTGATGAAGCGCGTCGATGGCGTGTCGTGGAGCATGCTCCTGCGCCACGACGACGACCCCGCGTGGGGGCGCCTGGCCGCCGGCGGGGTGGACCGCCTCGAGGTGCACGTCGAGCTCCTGCGGCAGGTCTGCAACGCCGTGGCCTTCGCCCACAAGCGCGGGGTGCTCCACCGCGACATCAAGCCCGCCAACATCCTCATCGGGGAGTACGGCGAGGTGTACGTGGCGGACTGGGGCGTGGCCACGAAGAAGCCGAAGCCTGGCGAGGTGCGCAAGCCGGGCCTCGTGGGCAGCCCGGTGTACCTCGCGCCCGAGATGGTGACCGGCGACGACCTGCAGATGGACGAGCGCACCGACGTCTTCCTCCTCGGCGCCACGCTCTACGAGGTGCTCTGCGGCGAGCCGCCGTGGACGGGCATCGACCTGCAGGCGGTGCTCACCGCCGCCTGGGAGTGCCGCGCACGGCCGCCGCCTCCGAGCGCGCCGGCCGAGCTGGTGGCCATCTGCGGCAAGGCCATGGCGCTGGACCCACAGGACCGCTTCCAGTCGGCGCTCGAGCTCCGCGAGGCGCTCACCGGCTTCCTCCGGCACCGCGGCTCGGTGCAGCTCGCCCGCGCGGCGAGCGAGCGGCTGGCCTCCCTCGAGGCCTCGCCCGCGGAGGCAGATCGCGACGCGACCTACGCGCTCCTGTCGGAGTGCCGCTTCGGCTTCACCCAGGCGCTCAAGGAGTGGCCCGAGAACGCCGACGCGCGGGCGGGCCTCTCGCGCTGCCTCGAGGCCGGGGTGCGCTTCGAGCTGGGCCAGGGCAACCTCCCCGCCGCCCGCGCGCTGGCCCGGGAGCTGCCGGTGGTGCCGCCCGCCCTGGCCGAGGCCATCGAGCAGCTCGAGGCTCGCCTCGCGGCGCAGCGCAAGCGCACCGCCCGCATCGAGCGGCTGAGCCAGGAGATGGACCCCCGGGTGGCGAGCCGGCAGCGGGTGGCCGTGTTCGCGACGACCGTGGCGATGATCATGATCGTCGTGCCCGTCATCGAGCTGACGCCGGGCTTCAAGGCCTACCTGCTGCAGCTGGGCCACTGGTACCTCGCCGTGTCGCTGCTCCCGGTGCTGGCCGTCTTCGCCGGCGCGGTGTGGGTCGGCCGCCGCTCCATCCTCTCCACGCGGCTCAACCGGCGCCTGGTGGGCATGCTGGCGCTCGCCGGCCTCGTGACGCTGCTGGGGCGCGTGATGGCGGGCCTCGCGAGCCTCGACCTGCGCACCACCATCCTCGGCAACTTCCTCGGGGTGATCGCCATCAGCCTCACCGCTGGCATGACGCTGCACTGGGGCTTCTACTGGTCGGCCGTCGCGCTGGTGGGCGGGCTGTCGGCCGCGCTCCTGCTGCCGGGCTACGAGCCCCTCATCTTCGCCATGTCGGCCATGACCTCGCTCGTCTTCGCGGTGCTCTCGTGGCGCGGCTGGCGCGGGGAGTTCGCGCTCCCGAAGGACGAGTGAGTCAGGGCGCGAGCGCGAGCAGCTCCTCGTAGACGCCCTGGAAGTCGCCGCGCGCCTTGAGGTTCTCGAGGTTCTGCGTGAGCCCGCCGATGGCCCGGTAGAACTGCACCGACTCCTTCGGGGGCCTGATGGCGCCGAGCTTCGTGGCGTGCTTCAAGAAGTGGTTGCGCAGCTCGCGGCTGATGCCGCAGCTGCCGTAGTCGAAGTCGCGGGAGCGCACCGGCCCGGTGGCCACATCGAGCACCACCTGCACGAAGTCGCGCGCGCCGTCCCACGGGTCGAAGGTGAAGCCGCTCTCCTTCGAGAGCTCGATGACGTCGAAGCGCTCGCCCTTCACCACGCCGCGGAAGAGGCGCCGGTTGACGTCCACCCACCCAGGCGACATCTGCTTGATGGCCCCGAAGTCGAGCACCCCCACCTTACCGTCGGGCAGGAGCAGGAAGTTGCCCGGGTGCGGGTCGCTGTGCACGGCGCCCGAGAGGAGGAACGGGCCCCAGATGGCCCGCATGAGCAGCCGGGAGGCGCGGAAGCGCTCGGCGTTGTCGTGCTGCTCGAGGTGGTTCAAGAACTCCTTCACCGTCGCCCCGCCGAGCAGCTCGAGCGTCAGCACCTTCTCGGCGGTGAGGTGGGGGAAGCTGCGGGGCACCACCACGTCGGGCAGCGGCGCGGCGGCCAGCGCGTACTGCTGCGCGCGCTGGGCCTCGAGGCGGTAGTCGAGCTCCTCCATCATGCTCTCGCGGAGCTCGGCGTAGTACGTCTTGCCCTGCACCATGCGCGTGGACGAGGCGACGACGCTCACCATGGCGCCGAGGTTGTCGAGGTCGGCCTTCAGCGCGCGCGCGATGTCGGGGTACTGCACCTTCACCGCCACCTGGTCGCCCTCGTGGGTGGTGGCGCGGTGCACCTGGCCCAGGCTGGCCGAGGCGATGGGCTCCTGGCTGAAGCTGGCGTAGGCCTCGTCGGGCGGGCGGCCGAGCTGGTCCTTCACCACCTCGTGCACCTGCGCGTAGGGCATGGGCGGCGCCTGGTTCTGCAGCCGGGCCACCACCGCGCGCACCTCGGGGGTGAGCAGGTCGGGGTCCATGCTCACCTGCTGGCCGATCTTCATCGCCAGGCCCTTGAGGTCACCCAGCGTCGCCACCAGCTTCTCGGCGGCGCCCGCCCCGAGGATCGACTCGTCCTCCTGGCCGGTGAAGCGCTTGACCCCGCGCGTGACGACGTCGCCCGAGAGCCGCGCCGACATCTTCGCCAGCTTGGCGAGGCGCGCGAAGCGCCCGGTGGACAGCTTGTTGTCGTCGTCGGACATCGGGGGGCGAGGGCGTAACGGTCGCCCGGGGGAAACTCAAGCCCGCTTGGGCGCGCGGCCCTTCAGGCCTGCAGCGAGACCACGCCCCGGCGGAGCAGGTCCTTCACCACGAGGGCAAGCTCGGCGGGCGTCACCTGGAGCCGCGCCATCACCTCGGCAGGCGCCAGCTTCTGCTCGCACAGCGCGCGCACCATCGACTGCCAGGCCGGCGGGCCGACCGAGAGGTAGAGCCGGTAGAGCTCCTCGTTGACGAGGAGCGCGCGCGCGCGAGCCAGCTGCGCCTCCTGGGCGCGGTGCTGCTCCTCGTTGAGCCAGGTCACGACCCGGGCCAGCGTGGAGGCCGTGGGGTGCCCGGCGAAGCCCTCGTCGGCCGCAGGCAGGCCGCGGCTGAGCGAGCCCTCGGCGTGCTGGCTGTTGAGGAAGCCCGCCAGCGCGCCGTCGCCCGACTGTGCGGCGCCGCCGACGCGGGCGGTGACCTGCACGAGGCGCCCGCGCTCGAACCACAGCCGCCAGGTCGCCCAGGCGTCGCGCGCGTCGAGCTGGCCCGAGAAGCCCGCCTGCGTCAGCGCCCGCAGCACCCACTGCGTGCCCAGCGTGCCCAGGGCGAACTGCAGGCCCCCCTCGGAGGGGATGAGGCGCGTGAAGCGGCGCCGCGGCTCGAGGAGCTCCTTGAGCTGCAGCTCGAGGGTCGACAGGCGCATCGTCTTGGGGAAGTAGGCCTGCGCGCCCGCGTGGAGCAGCCGCAGCGACTCGCGGTAGTTGTCCTGCGCCGAGAAGAAGGCCACCAGCGTCTCGTGCGCGCGCAGGTCGTCGCGCACGGTGCGCAGGAAGCCCCAGCCGTCGAGGCGGGGCATGTTGAGGTCCGCCAGCACCAGCTCGAAGGAGCGCGAGGTGACGAGCCGCGCGGCCTCCACGCCGTCGGCGGCGGTGGTGACGGGGTAGCCCTTCTTGCCGAAGTAGTTGGCCAGCATCGCCACCACGGCCGGGTCGTCGTCGACCAGGAGCAGCGGCGTGCGGGCGGCGTCGGGGTCCACCGGCGTGGCCACCGCGGCAGCAGGCGGCGCCGCGGCGCTCACGGGCGGGGGCGCGGCGATGCTGAAGCCGTCGTCGGGCCCCGGCAGGCGCTCGTCGAGGTCCTCGAGCGGCGCGGTCGCGGGTGCCGCCGCGCGCCGGGGGCTCTTCGGCACGGCCGCGGGCTCGACCTCGGCGACGAAGGCGGCGGCGGCTTCGCCGTCAGCGTTCTCGGAGAAGCGCCAGGGCACCTGCTCGCGCGTCATGGCGGCGAGGGCCGGCTGCATGGCCAGGTCGCGGAAGCGCGCGGCCTTGAGCACGCCGCGCACGAAGAAGGCCCGCGCGTGCTCGCCCACGGCCAGCCCCCCGCTGCGGCGGGTGCGCATGACGTGCTGCACGAGGTCGCCCAGCTCGCGCGGCCCGCCCCGCCCCACCAGCTCGCCGGTGCGCAGCGGGAGCTCGGCCAGCGTCAGGCGCAGGCGGCCCAGGTGCGTGCGCGCCGAGAAGGGCTCCTGGAGCAGCTCCACCACGCCCGTCTTCATGGCGCGCACGAAGACGTCGTCGGTGGTGTCCTTGCACAGGAGCACCACCGGCAGCGCCGCGGCCTCGACGCGCGCGAGGAGCGTGGCGAGCTGGGGCGAGGCGAGCTCGGCGTGCACCAGCAGCACCGTGGGCTGGAAGTCGCGCAGGTTCTCGGCGACCTCACCCGGCGCGAAGCTGCACCACGTCACCCCGAGGCCCGCGTCGTCGAGGGCGAGCCCCACCTTCTGGGCCAGGCCGGTGTCGGTGGAGACGATGAGGACGCGGACGTCGGTGGTCTGCTGGGGAGGCAACGCGGAGAGGGACGGTAGCCGGGCCTTCGCGGCGCTCCCAAGTTCTTCCGCTGCCCGTGGATCAAACGGTTGCGTGTGGGGGGCTGTGTGCTATGCGCGCGCGCCATCTCTCCTCACCAGGGGTCCAAAACCGATGAAACTCTCAAGACTTGCGGGCATCGCTGCGCTGCTGTCGCCCGTCCTCGCGTTCGCCTCCGAGGCGAACCTCGTGCTGCCTGACCTGGCCCAGCAGTCGTTCCTGGGCGTCAACGGCCGCCTGCTGCTGATGTCGGGCATCGTGGTGTCGGTGCTGGGCCTGGGCTTCGGCTTCATGCAGTACGCGCAGCTCAAGGCGCTGCCGGTGCACAAGTCGATGCTCGAGATCTCCGAGCTCATCTACGTGACCTGCAAGCAGTACCTCATCACGCAGGGCAAGTTCATCCTCGTGCTGCAGGTCTTCATCGGCACGGTCATCGCGGTGTACTTCTCGACGGCGCACATGGACGTGGCCGAGGGCCAGCTGGGCCAGGCGGCGCGGGTCATCATCATCCTGCTCTTCTCGTTCGTGGGCATCGCCGGCAGCTACGGCGTGGCCTGGTACGGCATCCGCGTGAACACGTTCGCCAACTCGCGCGCGGCGTTCAGCTCGCTGACGGGCAAGCCCTTCGGCACCTACGCCATCCCGCTCAAGGCGGGCATGTCGATCGGCATGATGCTCATCTCGACCGAGCTGCTGCTGATGCTCGCCATCCTGGTGTTCGTGCCGGGCTACCTCGCGGGCCCGTGCTTCATCGGCTTCGCGGTCGGTGAGTCGCTGGGCGCCTCGGTGCTCCGCATCGCCGGCGGCATCTTCACGAAGATCGCCGACATCGGGTCGGACCTCATGAAGATCGTCTTCAAGATCAAGGAAGACGACGCGCGCAACCCCGGCGTCATCGCCGACTGCGTGGGCGACAACGCGGGCGACTCGGTCGGCCCCTCGGCCGACGGCTTCGAGACCTACGGCGTCACGGGCGTGGCGCTCATCACCTTCATCCTCCTGGCGGCCGTCGGCGCCGGCGAGGCGGTGCAGGTGCAGCTGCTGGTGTGGATCTTCATGATGCGCGTGCTGATGGTCATCACCAGCCTCGTCTCGTACCTGGTCAACGACCTCATCGCGAAGGCCCGCTACGGCACGGCCGACAAGATGAACTTCGAGGCGCCGCTCACGCAGCTCGTCATCCTCACCTCCGTGCTCTCGGTGGTGGTCACCTTCGTGGCCTCGAAGGTCCTCATCCCCGAGATCGCCGGTGACACGAGCATGTGGTGGAAGCTCTCGCTGGTCATCACCTGCGGCACGGCGGCGGGCGCGATCATCCCCGAGATCGTCAAGGTGTTCACCTCGACGGAGTCGCGGCACGTGCGCGAGGTCGTCACGGCCTCCAAGGAGGGCGGCGCGTCGCTCAACGTCATCTCGGGCCTGGTGGCCGGCAACTTCTCGGCCTACTGGCTGGGCGTGGTGCTGGTGGGCCTCATGGGCATCGCCTACTGGGTGTCGACCATGGGCCTGGGCGTGCTCTTCCCGCTCTCGTCGGGCATCGACGCCTCGCCGGTCTTCGCCTTCGGCCTGGTGGCCTTCGGCTTCCTCGGCATGGGCCCGGTGACCATCGCGGTCGACTCCTACGGCCCGGTGACGGACAACGCGCAGTCGGTCTACGAGCTCTCGCTCATCGAGACGGTCCCGAACATCAAGGAGGAGATCAAGAAGGACTTCGGCTTCGAGCCCAACTTCGAGAAGGGCAAGGAGTTCCTCGAGGAGAACGACGGCGCCGGCAACACCTTCAAGGCGACGGCCAAGCCGGTGCTCATCGGCACGGCCGTGGTGGGCGCCACCACGATGATCTTCGCGATCCTCTTCGCCATCACCGACGGCCTGGCCATCAAGAACCTGCAGTTCCTCTCGCTGGTCCACGCGCCCTTCCTGCTGGGGCTCATCATGGGCGGCGCGATGATCTACTGGTTCACGGGCGCCTCGATGCAGGCGGTGTCCACCGGCGCCTACCGCGCGGTGGAGTTCATCAAGCAGAACATCAAGCTCGATGGCTCTGACAAGGCGTCGGTGGCCGACTCGAAGAAGGTCGTCGAGATCTGCACCATCTACGCGCAGAAGGGCATGTTCAACATCTTCCTGGCCATCTTCTTCGGCACCCTGGGCTTCGCCTTCGTCGAGCCGTACTTCTTCATCGGCTACCTCATCTCCATCGCGCTCTTCGGGCTCTACCAGGCCGTCTTCATGGCCAACGCCGGCGGCGCGTGGGACAACGCGAAGAAGCTCGTCGAGACCGAGCTCAAGGCCAAGGGCACGGAGCTGCACGCGGCCTGCGTGGTGGGCGACACCGTCGGCGACCCCTTCAAGGACACCTCGTCGGTGGCCCTCAACCCGGTCATCAAGTTCACCACCCTCTTCGGGCTCCTCGCCGTCGAGCTGGCCTTCGAGATCGGCAAGGTCTCCGACGGCCTCGGCGCCAACGGCAAGGAGGTCTTCAAGTTCGTGGCCAACCCCACCACGCTGGTGCTGGCCACCCTCTTCGTCATCACCTCGATGGTCTTCGTGTACCGCTCGTTCTACGGCATGCGCATCGAGTCGGGCGTGAAGAGCGCCGCCTGACGCCGCTCCCCCTCGAGGGGTGACACGGCCGCTCCGGGCAACCGGGGCGGCCGTCGTCTTTCGCGCGCTCGGGGCTTGGCCTGTGCGCTGGCTCTGGTAGTCGGGGTCACCGTGAGCTCGTCGGGCATGTCCATCCTGCGGCTGACCTTCCTGGGCACCTCGGCCGCCATGCCGACGCTGCACCGGAACGTGTCGGGCCTCGCCGTGAAGGCCGACAGCGACCTGCTGCTCTTCGACTGTGGCGAAGGGAGCCAGCGGCAGATGATCCGCTTCGGCACCGGCTTCTCGGTCGACGCGGTCTTCTTCACGCACTTCCACGCCGACCACTACCTCGGCATCATCGGCTTCCTCCGCACGCTGGGCATGGGCGGCCGGGAGCAGCCGCTGACGCTCTACGGGCCGCCCTCGGCGCGGCGGGTGCTCGACGCCGCCATCCACCTCGGGGTGGAGCGCCTCGCCTTCCCGGTCGACGTGCAGGAGCTGCGCGACGGCGAGGTCGTGCGCCGCAAGGGCTACCAGGTGCGCGCGGTCAAGGTGGACCACCGCGTCAACGCCCTGGGCTACGTGCTCGAGGAGGACACGCGGCCGGGCCGCTTCGACGCCGAGACCGCCCGGCGCCTCGGCGTGCCGCACGGCCCCGACTTCGGCACGCTGCAGAAGGGCCAGGCCATCACCCTGGCCGACGGCACGGTGGTGACGCCCGACCAGGTGCTGGGGCCCGCGCGCGCCGGCCGCCGCGTCGTCATCTCGGGCGACACCCGCCCCTGCCCCGCGGTGGTGGCCGCGGCGAAGGACGCCGACCTGCTCGTGCACGAAGCCACCTTCAGCGACGACGAGCAGGCCCGCGCGCTCGACACGCGGCACTCCACCGCGCGGGAGGCCGGGCGCGTGGCGAAGGAGGCGGGCGCCAGGCGGCTGGTGCTCACGCACCTCTCGTCGCGCCACGACATGGACCCGCGGCCGCTCCTCGAGCAGGCCCGGCAGGAGTACGCGGGCCCGGTCGAGATCGCCTTCGACGGGCTCAGCCTCGAGGTGCCGCTGCGGGAGTGACGTCGAGCCCCGGCGCCCGGGTGCCCCAGGCCGCCGACACCTCGCCGCCGATGATGAAGGCCGTCGAGGCCGCGTAGAGCCAGAGGATGAGCACGGTCACCGAGGCGAGCGAGCCGTGGCTGACGCCGTAGCCCCCGAAGGCATCGACCCACCACGAGAAGGCCCAGCCGGCGAACCCGAAGAGCACCGTGCCCACCAGCGAGCCCAAGGCCGCCGCGGCCCAGCGAGGCCGCGTCGAGGGCAGCCGACGGAACAGCACGGTCACCATGCCCCAGAGCACCACGGCCAGCACCGGGAGCGTCACGTTCCGCCACCAGGTGGGCCACGAGGCGCCAGCGGCCCGCGCGAGCTCCTGCGCGAGGAGGAACCCCAGCAGCGGCAACACCACGCACAGCACCACCAGCACCGTGAGGACGAGCGCCAGGCCCTGCACCCGCCACAAGGAGCGCGGGTCGTCGATGCCGTGCGCGTCGTTGAGCACCCGGCGCAGCACGTTGACGCCGCGGCTGCAGCTCCACAGGGCGACGAGCGTGCCGACCGTCAGGAGCGTGGTGCTCCCGTGCGTGAGCAGGTCGTGCAGGAGCGTGCTCACCAGCGAGTGCGCCTCGGCGGGCATCAGCGGCCCGGCCCTGGCCAGCGCGCGCTCCAGCGGGCGGCCCACCGGCAACACCGCGGCGAGGCCCGCCAGCACGATGAAGAAGGGCGCCACCGACAGCATGAGGTAGAAGCTGAGCTGCGCGGCGAAGTCCAGCACCGGGCCGTCGATGACCCTCTCGTAGAGACGTCGGCCGAGGCGGCGCAGCATGCGCCCGGCACCTTACCCCCCGGAGGGCCGCCGTCCAGGCATCGCGGCGCGCGTCACCCCACGCGCAGCGTGAAGCGGCCGCCGTTGCGCGCGAGCTCGGCGCGCATGTCCTCGCGGAACTGCCGCTGCACGGCCGCGTTACCCACGATGCCGATGCAGCCCTCGGTGCCGGGGCCGGCGCCGTCGGGGTGAATGCGGAGGAGCCGCCGGGTGCCGCCGACGCGCGAGTCGTACTTGTCGCTCATCGCGAAGCTGTAGCCGACGCCGCCCACCGTCATGGAGCGGTTGCTGCGGCTCCACAGGTGCGGGGTGATGGCGTAGTCGCCGGGCGGGAGGCTGCCGCGCGCGTGACCGCCGCTGCGGAAGTCGTAGGCGCGGCCGTTGACGGTGATGCGGCCGGTGACGAGCTGATTGCGCCGGCCGGCGTTCGTCACGCGGTCGAAGGTGGCGGTGAGGTTGCGGCCAGCGCGTCCGCGCGGCGCGGGCTCCCGGGTCTCGGTGGTGCGCGGGGCCGGGGCCCGCGGCGTGGTGGTGCGCGTCGAGGTGCGCGAGGCCGGGCGCGCCGGCTCGAAGGCGTCGGTGTTGCGCCGGCGCTGCAGGGCGCGGGTGGTGTTGACGCCGACCTTGCCGTCGACGTCGAGGCCCTGCGCCCGCTGAAACTGGCTCACCGCCCGGCGGGTGCGCGCGCCGTAGACGCCGTCGGCGCCCCCGGGGTCGAAGCCCGCGGCGCGGAGCCGCTCCTGGAGCTGGCGAACGGAGGCACCTCTGGAACCCACGGTGAGCACGGACACGGGAGAACTCCTCATCAGGGGTGAACCAACTGAAGAGGATTGTCGCACTCCGGCCGCGCTTGTTGCCTTCGAAATTCCGGGGGGTTCGCGCGCTATCGCTTGACGGCGGTCCACTGGTCGAGCCAGCCGAGCACGGTGTCGTGCCAGAGGATGGAGTTGGCGGGCTTGAGGACCCAGTGGTTCTCGTCGGGGAAGTAGAGGAAGCGCGAAGGCACGCCCTTGCGCTGGAGCGCGGTGAAGGTGGCCATGCCCTGCGTGTCGACGACGCGGTAGTCCTTGCCGCCGTGGACGACGAGCATCGGCGTCTTCCACTTCGCCACGTGGTCGATGGGGTTGTGCTTGGCGTAGCCCGCGGGGTTCTCCCAGGGCGGGCCGCCGTGCTCCCACTCGGGGAACCAGAGCTCCTCGGTGTCGAAGTACGCGAAGCGCTCGTCGAGGTTGCCGTCGTGGTTGACGAGGCACTTCCACGGCTCGGGCCAGTTGCCGGCGATCCAGTTGATCATGAAGCCGCCGTAGCTGGCGCCGAGCGCGCACATGCGCGCCTTGTCGATGAAGGGGTACTTCTCGAGCGCGGCGGCGAGGCCCTTCTGCAGGTCCTCCAGCGGCTTGCCGCCCCAGTCGCCCGAGATGGAGTCGGTGAAGGCCTGCCCGTAGCCAGTGGACCCGTGGAAGTCGATCATCACCGCCACGTACCCGCGCCCGGCGTAGGTCTGCGGGTTCCAGCGGTAGTGCCAGTGGTTGCCGAAGCTGCCCTGCGGCCCGCCGTGAATGAGGAAGGCCAGCGGGTACTTCTTCTTCGCGTCGAAGCCCACGGGCTTGACCAGGTAGCCGTACACCGGCTCGCCGTTCCAGCCCTTGAAGCTGAACTGCTCGAAGGCGCCGAGCGCCACGTTGGCCATCAGGTCCGCGTTGACCTGCGTGAGGCGCTTCAAGCCCCCCTGGCCGTCGAAGGCGAGCGCGTAGAGGTCCACCGCGCCGGCGAGGGAGTCATGGGCGACGACGAGCGCGTCCTTCGCCACCGCGAGCTGCACGACGCTGCCGTCGGAGTGCAGCGTGGAGACCTGGCCGCTCGCCACGTCGACGGCGAAGGCGCCGCGCTGGCCGAGGTTGTCGGCGGTGACGAAGAGCGTCTTGCCGTCCTTCGCCCAGGCGAGCGAGCCGGCCGAGCGGTCCCACGCGTCGGTGAGCGAGCGCTCCTTGCCGGAGGCCAGCTCGCGCACGATGACGCGCTGCTTGTCGGCCTCGAACTTCGGGCGGCTCATGGCGAGGTACGCGAGCTGCTTGCCGTCGGGCGAGAACACGGGCGTCGAGTCGTACGCGCGGTTGGTGGTGGTGAGCTTCACCGGCGCCTTGCTGCCGTCGAGGGGCACCTGGAAGAGGTCCGTGTCGGTGCTCCAGGCCTCCTCGCGGCCCACGTCGCGGGCGACGTACACGACGGACTTGCCGTCGGGCGAGAGGGCGAAGTCTTCAGCGCCGCCGAAGGGCCTGGTGGGGCAGTCGGCGTTCTGCTTCTTCTGCAGGTTCACCACCGGCCCGCCGGCCAGCTTCGTGGCGAAGAGGTGCGCGCGGCGGCCGTCCTTCCACGTGTCCCAGTGGCGGAAGAAGAGCGCGTCGTAGAGCTGGCCGCTCGCCTTCTGCTTCGCCTTCGCCTCGAGGCGCCTGGCCGTGCACTCGAGCGTGTCGCAGTCGACGAAGACCTCGGCGGCGAAGACGAGGCCCTGCCCGTCGGGCGTGAGCTGGAAGGCGTCGACGTCGAGCGGCAGCTTCGTCACCTGGCTCGCCTCGCCGCCGTCGAGGGGCAGGCGCCACACCTGGTTCGAGCCCGAGCGCGCGGAGAGGAAGTAGAGCGCCTTGCCGTCGGGCGCCCAGGCGGGGTCCGTCTCGTTGCCCTCGTGGGTGGTGAGCTGCCGCAGGCCGGAGCCGTCGACGTTCACCAGCCACAGGTCGAGGCGGCCCTTGTTGGCCTCGAGGTCGGTCGAGCGGAGCGCGAAGGCGAGCTGCCGGCCGTCGGGCGAGACGGAGAAGCCCGAGACGCGGCGGAGCGAGACCTGCTCGTGGACGGTGAACGGCTTCTTCGCGGGCGCGGCCGCGAGCTGCGTAACGAGGAGGAGCGAGAGGAACATGGTCGGCCGGTGTACCGCAGGAGGCCCGGCCGTGCACTGCGCGCTAACGTGCGCGCCCCAATGGGCACGACGCGGACGCCGCCACCGGGTGTGACGCCACAGCGCGAACTCGGAGGCCGACGGCTGGGGCCCGCGGTCGCCCTGATCGCTGCGCTGGCTGGCGGCCCCGGCCTCGCGGCCAACCCCGAGTCGACGCTCCTGTCGCCCGACGGGGCGCTCGCGGGCGCGGTGCTCGCCTCCGACGATGACGGCGGCGGCGGCTGGTACAACCCGGCCTCGCTCGGCGGCCTGACGCGGAGCAGCCTGCGCCTGGGCATCAGCGCCTACGCCGGGTCCTTCCTCAACGCAGAGCGGGTCATCGTCACGACCACGCCCTGGAGCACCCAGGCGCAGGCGCTGAGCGCGTTCCGCTTCAACGCGGTGCCCTCGGTGCTGGGCTTGACGTGGAAGCTGCGCGACGGGCTCGGGCTGTCCCTCGGGGTGTGGACGCCGTTCCGCGACGCGCTCTCGGCCGGGCTCGACACCACCGACTCGGGGCCGCTACCGACCGCGCCTGGCGTCACGGGCACGCTCCAGCAACGCTACGACTGGTCCGAGTCGGCCGACGACACCTGGGGCGCCGTGGCGCTCGGCTGGCGCGTTCACCCGACGCTCCGGGTTGGGGCCTCACTCCAGGGCGGCTACTCCAGCGGCGAGCGGTGGATCGAGCTCAACACCACCGTCCGCCCGGACGCCGACACCGCGGGGGGCTCGCACCTCCACGTGCGGGTCCACGACAAGGTGAAGGTGCTGGCCCTGCGCGCGACGCTCGGCGTGCAGTGGCTGCCGACGCGCCGCCTGCGCTTCGCCCTCGTCGTTCGCTCGCCCAGCGTGCAGCTCTTCCGCAGCCTCGACCGCGTGCGCATCATCTTCGCGGGCACGCTGCTGCCGGGCGTCGCGCCCCAGGAGGGCGGCTTCATCGAGACGACGCCCCGGTCCTCGTCGGTCTCGATCATCGATCCGCCGCGCGTGCTGGCCGGCGCCCAGGTGGAGCTCGGCCCCGTCAGCCTCCGCCTCGACGGCGAGTGGAGCCCCGGCGCCAGCGCAGAGGGGCAGACGCTCCGGCCCGGGCTCAGGGCGCGCGTCGGCGCGCTCTACACCTGGAGCAAGGACCTCACCCTGGGCCTGGGCGCCAGCTACGACGCCTCCCGCCTCGTCGCGGCCGAGGGCAACCTCGCGGTCGATACCCTGGGCCTCTCGGGGGGCGCCACCATGCGATCGACCGACGTGGTGCGGGTGCTCGGCGGCAGCGACGCGTGGGACCTGCTGAGCACCGTGGCCGTGGCCGCCGCCTTCGGCTTCGGCAAGGCGCCGGGCGTCGTGGTGCTGCCGCTCTCCCCCCAGGACAGCGTGCTCCCCGTGCTCCTCGACGGCCCGGCGCAGCGCTACGAGGAGGTGCCCGCGCGCGTCGTCGACCTCTCCATTCACTTCATGTCCACGCTCAAGTTCTGACGACGCGCGGCGCGCCGGCCGTCAGCGGTGCGCCCACAGCACCGGCAGGTCGGCTCGCAGCCCCACGAGCGCGAAGCCGAAGTTGCCCCAGTTGAAGATGTCGCGGGCCGGCACGCTGGCGCCGCCGCCGACGAGCCGCACCCGCAGCAGCAGGTCGAGGCCCTTGATGACGGGGACGCCCAGGGTGAGCGCGACGTCGTGGATGCCCGCGGGGAGCCCCAGGCCGAAGGTGTTGAAGAAGTCGACGTCGGCCTGCGCGTAGAGGATGCCCGCGTCGAAGCGCGCGCGCAGCTTGATGGCGCCCACGAGCCCGATGTCCCTCTCCACGGCGAACACGGCGGGCGCGGTGTCGACGGTGCGGAACTCGACCGAGGCGTTGCGCACCTGCAGCGAGAGGCCGCCGCCCAGCGTGAAGCGTGAGGTCTGCACGAAGCCGAACAGGTAGCTGAGCCGGTAGCCGTCGAAGAGGTAGCGGTGATCGACCACGCTGCGGTCGGCGAAGGTGGTGTCGCGGAACGTCAGGTCGCGGGTCAGCGTGGTGCGGGTCGTCAGGTCGAGCGGCGCCCAGGTCGCGATGAGGGTGTGCCGCCCCACGCGCCCCTCGATGGCCAGGCGCAGCGCGATGGCCAGGTTGCGCTGCTGGCCGACCTCGGCCGCGGAGTAGGCGGTGCCGTTGGGGCCGTAGCGGCCGTCGTTCTGGAACAGGTAGGCGGGGCCCACCTCGAGGTCGACGAGCAGCGAGTCGAACAAGAACGACGGGGCGGGCGGAGGTGCTGAGGCGGGCGCGGGCGCCGCCATGGCCGCGGGCGGAGGCTCGGGCGCCGGCACGGGCGCGGACTCCGCGGCGGGAGTGGAGGAGGACGCCGCGGGCGTCGTCGGCTCAGACGCCACCTCCGCCTGACCGAGCACCAGGAGAGCGACGAAGAGCAGGTCGTGCATGGGCGCAACGTAGCGCCCCGCCTCGCGCCGCGCCGCATCGGCTCGCGGACAGGCGGCAACGGCCCGCATTCCACGGGGCCGCGAGCGGCCACGTGGCTCGGCGGGCTCGACGACGGCGGAGGCGCTACTTCGCGCCGGCGAAGCTCACGGGCAGGTCCTTCGCGCGCGCACCCGCCGTCACCTTCGGGTTCTTCGGGAAGAGCTGCAGCGCCTTCTGCCACGGGTAGTTGGGCGCGAAGCCCTCGGGGCCCTTGCCGCCCGTCGCGAGCACCGGCTGGCCGATGAGCTCGCGCAGCTGGTTCCAGTCGTCCATCGTCACCTTGCCCGGCACGTACGCCGTGCGATTGAGGTATGCGTCGAGGAACGCCTGGTCCACCGGCAGGCCCGCGGAGACGACCTGGTTGCCGGTGAGCTTCTTGAACTTGAAGTCCTTGAGGCTCCCGAAGGTCTTGTCGTCCACCGTCGCGTTCTCCTGCGGGCGAATCACGTTCGACCAGAGGTTGTGGTTGAAGGTGTTGTTGGTGAGCTCCACGTCACCGGGGTTCGCCATGAGCTTGATGGCGTCGTTGTCGGCGAACTCGAAGATGTTGCCGTCGATGATGGCGCTGACGCCGTTCTCGATGGACAGCAGGTGCCCGTTGCGGCCGTTGCCCTGCCCGAAGCGGAGGTCCCACGAGAAGGCGACGGTGTTGTTCCTGAACACGAAGGGCCCGTTGCCGATGCCCCGCTGGGCCACCACGGTGCGCGTGTGGTGGTTGACGAAGATGTTGTTCTCCACCGTGTTGCCCGAGGCGATGCGCAGGGCCCCCTCGGCGCCGTTGACGAAGAGGTTGTTGCGGATGACGCAGCCGGGCTTCGCGAGCCACAGGTGCTCCTGCTTCTCGGAGTTGTCGTAGTCGAGGTCGCCGCTGGGCTTGTAGCGGTTGTCGGTGGTGCGATCGAAGACGAAGCCGTCGACGATGGCGCCGGTGTGGTCGTCGGTGCCCTCCACCACGTAGCCGTCGCGGCGGCCCTTGTACTCCGCCGGCGCGAGCAGCCGCGTGGGCCGCTTCCACGGGTTGCGCGCGG
>CAYUZK010000020.1:0-4077 GCA_964449625.1 uncultured Archangium sp.
AGAGCCGGCTCATCACCGTGCCCACCGGCACGTCGAGGATCTCGGCGATCTCCTTGTACGAGAACTCCTGCAGGTCCGCGAGGATCACCACCATGCGGAAGTCGACCGGCAGGGCGTCGATGGCCTCCAGCACGTCGGCGCTCATGGCGCGGTCCACGAGGTACTCCTCGGGGTTCTGCGCGCGCTCGGTGACGTCGGCGCTGAAGAAGCTCGCCTCCACCGACTGGCGCTCCGACTCGTCTTGCAGGCTGCGCTCGCGCGTCGTGCGGCGGTAGCCGTTGATGAAGGTGTTGGTGAGGATCTTGAAGAGCCACGCGCGGAAGTTGGTGCCCGGCTGGAACTTGTCGAAGAACCGCCACGCTCGCATCACCGTGTCCTGCACGAGGTCCTCGGCGTTGCCCTCGTTGCGCGTCAGGCGCACCGCCGACGCGTAGAGGGGGTCGAGCCACGGCGCCACGAGCCCCTCGAACTGCTGCCGCTGGTCCTTGCTCTTCGTCAGCCCGAACATCGTCTCGACCTCCCGCGTGAGGGCGCGCACCCGACCTGCTCAAACCACCGGGCCGCGCGAAGGATTCCCCTCTACGAAGCAGGCGGCGTGCCGATTGGGTCAGCCACGGAACTGGCTGGAATGACGAGGCTCGGGGCTGGGGCGGTGCGTCAGGCGCGACGCGGCTGTCAACGCCGCGCCGCACCCGGCTGCCACCGTGGCGACGCGCCTTCGACTACCGCCGCGACTTCTTGGTCGGGGTGCTGTCGATGGCCTCGAGAATGGGCACATACGGGTAGCCCAGGTCGCGCGCCACGGCCTCGTAGGTCACGTGGCCGCCGTAGGTGTTGAGGCCGCGGGCGAGCGCGGGGTCGGCTCGCACGGCAGCCTCGAGGCCCACGTCGGCGATCTTCCGGCCGTAGGGGCGGGTGGCGTTGGTGAGCGCGAAGGTCGACGTCATCGGCACCGCGCCGGGCATGTTGGCGACGCCGTAGTGAATGACGCCCGACACCTCGAAGGTGGGCGCGTCGTGCGTGGTGGCCTTGATGGTCTCGATGCAGCCGCCCTGGTCCACCGCCACGTCCACCACCACCGAGCCCTTCGACATCTCCTTGATGAGGGCCTTCGACACGAGCTTGGGGGCCTTCGCGCCGGGAATGAGGACGGCGCCCACCACGAGGTCGGCCTCGCGCACGGCCCTGGCGATGTTCTCGGAGTCGCTCATCAGCGTCTTGAGGCGCCCCTGGAAGATGTCGTCGAGGTAGGTGAGGCGGTCGAGGTTGACGTCGAGGATGGTGACGTCGGCGCCCATGCCCACCGCCACCTTCGCTGCGCAGGTGCCCACCACGCCCCCGCCGATGATGGTGACCTTGCTCGGCCGCACGCCCGGCACGCCGCCCAGGAGCATGCCCTTGCCGCCGTGCGCCTTCTCGAGCGACGCCGCGCCGACCTGAATGGCCATCTTCCCGGCGACCTCGCTCATCGGCTTGAGGAGCGGCAGCGAGCCGTCTTCGGGCTGGATGGTCTCGTAGGCCACCGCCGCGACCTTCTTCGCCACCAGCACCTTCGCCAGCTCCGGCACCGCCGCGAGGTGGAAGTAGGTGTAGATGACCTGCCCTTCCTGCATGCGCCGGTACTCGGGCTCGATGGGCTCCTTGACCTTGACGATCATGTCCGCGCGCTTCCACACCTCGTCGGCCGACCTCACCAGCTCCGCGCCGACCCGCGTGTATTCCTCGTCGGGAATGCCCGCGCCCACGCCGGCCGCCTTCTGCACCAGCACGGTGTGGCCCGCGGTCACGTAGGCCTTCGCGATGGCCGGCGTCATGCCCACGCGGTACTCACGGGTCTTGATTTCTTTCGGAACTCCAACGATCACGGCGGTCTCCTTTGGGGGGAAAAGCCGGGGCGACACACCGCGAAGTCCATGACGAGTCAAATGGAATCGAGCGCCGCACCGCGTCGCAAGATGCCTGAATCACAAAAGAAAACCGCCGCGCTCACAGAGGTGGCGCGGCGGCTTGGGGGCTGCGGTCCCGGCGCGATTCGAACGCGCGACCCCTGGCTTCGGAGGCCAGTACTCTATCCAGCTGAGCTACGGGACCATTTGGACGACGGGCGACGTATACACAGAAGGCGCGCGAGGTGTCTCGCGGTTTTTGGCGCGCGACGGAGGGGGACGGGCGCGCGGGCGGGACCTGACTGAAACCATGACCCAGCGGACCACGTGGGTAGAGTGGGGTTGATGACGACGCCAGCAGGACAGAGCCGATCGTTGGGGCGCTACCAGCTGCTGTTTCTGCTGGGGCAGGGCGGCATGGGCGAGGTGCACCTGGCCAAGCTGTCGGGCGCGGCGGGCTTCGAGAAGCTGTGCATCGTCAAGACGGTGCTGCCCAGCCTCGTAGGCGACCCTCAGTTCATCGAGCGCTTCCACCACGAGGCCCGGGTGCTGGTGCAGCTGACGCACTCGAGCATCGCGCAGGTCTACGACATGGGCGACGTCGAGGGCACGCTCTACATGGCCATCGAGTACGTGGCCGGCGTGGACCTCTCGCGCGTCGAGACGCGGGTGCAGCGGCAGGGCGCGCAGATGCCGCTGCAGGTGGCGGTGTACCTGGGCCAGCGCATCGCCGACGCGCTGGGCTACGCGCACCGCAAGAGCGGCGGCGACGGCCAGCCGCTGGGCATCGTGCACCGCGACGTGTCGCCGCAGAACGTCATGGTCTCGTACGAGGGCGAGGTGAAGGTGATCGACTTCGGCCTCGCCAAGAGCACGGCGCGCTCGAAGCACACGCTGCCCTCCACGGTGATGGGCAAGCTCGGCTACATGTCGCCCGAGCAGGCGCTCGCCAGGCCCGTCGATCACCGCTCCGACATCTTCTCGGCCGGCATCGTGATGTGGGAGATGCTGGCGGGGCGGCCCATGTACGGCGGCGGCACCATGCCCGAGATGGTGGCGCAGATGGCGCATGCCGAGGTGCCCTCGCTCCGCGCCGCCCGACCCGAGGTGTCGGACACGCTCGAGCAGGTGGTGATGCGCGCGCTGGCGAAGGACCCCGCCGCCCGCTACCAGCGCGCCGACGACTTCGCCCGCGCGCTCAACGAGCTCGCCGTGCGCGAGAACTTGAGCGTGAGCTCCGAGGACGTGGGCAACTACGTGCGCGCGATGTGCCCCGAGGAGTTCGCGGCGGAGCGCCAGCTCCAGTCGAAGCTGTCGGTGATGCGCAAGCGGGGCGCCGACGCCCCCGAGATCGTGCCACGGGACCCGGAGCTGGAGGGCACCTTCCTCAAGCCGTCGCAGGTCCCCAACCCCGCGACGGTGTCGGGCCAGTTCATGACGCCGGCGCAGCGCGCGATGTCGATGGTGGCCCCCTCGCCGCTGCCGGCCGCGGCGCCAGCCCCCCGGGCCCGGGCTCCCTCGGGGCCGGCCGCGGCCGCCTCGTACGACCCCGACGCCGCGCTGGCGGTGCCCAGGAGCCGCGCGCCGATGCTCGTCGGTGTCCTCCTCGCGGTCATCGCCGCGGCCGGCGGAGCCCTCTTCGTGCTCAGGGAGCCACCCCAAGCCGTCGCGCCACCGACGCCGGTCGCCCAGCCGCCTCCCGCGGTCGAGGCCGGCGCCGCCCTCGCGGCCGCGAAGGAAGAGCCCGCCCCGGAGCCCGAGAAGCCCGAGCCCTCGCCAGAGCCTGTCGTCAACGAGGCGCCCACGGTGCTCGAGTCCCTCGTGGTGGTCGGCCCGGTGTGGAAGGTGATCCGCAAGGGCGACGAGGCCTTCATCGTGCTCGGCACGAAGGACAAGGTCCGCGGCGGCGATCGGCTCAACCTCGTGGGCGAGCTCGAGGCCGACGGGAAGAAGCGGCCTGTCTACGCCCACGCCGCCGTGCTGGAGGTGAAGGGCTCGCTCGCCTCGGTGCTGGTGGACGACGGCGTGCCGCTGCCCGACAAGCTCTTCGCCGCGCGAGACACCGCGCCGCGCCCGGTGGCCCCCGTGACGACCAAGGTGGTGAAGACCAGCGACGCGACCGCGAAGGCGGACCCCGGGGGCACCTCCGTGGCGAAGCTCTCGGAGCCCGAGGCCCCCGTCGAGGCGGCGA
>CAYUZK010000020.1:4177-34388 GCA_964449625.1 uncultured Archangium sp.
CGTCGAGGCGGCGAAGCCCGTGGAGCCCGTGAAGCCGGCGGAACCCGCGAAGCCGGCGCCGGCCGCGGTGACGCAGATCTATGGGTCGGTGCGCCAGACGATGCACAAGGAAGTGGACAAGCGCACGGCCATCATCCGCAACGAGAGCAAGTTCGCGCTGTCCGGCTGTGATCTGCGCCTGCCAAGCAACCGGAACTACCGCTTCGGCGCGCGCGTGCTCCAGCCGAACGAAGAGGTGAAGGTCGTGCTGGGCCTGTTCCGCCCCGACGCCCGCCCGGCCGACCCGCAGTTCAAGGCCGACTGGGCGATCATGTACTGCACCGAAGGCCGCGGGTACTGGAAGACCACCTACGACCGTCGCTGAGGCGCGGGCGTCACTTCTGGGCGATGTCCCACTTGAGGCGGCGCCAGCTCGCCCGGAGCGCCGCCTCGTCGGCGGCCACGGCCCGGCCTTCCTTCTCGCGGCCGTCGAGGAACACCACGAAGTCGAACTGGCGCGCGTCCGAGGCCCCCTCGGCGTCGAAGCGCTTCACCAGCTCGTTGGCGGGCAGCGTGCGGCGCCCCGCGACGTCGACGAGGTCGATGGAGACGCCCTTGACGTCGGCGCCGGGCTGGTAGGCCTTGTAGACGAGCTCGGTGCACACCAGTGTGCTGTCGCTGAAGAAGTCGAAGTCGAAGTCGTAGGGCCGGCCCAGGTACTTGAAGGCGCGCTCGATGGCGCGGGCCTTGTCGAGGGCCGGCACGCGGGGGCGCAGGGCGGCGAGGTAGTCCACGCCGAAGGCGTGCTCGGCGGCGGTGAGGCTGACGCCCTCGGAGATCGCCTCGATGACGCGGATGGGGCCGTGCCCCTGGAAGTCCACGCCGTCGGCGTAGGTGGCCCACTTCGCCGGGTAGCGCTTGCGGAGCAGCTCGCTCAAGCGCGACACCCGCTCCGGCTGGCGCGCCACCCAGGCCGACACCGCGGGGTCGGCGTCGAAGGCCGTGGCGAGCTCGGCGGCGGTGCCCACGAAGAGCTCCGCGTGCGGCCAGAAGCCGGGCAGCCCGATGTTCGAGAGGAACCAGTTCTGCCGCGTGACGATGACGTCGCCGGGCTGGAGCCGCGGCAACACCAGGGCCTCGACGTCCTCGCGCGACACCAGCGGCCGGCCGATGCGGGCCACGCGGGTGTCCCCCATCCACTCCGCGAAGCTCTTCTGCACCGGGAAGACGGCGTGCAGCGAGGTGTCGACGGCGAGGTCCTTCGCGTTGCCCGCGAAGAGCTGCCCGCCGTGCTTCACCAGCGACAGCTTCGCCACCTTCGAGCCGCGCTTCATCTCGTCGAGGGCCCACTTCACGCGGGGCTCCTCGAGGGCCTTCTCTTGCTTGAGCAGCGGCACCGCCAGCGGCGCCCAGTTGTCGCCAGTGAAGAGCTGCGCCGAGGTCGAGAGGTGAATGGCCTTGAACTTGAACTGCGCGAAGGCGCCCTGGGGCACGCCGTACTCGTCGCTCGCCTCGTCGAAGAGCGTCTCGAGCTGGGTGTTGCCCAGCGTCAGCTCCGCGAAGCGCAGGCCGTGCGAGAGCAGCGCGGTGAGGGCCGTGTGCGTGAGCAGGAAGCCCCAGGCGTGGCGCGGGTCGGTGGGCGAGAGCTTCACGAAGCCCCAGTACTTCTGACGCAGGCCCTCGGTGGCGCTGAAGTAGGCGAAGAGCGAACCCCAGGTGCTCAGCAGCGCCTGTTTCTGCTCCGGCGAGTAGACCTGCTTCTCGCGCTTCTTGAAGAGCGGCTTGTTGCCGTCCACCTTGGCCATCACCCCGCGCATGCCGCCGACGAACTGCTGCAGCGCCTGGAGATCGCTGCGCGCCGTCTCGGCGAAGGCCTGCGGCGAGAGCGCGTAGACGGAGGCGCTGCCCTCGACGGGGGCGGCGGCCAGGGCGGCGAGCACGAGGAGGCTGGTCATCGGGCGCGGACTGTAGCGCGGCGTTAGGCTCGCGACTCCATGGCACGAGTGATCGACGACGAGGCGGGCATCGCGGCGGTGGTGCAGGGCATGCGGCGCGTGGCGGTGCTGGGCATCAAGACCGAGGCTCAGCGCGGGCAGCCGGCCTACTCCGTGCCCGCGTACCTGCAGGGGCAGGGCGTCGAGGTGCTCCCCGTGCCCGTCTACTACCCCGATGTCACCCACATCCTCGGGCGCCCGGTGTACCGCTCCGTGGCCGAGGTGCCCGGCGAGCTCGACGTGGTCGACGTGTTCCGCCGGCCGCAGGACATCGATCAGCACGTGGACGAGCTGATCGCGAAGCGGCCGAAGGTGGTGTGGTTCCAGAGCGGCATCCGCAACGACGCGGCGGCGGCGCGGCTGGTGGCGGCGGGCATCGACGTGGTGCAGGACCGCTGCCTCTACGTGGAGCACCGGCAGCACGCCGGGCGCTGAAGCGGCGGCGTCAGTCCTCCCCGGTCCACCCGGCCGGCGGCGCGTCGAGCGCGGCCAGGGCCGAGGCCCGCCCCGCAGCCACCGCCTCGGGCCCGCGGTGCAGCTCGCGCGGCGACACCGGGGGCAGGCGCGAGGTCACCACGTGAACCGCGACGCCGCGGGCGCGGAGCACCTCGAGCTGCAGGCGGAAGTGGTCCTTGCGGAGCGCGGCGAAGCCCGAGGCCATGGCGCTCGCGTAGGCGAAGGCGCCGGTCGGCTCCGTCGCGCCGTCACGCGAGGGGAGGAAGTGCACCAGCAGCGCGTCGAGCCCTCGACCCGCCGGTGCCTGGGCCAGCGCGAGGGCGGGCGCCTTGTCCACGATGCCGCCGTCCCACAGGAGCGCGTCGCCGCGGCGCACGGCCTGGAACAGCCCCGGGTACGCGCACGTCGCGTGGACCGCCGAGGGGAGGTCGCCGCTGGCCAGCACCTGCGGGGCCTGCCGCGTCAGGTTGGTCGCCACGAGGAGCAGCGGCGTGGGGAGCGCCTCGAAGGTCGAGACGGGCAGGGCGTCACGCAGGAGCGCCGCGAACCGCGCGCCCTTGAGGAGCCCGCTCGCCCGGTGGCCCCGCTTCACCGTGTCCACCACGGCGCCGAGGTAGTCGGGGTCCCAGAAGTGTTCGCGGCGCTGGGCCAGCACGAGCTGCTTGATGCGCTCCGGGTCGAGGCCCGCCGCCGCGAAGGCCGCCACCATGCCCCCGGCGCTCGTGCCCGCCCACGCCGCGGGCGCCACGCCCCGCTCGCCGAGCCCCTGCACGAAGCCCGCGTGCCCGTAGAACCCGAAGTACCCCGCCGAGAGCACCACGCCCACCCGCTTGCCCTGCAGGGCTTCAGCCAACGTCACGGGCGGTGCCTGGCGTCCCACACGGCGCCGAGGGCGGCGGCGCTCCCGATGCCCACCAGCGGCAGGCCGAGCTGGCAGAGCGTGCGCAGCGCGCCCTCGTCGAAGACCCCCGCGGTGAGGGCGCCGAGCGCCAGCGCGTCGACGAAGAGCTCGAGGGCGCGAGGCCGCAGGCCGCGCTCGTCGGGGTTGATGGGCCACGACGGCACCGGCGGGCGCTCGCCCCAGTTCGCGCGGGCCAGCCACCGGCCCCACATGAAGCGGAGCGTCGCCCAGGCGCCGACGGCGAAGCTCACCAGCCCGGCGCTGACGCTGGCGCTGAGCACCGCGAGGCCCAGGAGCACCAGCGAGAGGCCCAGGCCGCCGAGGCTGGTGAGGTGCAGCACCCAGGCGCCCGTGCGCCCCGTC
Source organism: uncultured Archangium sp. (assembly GCA_964449625.1). GTDB lineage: Bacteria > Myxococcota > Myxococcia > Myxococcales > Myxococcaceae > Archangium_A. Next base: position 7,871 of record CAYUZK010000020.1, read on the forward strand.
GCGGTGGAGTCCACCGCCACGAGCTCCTCCTTCGACACGCGGCGCCGGGTCAGCGGGCGCGGGAGCTCGCCCGGGTGGGTGTCGACGGCGTCGACCATGCCCACGACGAGCGGGAGCAGATCGCCGGTGAGCGTCTCGGGTTGGAAGTCGGCCTGGTTCAGCCGGCGGGAGCGCACGCGGAGGTCCGTGGCCAGCTCGAGCGCAGCCGCCTCGAGGAACTCGGAGATGCGGCGCATGCCCTCGAGCGGCACGCTCTGCCTCGAGACGCGGTCGAGGCGGCTCGCGCGCAGCAGCACGGGCCGGGTGTCGCGCAGGGTGAGGAGCACCGCGCGGTCGGCCGCCTCGGCGAGCGGGCGCCAGTCGACGAGGGTGACGGCGGTGATCGCCTCGGGCAGGAAGCCCTGGGCCTCGCCCTGGTCGCTCGTCACCCGCCAGCGGCCGTCGATGAACTCGAGCTCGCGGGCGACGGCCCAGGCGGCCTCCGCGGGCGGCTGCTCCGGCCCGGCGACCAGCGCCCCCAGCTTGAGCCGCTGCACCTGCGACGCCAGGCGCTCGGCCTCGGCGGCGGTGTCGAAGAGGGCGAGCAGCCGCGGCACCTGAATGGCGATGTCTGGCTGCGGCGCGCCGGCCCGCCGGTGGAGCACGTCACGCAGCTCCCCGGGCAGCTTGCCGGGCCCTACGAAGACGGCGTGCCGCGCGGCGTGCATGGAGCCCCAAGCCTGACCCGTCGGCCGCCGAAGCTCCAGCGATGTCGGAGGTTTCCTTGCCCGCATCGGCCCGTTGCACCCTGTAGCGCTTTTCTTGCGGGGTCGATCGCCGCTGGTACCTTGCCGCCCTGATGGATCGACGGCGACAAGTGGTGTGGGGCGCCGTGGCGGTCGCGCTGGTGTTGGTCGTCGGCTCGCTCGCGGGCGAGGGCGGCTTCAGGCGCTACTCGCGCCTCCAGCAGGACGTGCGCGGCCTCGAGGAGCGCAACGCCCGCGTCGCCGCCGAGAACGTGAAGCTGCAGCGGGAGATCAAGCAGCTGCGCGCCAGCCCCGCCGCCGTCGAGCGCGTCGCCAGAGAGCAGCTCGGGCTGGTCCGGCCCGGAGAGATCGTCTTCACCCTGGAGGCCCCATGACGCCCGCCACCGCGCTTCGCCCCCGCGCTCTGCGCTCGCTCGGCTTCACGCCGGACCGCTGGGCCCAGACGGCGCTGAGGCTCCTGCCCGGCGCCGCGGTGCTGGTGATCTTCGCCTTCCTCGCCCGGGGGCGGCTGCGCTCCCTCGACGCCCTGGGCTGGGCCGACGCCGGCGCCTTCGCCCTGCTGGGGCTCGGCGGTGGCCTGGCCGCCGTGCGGCGGGTGCGGCGCTCGATGACGGGCGCGCCGCTGCTGCTGCGCGACGAGCTCGAGTTCGGGGGCACGCTCCTCGCGGCGGCCTTCGCGGTGGTGGCCCTGGGCGGCGAGCTGCTCTTCCCCGTGGTGTACCTGCTGATGGCCTTCCTGGTGACGTTCCTCTCGCGGCCGGCCGCCGGCACGCTGCTGGGGAGCGCGGTGCTCTTCGACGCGCTCTTGACGCTGCCGGAGCGCTGGGGCGTCTTTGCCGGCCGCGCGGTGTTCCTCGCGCTCTTCGCGGGCCTCTACCACCTGGTGCTCTCGACCCGCGTGGCCGCCGCTCGCCGCGCCGAGGACGACGCGGTGAAGAACAAGCTCAAGGACATCGAGGAGCGCGCGCGCACCTTCCGCCTCGTCTCGAGCGGGGCCGACTCCATCCCCGGGGTGAAGGACCAGGAGAAGTGGCTGGTCGCGGCGGTGAAGGAGATCGAGGGGGCCACCGGGAGCGCGCTGGAGGTCGCGGTGGCGGCGCTGCACACGCACACCGTGGGCGTGTTCCTCCTCACCAGCGACGATCGCTCGCTCAAGCTGCACGACTGCCGCTCGGCGTCGGAGCAGGTGCAGCGGGAGCGCTTCGCGGCGGGCGAGGGCATCTTCGGGGCGCTGCTCAAGCGCGGCGTGCCGGTGCGCATGAACGGCATGTCGGCGCTCAAGGGCGTGACGCACTACGAGCCGGGCGGCCCCGCCGTGTCGGCCCTGGTGGCGGTGCCCATCATCGAGGGCGGCGGGCTGGTGCGCGGCGTGCTGGTGGCCGACCGGCTCGAGAACAAGCCCTTCAGCGAGGACGACGAGCGGCTCCTGCAGATCATCGCCGGCGAGGTGCTGCGCGCCATCGAGGTCGAGCGGGTGATGTCGTACATTCGCCGCTCGCGCGACGAGAAGGACCGGTTCTTCCGCGCCATCGAGGAGCTCAACCGGGCAGGCTCGCCCGACCAGGTCTTCCTCGCGGTGCTGGAGAGCGCGCGGCAGGTGGCGCCGCTCGAGTTCTGCGCGGTGACCCTGGTCTCGGAGCAGGACGGCCAGCGGGTGCACCGCATCATGCGCATGTCGGGCGTGACCTCCGCCGGGCGGGCCCTCGAGGGGCAGAGCTTCCCCGACAACAACGGGCTGGTGGCCAACGTGGTGCGCTACGGCGCGCCGCTGCCGGGCCGCGACGCCGGCGCGATGGACCGGCAGATCATCTTCGACGACGACACGCAGATTCGCGGGCTGCAGTCGCTCAAGATCTTCCCCCTCGTCGCGGGCGACCGCATCCTGGGCACGGTGGTGGCCGGCTCGCGCAAGAAGGGTGCCTTCGACAACGACGAACTGCGCATGCTCGAGGTGATCGCCATCCAGGCCGCGCAGGCGGTGCTCCGCGCGCAGCTCTTCGAGGCCATGGAGAAGATGGCCACCACCGACGGCCTCACTGGGCTGTTCAACCACCGCACCTTCCAGGGGCGCCTCGACGAGCAGCTCGCCACCGCGCGGCGCTACGGGCGCAAGCTGTCCTTCATCCTCACCGACATCGATCACTTCAAGCCGGTGAACGACACCTACGGCCACCAGACGGGCGACTACGTGCTCAAGGGCGTCGCGCGCATCCTCAAGGAGCAGGCCCGCGACACCGACATCGTCGCCCGCTACGGCGGCGAGGAGTTCGCCATCATCATGCCGGAGACCGACGCCAAGGGTGCCCACGCCATCGCCGAGCGCATCCGCGAGCGGGTGCTCAAGGAGGTCTTCCAGACCGAGCAGGGGCCGCTCAAGGTGACGCTGTCGCTGGGCGTGGCGACCTTCCCCGATCAGAACGTCGAGAAGGCGCAGCTCATCGAGCTGGCGGACCAGTGCCTGTACTTCGCCAAGGACCACGGCCGGAACCAGTCGGTGACCGTCGCGCAGATGCAGGCCAACAGGCCCCGGGCCGTGGAGGGCTGACCGGGGGAGCGGGGCGGGCGAAAGTTGTCGTCGCGCCTTCGCCTGCCGTGCCAGCATCAGCCGCTTCGAGATGGGGATCCGCGGTCAGCTCACGTTGTTGGTGCCCGGCATCGTGGCGCTGACGCTGGCGCTCGCCACCGGCCTCGAGGTGCAGCGCGAGCGCAAGGAGGCCCTCGCCGACTTCCGGCTGCGCAACGAGAAGGTGCTGCAGGCGGTGGGCGTCACCGTGGCCGTGCACATCGCGCAGAACGACATGGGCGCGCTGGACACCCTCGTCGCGCACCTCACCGAGTCGCTCAAGGACCGCGATCTGACGGAGCTGGCGGTGCTCGACGACCAGGGCCGCGTGCTGGCGCACAGCGTGCCGGAGCGCTTCAACACCACCGTGGCCGACGCCTTCAGCCGTGACGCCATCCAGCGCGAGGGCACCGTGTGGGAGCGCGAGCGCTCCGTGTACCGCATCGCCGTGCCCGCGGTGTCCGGCATCCGCTGGGGCACGGTGACCGCCAGGTTCTCGCTGGACCGCCTCGAGGCGCAGCTCGAGCGCACGCGCTTCTGGCTCGCGCTCGTCTCGGGCCTGGTCTTCAGCGTGGTGGGCAGCGTGCTCTTCCTCGGTCTCGATCGCCTGGTGGTGCGGCCGGTGCGCACCCTGCAGACCGCCGTGCGCCGCATGGGCGAAGGCCACCTCGCCACCCGGGTGCCGCCGCTGCGCGGCTCCGAGCTGCGCGAGCTGACCGACACCATCAACCGCATGGCCTCGCAGCTCCAGCACGAGCGCGAGAACCTCGAGCGCATCGTCGCCGACCGCACGCGGGAGCTGCAGGAGGCCAACGCCCGGCTCGAGCGCCTCGCGGTGACCGACGGGCTCACCGGCGTCTTCAACCACCGGCGCTTCCAGGAGACGATGCAGGCCGAGCTGGTGCGGGCCGAGCGCCACCGGCGGCCGGTCAGCGTGCTGATGGTCGACGTCGACTTCTTCAAGAAGGTCAACGACACGCTCGGCCACCCGGCCGGCGACGATCTGCTGCGGAGGCTGGCGCAGGTGCTGGGGCAGGACCTGCGCCAGACGGATCTCATCGCGCGCTATGGTGGGGAGGAGTTCGCGGTGATCCTCCCCGAGACGTCGAAGACCGAGGCGATGCAGGTGGCCGAGCGCATGCGCGTCGCGGTGGAGGAGCGCATCAACGCCGAGGGCAACTGGCCCAACCGCGTCACGGTGAGCATCGGCGTGGCGACCTACCCGGAGGACGGCAAGGAGGGGGAGCAGATCCTCGTGGCCGCGGACCAGGCGATGTACGTGGCGAAGCGGCAGGGGCGCAACCGCGTCATCGGCGCGCGGGGGGCGACCACGTGAGGCGCGCGCTCGGCCTGGTGCTCCTCCTGGCGGCCTGCGCGCCCTCCGAGCCCGAGGCGCTGCCGCCGCTGCGGCGCCTCGCGGGCACGGCGCCGGTGTTCTCGCCGCCGGCCGGCTTCACGCGCTTGCGCTTCGGCCTCGTGCCCTTCCTCTCTCCGACCACCATCTCTGCGTCGCACCAGAAGCTCGGCGAGTACCTCTCGCGCTCGCTCTCGGTGCCGGTGGAGATCGTCGTGGGCGACTCCTACGGCGACGCCATCGACCGCATGGAGCGCGGCGAGTTCGATCTCGTCGAGCTGAGCCCGCTCGCCTACGCGAAGGCCTCGGGGCGCATGAAGCTCAAGTGCCTCGTGCAGACCATCGCCGACGGCTCGGCCACCGCGTCGGGGTACATCTTCGTGCGCGAGGACAGCCCGCGGCGCACGGTGGAGGAGCTCAAGGGCGCCACCTTCGGCTTCGTGGACCCCATGAGCACCAGCGGCTACCTGCTCGCGCGCAAGGTGCTCAAGGACAAGGGCTTCGACCTCGCGAAGGATCTCGCCCGCTCCGAGTTCCTGGGCAACCACGAGGCGGTGCTGCTGGCGGTGATGGAGGGGCGGGTGGACGCCGGCGCGACCTACCAGGGCTCCTTCAACGCCCTGCGCAAGTCGAAGGGCATCGACCCGCTCACCTTCCGCGTGGTGGCGAAGACGCCGCGCACGCCCCGCGACATCTTCTGCGCCCGCCCCGATCTCCCCGCCGAGGTGGTGGAGGCCATCACCGCCTCGCTGCTCTCGCTGTCCGGCCGGGAGCGGGCGGGCCGGGAGATCCTCGGGCCGCTCAACTTGAACGGCTTCCAGCCCGCGAACGACGACGCGTACCGGGAGGTGCGCGAGATCGCCGCGGAGCTGCAGGAGTGAGCTGGCCGCTGGCCGTCACCACCACCGGGAAGACGCCGGGGCGCTACGAGGCCGTGGCCCGTGATCGCGCGGCGCGCTGGGGCGTCCCCTTTCTCCCGCGGCCCCTGCAGGCGGCGGAGGCGACGCTCCTTGGGCAGGCCGACGCGCTGCTGGTGCTGGGCGGCAAGGGCTGGTCGCTCACCGATCGCGCGGGCACCTGCGCCTTCTCTCCCGGGCTGGGGGTGGTGCGCCTCAAGCGCCTCGCCCTGGGCCAACAGCCCGACGACGTGCTGGTGCGCCTGGGTGAGCTGCGCGCGGGTGACGTCGTCGTCGACGGCACCCTGGGGCTGGCCGCCGACGCGCTCGTCTGCGCCCGCGTGGTGGGCCCCTCGGGGCGGGTGCTGGGGGTGGAGGCGTCGCTGCCCATCTTCGCCCTGGTGAGCGAGGGCCTGGCCCCGGACGCCGCGAGCGCCCGCATCGAGGTGCGCCGGGGCACCGCGCGCGAGGTGCTGGCGGGCCTGGGCGATGGGAGCGCTGACGTCGTCACCCTGGACCCGATGTTCGACCTCCCGCGCCGCGCCGCGCCGGGCTTCTCGGTGCTGCGGCGCTACGCGGTGCACGCGCCCCTCGACGCGCAGACGCTGGCCGAGGCCCGCCGGGTCGCCCGGCGGTGGGTGGTGGTGAAGGCGAGCCGCTACGGCCGCGAGCTGGAGCGCCTGGGCCTTCAGGAGACGCGCCTGGCGCGGCCCTCGCCGGTGCGCTGGGCCCGCGTGCCCCCGGCGTGAGTCAGGGAATGTCGGCGGCGCGGTTGGCGCCCTTGGGCAGGCCCTCGCCCCCGAGCCCGGCCAGCCGCAAGCTGGTGGCCGCCTCGTGGGGCATGAGCTCTCGCTGAGAGCGGAAGAAGTGCAGCGGCGAGTAGAAGACGAAGTTCGACACCCGCGAGGTGTAGAGGCAGGCGTACTGCTCGACCTGCTCGCCGAAGCGCGAGTTCTCGTTGCCCTCCTTGAAGTGCAGGCCCCAGAAGGCGTTGAAGCCGTGCTCGAGGTCGGTCTCGAGCGTGCGCACGATGTCCACGGACTCGCGCATGGCGTGCCGCAGCAGATCGAGCTCGGCCTTGACCTTCTTGAAGTCGTCCTCGAGGGCCGCGCGCTCGACCTCGGGCGGGCGCTCCCGCTGGAGGCGCCGCTCGATGTGGTTGAGGCGCGTCTTGCGGCGGCCGATCTCGTCGTCGAGGCGCGCCTGGAGCTGCTCGATGTCCGCGAGGCGGTCGACCTCGGGCTTCCGGTCCTCGAGGTACGCGAGCTCGTCTTCGATCTCCTGGACGATCATGCAGGTGCGCCACATCGACGTCTTCTTGGACTTCAAGATGTCGCCGTAGATGTGATCGCCGACGTAGAGGACGGCGGAGCCCGCGTAGCCCGTCATGCGCTCGAAGTCGGCGAGGTTGCCGCCCTGGTAGATCTTCCCCCGCTCGAGCGCGGTGGCCGCTTCCAGCACCCGGTTGTCCAGGGTCGATGCGTCGATCTCCATGAAGGGGTTGTTGTCGCTGAAGAACGCCGGCTTCTGGCCGCCGGTGATGACGTAGTCGAAGTAGTTCCGCCAGCTCGGGTACTCCGGGAGCACCCCGTCGAGCAGGTAGCTCATCACCGCGCTGGTGTAGTCCCACAGGGAGTTGGTGAGCAGGAAGAGCTTGTTGCCGCCCGAGCGCAGCTTGTGGAGGGCGGGGCCGAGCTCCGGGTCCTTGAAGATGTACGTGCCGATCTCCGCGCGGATGAGGGCCTTGAGCGAGTTGTCGCGGTGGACGGAGTCGATGGCGTCGCGGATGTCGTCGTAGAGCCGCGTGTAGTCCACGGGCGTCGTGCCCTGCTGCTCGAGGAGGTCCACCATGCCCGCGTAGAGGCAGGCCTCGGGGAGCGCGAAGAGCGTGTCGATCCACGCGTACTCCTGGCTCTTCAGGCGGATGCGCTCGTTGCGGTAGAGCTTGTCGAGCTGCTCGTCGGAGAGCGCCGTGCGACCGTGGTAGGCGCGGCCCACGTGGCCGAAGCGATCGATCTTGAGCAGGTTGCCGCGGCGCTTGTCGACGAAGAGGCCGCGGAGCACGAACTGGTGATCGTACGGCAGCTCCCGCACGGCCGCGGGGTAGCCGAACTTCGTCACCAGCCGCTCGACGGTGAGATCGTACGAGAGCTGCTCGAGGCGCCGCAGGTGGTAGATGGCCAGCGTGTAGTCCATGTCGAAGCCGATCAAGTCGACCTTGGACAGGTGCAGGTTCCGGTTGACGAAGATCTGCCGGGGCAGGGGCGTGTCGCTGTGGGCCGGCTGCTGGAGAATGCGCTGGAGCTGCTCGTCGCCCAGCATCGCGCGCGCGCGCGCCTCGGCCTCCAGGGCTCGCTGCCGGTCGACGGGGGCCGCCAGCCCGCTGTGGATCGATTCCAAGATTTTCCTTTCGGGGAGACCGCGTGCGACGCTTCTAGCCACGATGGCTTCGCGCCGCAGCATCGACGAAGAGCGCCGGGAGCTGCGGGTGCGGGTGACCGAGCTCGAGAGCCGCGTGCGCTGGCTCGAGCGCCGGCTCAAGAAGGTCGAAGCCGCGCTCAAGGTGCCGCCCACGCCGCCGTCGAAGACGCCGCCGCGGCCGCGGTGCCCGGGCTGCTTCGCCGAGGTGCCCAAGGGCCAGCGCGACCGCACCTGCCTCTACTGCGGGTTCGACTTCTCGGTGGTGAAGCCCTTTCGCCCCCGGCGCGACCGCTGACGCGGCTATAACCAGCGCGTGTACCGGCTGATCGGGCGACTCGAGCAGAGCCAGTTGGCCGATCTCTTCCGCGGCGAGCGCGTCGGCACGGGCGAGCCGGTGGTGGTGAAGCTCTTCCACGAGCGGACCTCCGACGCGGCCTACGCGAAGGTGGTGGCCGACACGGCGCGCCAGCTCCAGGGCCTGTCGCACCCCGGCGCGGCGCGGGTGCTCGACGTGGGGCTCGTCGACGGCCGCCTGGCCATCGTCCGCCAGGACACCGGGCGGTACACGCTGGGCCTGGCGCTCCAGCGGCTCAACACCCGTGAGGTGTTGCTCCCCCCGGCCCTCGCGCTCACGCTCGCGCTCGAGCTGCTCGACGTGCTGGCCGCGGCCCACGCGGCCGGGGTCGCGCACGGGGCGCTCACGCCGGGCAACGTGACGCTGTCCGACGCGGGGCAGGTGGCGGTGACCGACTTCGGCGCCCTCGCGGCGCTCCACGCGGCGCCGGGGCTCAAGAAGGCCTTCGCCGCGCGCGGCCGCGGCAGCTACCGCGCGCCCGAGCTCGCCGGCGGAGGCCCCGCGAGCGTGGCGGCCGACGTCTACGCCCTCGGGGCGATCCTCTACGAGCTGCTGACGCTGCGGGAGGCGTCGACCGGGAGCGCGTCGGTCAGCACGCGCACCGAGCGCCTCCCGCCGCCGTCCCGCCTGGTGCGGCGGCTCCACTCGCGCATCGACCCCGTCATCATGCGCGCCCTCGAGCCCTCGGCGGCGCGGCGGCACCGGGCCTGCGCCGACTTCGCCGAGGGCCTGCGCGACTTCCTCGCGGCGTCGGGCGGCATTCCTCCGCGGGAGGACCTGAAGAAGTTCGTCGGCGAGCTCTTCCCCAACGAGGTGCAGCTCGGCGCCCTGGGCCCCGTGCCCTTCGAGCGGCCCTTCGCGCTCACCGACATCGCCGGCGTCGGCGCCTTCGAGGCCGACCCCGCGCCGCCCGACGAGCGGCCGCCCTTCTCGGGTGGCTACGTCGACGATCGCACGCCGACCAGCGACGGGCTGCCGGTCTTTACCGGCGAGCTGCCGGCGGTCGCGGGCGCGGCGGAGGTGCCGACGATCGCGCCCCTGCCGCCCGAGGCCTTGCCGCCGGAGGACGTGAAGACGCTGCCCGAGGTGAAGGCCGTCGGCCCGCGCCTCACGTGGGACGCGCCGGCCGCGCCGGTGGTCGAGGCGGGCCCGGTGCCGACCGCGTCGACCGAGCCGGTGCGCAACCGGGTGAAGGTGGTGGAGGACTTCGGCGCCGGCGCGGCCGGTCCGAAGGCGCCGGCGTCTCCGCCTCGCCGTCAGCGGGTGGCCAAGACGCTGATGACCTTCGTCGTGCCCTTCAAGCGCGAGGGTGACCCGGAGGTCCCCTCGTACGCGGGCATGGAGGAGCGGGCGCGGCGCCGCAAGCAGGCGGCCAGCGCGCTGGGGGCGACGATCCTCGTGGGCACGGTGAGCGTCGCGATCCTCACCTGGTACCAGGCGCAGGAGGACCCGCTGGCGGCGCTCGTCAGCTACCTGCCCGTGCCGATCCAGCGCGAGATCAAGCTCCCGCCCCGCGCGCTGCCGCCGCCCCCCGCGCAGCCCTCGAAGCCCTCGGTGAAGCTGCAGGACTTCGAGAAGCTGCACCCCGACAAGGCCTTCAACCCCAACCCGCTGCCCGAGGAGGCTGAGCCCGCGCCGAAGCCCAGGGTCGTCGCCACGCCGAAGGCTCCGCGGCCGAGCGGCGACTGCTACCAGGCCAGCAAGGGCGCGACGGGCTACCTGACGGTGGCGGCGAGCGTGCCGGTGCGCGTGGAGATCGACGGGAAGCGCGTGTGCGGCGCGACGGCGAAGATCCCCGTGGCGGTGGGCTCACGCCGGGTGCGCGTGGTGGAGCCGAAGACGAAGCAGGAATACGCCTCGACGACGCGCTTCGAAGCGGGGAAGCTCGTCAAACTCTCACCGGTGTTCCAGAGGCGATGAGCGAACTCGAGAAGGTCAGGGTCTTCGTCGTCGAGGACCAGCCCCAGCTGCTCAAGAACCTGCTCAAGGTGCTGGGCCTCTTCGACGAGCTCGAGGTGGTGGGCACGGCCCAGGAGGGCGAGCACGGCGTCGAGCAGATGGTGACGCTCCTGCCGGACCTCGTGCTGCTCGACCTCGAGCTGCCGGGCATCGACGGCATCGAGGTGACCCGCAGGCTCAAGCGCCGCGCGCCGTCGGTCGAAATCCTCATCCTCACCTCCTTCGACGACGAGCAGAAGGTCTACGAGGCGATGCAGGCGGGGGCCTCGGGCTACCTGGTCAAGCGTGTGGGGCCAGAGAAGATCCGCTCCGGCATCCACGACGTGATGGCCGGCGGCACCGTGCTCGAGCCCATCATCGCCCGCCGCTTCTGGAACTACTTCCACTCGGTGCAGGCGAAGAAGGCGCAGCCCGACAACCCCTGGGCGCTGACGCCCACCGAGTTCGACGTGCTCAAGTTCGTCGCCAAGGGCCTCTCGAACGCCGAGGTGGGCGGCGTCATGCAGCTCGAGCGCCGCACCGTGCGCACGCACCTGTCCCACATCTACCGGAAGATGGGCGTCAACTCGCACGTCGACGCCGTGGTGATGGCGCTCAAGGCGGGGATCGTCGAGCTGTGATCGCGCTGTGGGTAGTGGCCACGCTGGCGTCGGCGCCGCTCGAGATCTCCCACCGCAAGGTGCTCACGGCCGACGGCGCGGCGCTGGCGCTCCACCGCTTCCTCCCGCCGGGGCTGGGGGCGGGGCGGCCCGCGGTGCTGGTGGTGGCCGACGTCGGCTTCGGGCGCGCCGTCATGGAGCCCCTCGCGCGGCACCTCGCCGGCGCCGGGCGCGCCGTCTACGTGGCCGAGCTGCGCGGGCAGGGGAGCGCCGACCCCGGCCACTCGCTGCGCACCGTCGTGCACCTCGATCTGCCGGCCATCGCGCGCGCCGTGGCGGGCGAGCACCCGGGCCCCGTCGATCTCGTCGCGCAGGGCTGGCTCGGCAGCCTGGCGTTGAGCGCGGCCGGCGCGGAGCTCGCGGTGCGGCGCGTGGTGGCGCTGGGCACCCCGGCCCTCGCCGAGCCCCCGACGCGGCTCGCCGAGCGCTTTCTCCTCGCCGGCGGGCGGTACTCGGGGCTCGCCGCGGGCCCCGACGGCCTCGCGCTCTTCGAGCAGCTCTTCGCCATGGGGGGCGGCTTCGCGCCGCGGGTGCTGGAGCAGGCGGCCCTCACGGGGGCGCGAGATCTGACCGACGGCGTCGCGGCCGAACTGCTGGAGTGGATGCGCTCGGGCGATCTCTCGCTCGACGACGGCACGACGGTGCGGGGGCGGCTGGAGCGCTTCGATCGACCGACGCTGCTGCTCCTGGGCGTGGGCAACGCCTGGGCGCCGCCCGAGGCCTGCGCGCCGCTGCGCGAGCTCGCCTCCGGCCCAGTGGAGCTGCGCACCTTCACGCGCATGACGGACGGCGACGACTTCGGCCACCTCACGCTGCTCCTGGGCACCCTGGCCCCATCGCGCGTCTACCCGGCCGTGGCCCGCTTCCTGGGGGCGCCCTGATGCGGCCCCTCGCGCTGGCGGGCCTGTGCTTCACCCTGGGCTGCGCGGCCTGGCGGCCCGTGCCCTTGCCCCCCGAGGCCGAGGTGCACCGCCCGCGCACGAGCGACGGCTGGACGCTGGCGATGACGCGCTACCGCGCCGTCGGCCCCGTGAAGGGGCTGCCGGTGATCCTCTGCCACGGCATCGCCGCCAACGAGCGCAACATGGACCTCGACGAGCGGCACTCCATGGCGCGCTGGTTCGCCGCGCAGGGCCGCGAGGCGTGGACCCTGTCGCTGCGGGGCACCGGCGGCAGCGACCGCCCCGCCGCGGCGCAGGGCCGGGGTCCCATCTCCTTCGACGACTTCTGGCAGCGCGATCTCCCCGCGGCCATCGCCCACGTCAGGCAGGTGAGCGGCGCGCCGGCGGTAGACTACGCGGGCCACTCCATGGGCGGCCTCGTGCTGTACGCCTACGTCGCGCAAGGGGGGGAGGGCGTGGGCGCCGCAGCGACGCTCGGCAGCCCTACGCGCCTGGACTGGGGCACGCCGCTCGATGGCGTCATCGCCTGGTCGCCGCAGGTGCTGCCCCGGGCCTGGCTGGTGCCCAGCGCAGCCGGCGCGTTCCTCGCCGCGCCCTTCCAGACGGCCCTCGACGACGGGCCCTTTCAGCGCTTCTTCTACAACCCGCAGAGCACCGACCCCGAGACCTGGCAGCGGCTCATGGCCTGGGGCACCGCCGACGTCGCGGGCGGGGTCGCGCACCAGCTCTCCGCGCTCCTCGACGGCGGGCGCTTCACCTCGGCCGACGGCGCCCTCGACCTGCGCGCCGGCATGGCGCGCGTCACGACGCCCGTGCTGGTGGTGGCCGCCCGGCTCGATCGCATCGCCCTCGCGCCCGCGGTGAAGGACGGCTACCGGGCGCTGGGCGGCCCGAAGGAGTGGGTGCTGATTACCCGGGCGAACGGCGCCCGTGGTGAGTACGGTCACATGGATCTCGTCATCGGTGAGCGCGCCGCCGACGAGGTGTGGTCGAAGGTCCTCGGCTTCTTCGACCGACACGCGCGCAAGGAGCCCTGATGGCACGCCGCCGTAGCTCGACCCGCGCGAAGCGCACCGCCTCACCTCTGCCCCCGGCCCTCGAGCCCCTCGCCGCCTCCGTCATCGAGGCCACGCTGCCCAACGGCCTGCGCGTGCGGCTGCTGCCGTCCGACGCGGTGCCGACCTGCAGCTACTACACGTTCTTCCGGGTCGGCGCGCGCAACGAGCGGCCCGGCATCACCGGCATCAGCCACCTCTTCGAGCACATGATGTTCAACGGCGCGAAGAAGTACGGCCCGGGGCAGTTCGATCGCGTGCTGGAGTCGAGCGGCGGCTCGTCGAACGCCTACACCTCGAACGATCTGACCGTCTACTACGAGGACTTCATGGCCGAGGCGCTCGAGCGGGTGATCGACCTCGAGAGCGATCGCATGAAGTCGCTGCAGGTCACCCCGAAGATGCTCGAGAGCGAGCGCCAGGTGGTGATGGAGGAGCGCCGGCTCCGCGTGGACAACGAGATCGGCGGCCTGATGGACGAGGAGCTCTCCACCCTGGTGTGGAAGGCCCACCCCTACCGCTGGCCGGTGATCGGCTGGATGAAGGACATCGCCAACATCACCCGGCAGGACTGCCTCGACTACTTCCGCACCTACTACGCGCCCAACAACGCCACCGTGTACCTCTCGGGCGACTTCGACCCGAAGCACGCGCTCAAGCTGCTCAAGAAGTACTACGCGGGGGCGAAGGCCGGGCCGCCGGTGCCGCCGGTGCTCGACGCCGAGCCCGAGCAGAAGGGCGAGCGGCGCGCGCTGGTGCACCACCCCGCGCAGTCGCCGTCGCTGATGATCGCCTGGCGCGGGCCCCGCGCGCTCGACCCCGACACCCTCGCGCTCGACGTGCTGCAGTACGCGCTGTCGGTGGGCCAGTCGAGCCGCCTCACCAAGGCGCTGGTGTTCGAGCAGGAGGTCGCCGTCGGCGTCTCGGTGGACTGGACGTGGCGCTTCGACCCCGGCGCCTTCACCGTCGTCCTCGAGCTCAAGCCCGGCGGCGACCCGGCGAAGGCCGAGGCGGCGCTCTACCAGCAGCTCCAGCGCGTGGCCGAGCACGGCCTCGAGCCGCGGGAGCTGGAGAAGGCCAAGAACAACCTCGCCGCGCACCTCCTGCGAGAGCTGGCGACGAACAACGGCCGCGCGCACGCCCTGGGCACCTACGAGATCATGCTCGGCTCGTGGCGCGAGGGCCTCGCCCTGCCGTCTCGCTACGAGGCCATCACCGGCGAGCAGGTGAAGCAGGCCGCCGCCCGGTACCTCACGCCGGAGCGCCGCGCGGTGGTGACGCTGGTGCCCACGGACGGCGCAGCGGCGCTCGGGGAGGCGGCGTGACGTACCGGAGCGCGACCCCGAAGCTGCGGCCCCTCAAGCTGCCGGCGCACGAGGTGCGGCGGCTCCCCAACGGGCTCACCGTGCACCTGGTGCCGCGGGGGCCGCTCCCGCTGGTGGCCGTGCGCCTCGTGGTGCGCGGCGGCAGCGCCTTCGACCCGCCCGGCAAGCTGGGCGTGGCCGACTTCGCGGCGCGGCTCACGCGGCGCGGGGCCGGCGGCCAGACCGCCGATCAGATCAGCGACGAGGTGGACTTCGTCGGCGCCAGCGTGGGCGGCTTCGCCAACGAAGAGAACGTCATCTTCGCGCTCTCCACGCCCAGCCGGCACTTCGCGGCGATGTTCGGGGCGATGACCCGGCTGGTGCTCGCGCCGGACTTCCCGGAGGCGGAGCTCGAGCTGTCCCGCCGCCGCACGCTCGCGGCCCTGCAGAGCGACCTCGACGACCCGGGCTCGCTGGTCGAGCGGGCGCTGGTGCGCGCGACCTGGGGCGAGCACCCGTACGCGTACGAGACGCTCAGCGGCAAGCGGCACGTCGCCACCTACACCCGCGACGATCTGAAGGCCTTCCACCGCACGCGCCTGGGGCCCGCCATCGCGCAGCTCTACGTCGTGGGCGAGTTCGACGCGAAGGCCGTGATGAAGGTCGTCGAGCGCGAGCTCGGCGGGTGGTCCGGCGGCCCCACCGCCGTGCCCCAGGTGCCGAGCTGGAGCGGCCTGGCGCGCCCCCGCGAGGTCATCATCGTGGACAAGCCCGAGCAGACGCAGGTGCAGATGCGCATCGGCGCCACCGGCGTGAAGCGGGGCCACGACGATCACTTCCCCATCGTGGCGATGAACACGGTGCTGGGCGGCGGCTTCACCTCGCGGCTGGTGACGGAGATCCGCGTGAAGCGGGGCCTCTCGTACGGGGCGGGCAGCAGCTTCGACATGATGAGCTCGGCCGGCTCCTTCACCGTCTCGTCCTTCACCCGCACCGAGAGCGTCAACACGCTCATCGACGTCGCCCTCACCGAGGTGAAGAAGATGCGCGAGCGGGGGCCCACCCGGGCCGAGCTCACGACGGCGCAGCGCTACATCAGCGGGCTGTACCCCTCGCGTCTCGAGACGAACGAGAACGTGTCGGGCGCCATCGCCGACGTCGTGCACTACGGGCTGCCGGATCGGTGGATCTCCGAGTACCGGGAGCGCATCGCCGAGGTGACCGTGAAGCAGGCGGCCGAGGCGGCGGGCCAGCACCTCTTCGACGGCGAGCGCACGCTCGTGCTGGTGGGCAACGCCAAGGCGCTGGTGCCGAAGGTGAAGCGGTACGGCGAGGTGACCGTGCTCAAGCCGACGGACCTCGAGTAGCGAGCGTGCACCTCGAGGTGATCGCGCGGCTGGGCGGCTGGGTGGCCATCGCCAAGCCGCCGGGGCTGCCGGTGATCCCCGGGCGCGCCGCCGACGATCAGGTGTGCGCGAAGGATCTCCTCGCCGCGCAGCTCGGCCAGCGGGTGTGGGTCTGCCACCGCCTCGATCGCGACACCTCGGGCGTGGTGCTCTTCGCGCTGAGCGCCGAGGCTCACCGGGCGGCGTCGATGGCCTTCGAGCAGGGCGAGGCGAAGAAGCGCTACCTCGCGCTCGTGGAGGGCGCCGTGCGCGAGCCCCTCGACATCGACCTGCCGCTCGCCGCGGCGCGCAAGGGCAAGATGCGCCCGGCCTCGCCTGACGAGCCCGGCGCGAAGCCCTCGCGCACGCTGGTACGGCCGGTGGAGCAGCTCCACGGGGCGAGCCTGGTGGAGTGCGAGCCGCTCACCGGCCGGCAGCACCAGCTCCGCGTGCACCTCAAGGCGCGCGGGCACCCGCTGCTCGTCGATCGCCAGTACGGCCGAAAAGAGCCGCTGCGCGTCGGCGCGGTGACGTTGGCTCGCACGCCGCTCCACGCTGCGTCGCTGGAGCTGCCGGCGCTGGGCTTGCGCGCCGAGGCGCCGCTCGCGGCGGATCTCACCGCGGTGCTCGCGGCCCTGCGCGGCTGAGCGGTCAGCCCGGCGCGCCCTCGGGCGACGGGGGCGCCGCCTTGCCGTGCACGAGGGTCTTCTCGGCCTGCTTGAAGGAGATCTCCACCTTGTCGCCGCGCACCGCCACCACCAGGCCCAGGCCGAAGGTGGGGTGATCGACCACGTCGTCCACCGCGAAGGTCTCCCGCGGGCTGTACTTGCGCGCGCCGGCCAGGTCCTTGCCGGCGAACTTGTCCTCCCAGGCGACGGGCCGGGCGCGGCTGCTGGTCGGGCGGGAGGCCGAGGCGGGGCGCTTCGGAGCGGCGAAGGAGGTGGCCTTCACCAGGGGCTGGACGCCCCGGTACAGGTGCTCCCCGTCGCAGGTGTTGCACTTCACCTTCACCACCTTGGGGCCCACCATGGCGATGATGGTGTGCGCCAGGTTGAGCTGGCACCTGGTGCAGAAGGCGTCGATCTCACCGCCGGTTCGAATCGCGTTGGGAGGCGTCATCTCGCGCCGCCGCCTATCAGAATCCGCTAGGGTGCGCGCGCTCATGTCGTCGCAGACCGAGACCCCCGCCGGGCCGCCCCGGCCCAGCGCCCTGGTGACCGCCATCGAGGGGCTCGGCCAGGGTCTCACGCGCCTCATCGAGGAGCTCGGCGGCCTGGCGTCGCTGCTGGCCCAGGTGGTGCGCTGGGGCGTGCGCCCGCCGTACCGGGTGCACAACCTCTTCGCTCAGCTCGACTTCGTGGGCGTCGGGTCGATCTTCATCGTGGGCCTCACCGGCGTCTTCTCGGGCATGGTCTTCGCCCACCAGAGCTGGCGCGCCTTCGAGCTCTTCAACGCAGAGAGCCTCGTGGGGCCGACGGTGTCGCTCACCATCACCCGTGAGCTGGCGCCGGTGTTCGCGGCGCTCATGGTGACGATGCGCGCGGGCAGCGCCACGTGCACGGAGCTGGGCACCATGCGCGTCACCGAGCAGGTGGACGCCCTCGAGACGATGGCCGTCAACCCCATCCAGTACCTCCTGGTGCCGCGGGTGCTGGCGGGGCTGATCATGGTGCCGATGCTGGTGCTGGTGTTCGACCTGCTCGGGCTGGCCGGGGGGTACTTCGTGGCGGTGACGGTGAAGGGCCTGTCGGCGGGCACCTTCATCACCCGCACCCAGCAGTGGCTCGACCCCGAAGACATCGCCGAGGGGCTGATCAAGGGCGCCGTGTTCGGCCTCTTCATCGCGCTGGTCGCCTGCTACAAGGGCTTCAACGCGAGCGGCGGGGCCAAGGGCGTCGGCCAGGCCACCACCGAGGCGATGGTGGCCTCGGCCCTGGGCATCTTCATCCTCGACTACTTCGTCGGCGTCATCCTCCACTGATGGCTCCCCCGGCGCCCGCGCAGGCGATGATCGAGATCGTCGACCTCCACAAGGCCTTCGGCGCGCACCACGTGCTGACGGGCATCAACCTGAGCATCCCCGCGGGGAGCACCTGCGTCATCCTCGGGGGCTCGGGCAGCGGCAAGTCGGTGCTGATGAAGCACATGATCGGCCTGCTCAAGCCCGACTCCGGCGGCGTGGTGGTCGACGGCGAAGACATCGTGCCCATGGGCGCCGCGCAGCTCGAGGTGATGCGGCGCAAGTTCGGCATGGTGTTCCAGGCGGCGGCGCTCTTCGACTCGATGACCGTCTACGAGAACGTCGCCTTCCCCCTCAAGGAGCACCGCAAGGACCTCAAGGAAGAGCAGATGCGGCAGCTCGTGCGCGAGAAGCTGGGCATCGTGGGGCTCAAGAACGTCGAAGAGAAGTTCCCCGCCGACCTCTCGGGCGGCATGCGCAAGCGCGTGGGCCTGGCCCGGGCCATCGTGCTCGACCCGAAGATCGTCCTCTACGACGAGCCGACGACGGGTCTGGACCCCATCACCACCGACTACGTGGACGAGATGATCCTCGACGCCAAGAAGCAGCTCGGCGTCACCTCGGTGGTCATCAGCCACGACATCGCCTCGGCCTTCAAGGTGGCCGACAACATCGCCTTCCTCTCGCAGGGGCTGATCGTCGACCAGGGCCACCCCTCGACGCTGCGCCACTCCCAGCACCCGGCGGTCAAGCTGTTCCTCTCCACGTGGTTCGGGAAGAACTGAGTCATGGTGGGTTGGCTGACAATCGCTAGAGTGGGCGCCCCGTGAAGAAGGTCCTCACGCCACTCCGCGTTGGCCTGCTGGTGATCGCCGCCGGCGGCATCCTCTTCTGGTTCCTCACCTTCGTGAAGAAGGGGGGCATGAAGGAGGACGAGTCGGTCACGGTGTACGCGTACTTCCGCGACGCCTCGGGCCTCAACCAGCGCAGCCGCATTCAGATCGCCGGCATCGCTGTGGGCGAGATCATCGATATCCGCCTCGAGGGGCTCAAGGCGAGGACCACGCTGCGCATCCGCAAGGACCTGCAGGTCCGCGAAGACGCCACCATCACCAAGCGCAGCGAGTCGCTCCTGGGCGACTACATGATCGACCTGACGCCGGGCACCGAGGCCTTCCGGGTGCTCGAGAACGGCGACGAGATCAAGCGGGTGCTCGACGCGCAGGGCATGGAGCAGCTCTTCGGCACGCTCACCACCATCACCGCCGACATTCAGGCGGTGACCGGGGCGCTCAAGAACGTGCTCGGCGGCGCTGAAGGGCAGGGCAGCCTCGAGCAGATCGTCAAGAACCTGGTCAACCTCACCGAGGCTGTCGATCGCACCATCCGCGACAGCGCGTCGAAGCTCGACCAGATCCTCGCCAATGTCGAGGCCGTTTCCGGCGACGTGCGCAAGCTGACGGCGGCCGAGCAGGGCAACATCACCAACATCGTCAACAACATCGAGGCCATCTCGAAGGACGTGCGCGACGTCATGGCCTCGGTGAAGAAGGTGGTGGGCGAGAACGAGGGCGAGGTGGCCACCGGCGTCTCCAGCCTCAAAGACACGCTCGCCAAGCTCGACCGCTCGCTGGCCAACATCGAGGACGTCACCCAGCAGGTGAAGGACGGCAAGGGCGCCGTCGGGGCCATCTTGAGCAACGAGCGCCTCGCCCAGAAGCTGACCGACACCGTCGAGGACGTGGCCGACTTCGCCGGGCGCCTCACGGGCCTCGAGGTCGAGGTGGGCGTGAAGACCGACTACCTCATGGCTCAGGGGGCGGCGAAGACGTTCCTCCAGGTGCGCCTGGTGCCCAAGCCCGACAAGTACTACCTCATCGAGGCCATCGACGACCCGCGCGGCTCGGTCGAGACCGTCTACACGCAGCAGAACCCGCCCGCGGCGGGCAACCCGGTGGTGCAGAAGCAGACCATCACCCGCGAGTCGCTCAAGTTCAGCGCGCAGTTCGCCAAGCGCTACTCGATCCTCACGCTGCGCCTGGGCATCCTCGAGTCGACCGGCGGCCTGGGCGCCGACCTGAACGTGCCCATCAAGTTCCCCTGGTACTCGCGCTGGCTCGAAGACGCGCTGGTGCTCAAGCTCGACGCCTTCAACTTCTCCATCGAGGCGCTGCGGCTCCCTCGGCTGCGCGCCACGCTGCGCTTCACGCCCTTCGAGCACATCTACGTGAACGTCGGCATGGACGACATTCTCAACAACCTCAACCGCGACGAGCTGACCAACCGGCTCGTCAGCGGCCGCGACTTCTTCGTGGGCGGCGGCGTGTACTTCACCGACGCCGACTTGAAGTCGCTCCTGCCGATCCTGCCGACGCCCTGACGCGGGCAGCCGGGCCCGTCAGACGGCCAGCGCAGCCCCGAAGGCCGCCTGGTAGCGCTTGGCGAAGTCGCTCACCGTGAAGCCGTGCTCCTGGCAGCCCTTGAGCTCGATGGCGTAGGTGGCGGCCAGGGCGGCCACGCGGCCGGTGACGGGCAGGGGCAGGTTGCGCGAGAGGCCGAAGGCGATGGCGCCCAGGTAGGCGTCGCCGGCGCCGGTCGGGTCCACCACGGCCTCGGGCTTCGCCACGGGGATCTCGATGGCCGCCTCGCCGCGTACGATGATGCGCGAGCCCTCTTCGCCGCGGGTGAAGAAGGTGATGGGTGCCATGTCGATGAGCTGCTGCTCGGTCAGGCCCGTGGTGCGGGCCATCATGCCGAACTCGTAGTCGTTGCCGATGAGCGCCGCGCAGCCGTCGATGCCCCCGAGGATCTGCGCCTTGTCGAGGCGGGGCGTCTGCTTGCCCGGGTCGAAGATGTACTTCACGCCTGCCTTCTTGCACTCGGCCGTGTGCCGGGCCATCGACTCGGGGTCCGTCGGCGAGATGATCACCCAGTCGTCCTTCTGCAGGCCGAGCGACTCGAGGGCCACCTCGCGCGCGTGCACCACCGCGCCCGGGTAGAAGGCGACGATCTGGTTGTTCGACATGTCGGTGTTGATGAAGCACGAGGCGGTGAACTCGTTGGCCACCTCCTTGATGCCCTTCGTGTCGATGCCGCGGGCGTCCATGAACTCCCGGTACTCGCGGAAGTCCTGGCCGGCGGCCGAGACGATGGCCGTCTTCGCGCCCAGCATCGCCAGCGTGTAGGCGATGTTGCCGGCGGTGCCGCCGCGCATCTTCTTCATCGAGTCGACGAGGAAGCTGACCGTCAGCATGTGGACCTTGTCCGGGAGGATGTGGTCCGAGAACTTCCCGGGGAAGTTCATGATGTAGTCATACGCGAGCGAGCCGGTGACGATGATGCGCACGGAGGTGTCCTTCGTTGAAGAGAGCGCGCACCCTTAGCGCAGCGCCCCAGAGAAATGAAAGGCCGCGGCGCCCGATCGCCGGGCCCGCGGCCGTGGAACCCCAAACGGGAGCGGTCAGGCCTTCGTCTGCGCCTTGAGGAGGTCGCGGTTGAACTCCGCGATGACGCGCACCGAGATCTCCTTCGGGCAGACCGCCTCGCACTGGCTCAGGTTCGAGCAGGTGCCGAAGCCCTCGGCGTCCATCTGCATGGCCATGTTCTTGGCCCGGTCGTACCGCTCCGGCTGGCCCTGCGGCAGGTGCGAGAGGTGCGAGTGCTTGGCCGCCACGAAGAGCATCGCCGAGGCGTTCTTGCAGGCCGCTACGCAGGCGCCGCAGCCGATGCAGGCCGCCGCGTCCATGGCGAGGTCCGCCTCGGTCTTGGCGATGGGCAGCGCGTTCGCGTCGGGCGCCCCGCCGGTGTTGACCGACACGTAGCCGCCGGCCGCGACGATGCGATCGAAGGCCTGGCGGTCCACCACGAGGTCGCGCAGCACCGGGAAGGCGCGCGCGCGCCAGGGCTCCACGAAGATCGAGTCGCCGTCCTTGAAGTGCCGCATGTGCAGCTGGCAGGCGGTGACGCCGCGGTGCCCGCCGTGGGGAATGCCGTTGATCACCATCGAGCACATGCCGCAGATGCCCTCGCGGCAGTCGTGATCGAAGGCCACGGGCTCCTCGCCCTTCGCCTGAAGCTGCTCGTTCAAGGTGTCGAGCATCTCGAGGAAGGACATGTGCTCCGAGACCTTCTCGACCACGTAGTCCTTCATCTGGCCGGGCTGGTCCTTCGAGGCCTGGCGCCAGACGTGCAGCTTCAACGTCATCAGCTTGTCGCTCATTACTTGTAGCTCCGGATGGAGGGCTTGAACGCTTCGAACACGAGGGGCTCCACGTGGCGCACGGGCTTCTTGCCTTCGCCCTGGTACTCCCACACCGCCGCGTGCATGAACTTCTCGTCGTCGCGCTTGGCCTCGCCCTGGTCGTCGTGCTCCTCGCGGTAGTGGCCGCCGCACGACTCGTCGCGCTCGAGCGCGTCGAGCGCCAGCACCTCGGCGAACTCGAAGAAGTCGGCGACGCGGCCGGCCTTCTCGAGGGCCACGTTGAGGCTCTCGGCCGACCCCGGCACGTTCACGTTGCGCCAGAACTCCTCGCGCAGCGCGGGGATCTCCTGGAGCAGCTCCTTGAGGCCCTTCTCGTTGCGGGCCATGCCGCACTTCTCCCACATCATCGCGCCGAGCTGCCGGTGGAAGCTGTCCACCGTGCGCTGGCCCTTGATGGTGAGCAGCTTGTTCATGCGCGCGTTGACCTCGGTCACCGCCCGCTTGAACTCGGGGTGGTCGGTCGTCACCCTGGGCTGCTTGGCCGTCGCGAGGTAGGCGCCGATGGTGTACGGCAGCACGAAGTAGCCGTCGGCGAGCCCCTGCATCAGCGCGCTGGCGCCGAGACGGTTCGCGCCGTGGTCCGAGAAGTTCGCCTCACCGAGCACGTGCAGCCCGGGAATCGTGCTCATCAGGTTGTAGTCCACCCACAGCCCGCCCATCGTGTAGTGGACGGCCGGGTAGATGCGCATCGGCACCGTGTACGGGTCCTCCCCGGTGATGGTGGTGTACATGTCGAAGAGGTTGCCGTAGCGCTCGCTGATCACCTTCTTGCCGAGCCGCTTGATGCTGTCGGCGAAGTCCAGGTACACGCCGCGGCCGCCGGGGCCGATGCCGCGCCCCTCGTCGCAGACCTGCTTCGCCGCGCGCGACGAGATGTCGCGGGGCGCCAGGTTGCCGAACGACGGGTACTTGCGCTCGAGGTAGTAGTCGCGCTCGTCCTCGGGCACCTGGTGCGGCGCGCGGTGGTCGCCGGCCTTCAGGGGCACCCAGACGCGCCCGTCGTTGCGCAGCGACTCGCTCATCAGCGTGAGCTTCGACTGGTGATCGCCCGACTGCGGAATGCACGTGGGGTGGATCTGCGTGTAGCAGGGGTTGGCGAAGCCGGCGCCCTGCCTGGCCGCGCGCCAGGTCGCGGTGACGTTGCAGCCCTTGGCGTTGGTCGAGAGGAAGAAGACGTTGCCGTAGCCGCCCGTGGCCAGCACCACCGCGTCGGCGGCCCAGGCCTCGACCTTCCCCGACACCATGTCGCGGGTCACGATGCCGCGCGCGTGGCCGTCGACGACGACGAGCTCGAGCATCTCGTGCCGGGAGTGCATCTTCACGCCGCCGGCGTGCACCTGCTTCTCGAGCGCGTGGTAGGCGCCGATGAGCAGCTGCTGGCCCGTCTGCCCGCGCGCGTAGAAGGTGCGCGAGACCTGGGCGCCGCCGAACGAGCGGTTGGAGAGGTGGCCGCCGTACTCGCGGGCGAAGGGCACGCCCTGGGCCACGCACTGGTCGATGATGTTCGCCGACACCTCGGCGAGGCGGTGCACGTTCGCCTCGCGGGCGCGGAAGTCACCGCCCTTGACGGTGTCGTAGGCGAGGCGGCGCACGGAGTCGCCGTCGTTCTGGTAGTTCTTCGCCGCGTTGATGCCGCCCTGCGCGGCGATGGAGTGCGCCCGCCGCGGCGAGTCCTGGAAGCAGAAGGCCTCGACCTGGTAGCCGAGCTCCGACAGCGTCGCCGCCGCCGAGCCGCCGGCCAGGCCCGTGCCCACCACGATGATCTTGTACTTGCGCTTGTTGGCCGGGTTGATGAGCGGGACGTTCAGCTTGTACTGGGTCCACTTGGTCTCGATGGGACCGGAGGGAATCTTCGCGTCGAGCTTCATCACTTGAGGATCCCCAGGAGGACGGCGAGCGGGATGGAGGCAAAACCGAGGCTGATGGCGTAGCCGACGATCAGCGAGGCGTTCTTGAGCCAGGGCGTCCACCGCTTGCCCCACAGGCCCAGGTGCTGGAAGAGGCTGTAGATGCCGTGCGAGAGGTGCGCCGCGAGGAGCACCTGCGCGCCGATGTAGGCCAGCGCGATCACCGGCTGCTGGAAGCCCATCACCATCATCGCGTACGCGTCGTGGCCGCCGTTGGGCAGCAGCGCCGTGGGCTGCGGGCCCGTCACCCGCAGGGTGAAGTGGGCGAGGTGGTAGATGAAGAAGAAGAAGATGACGCCGCCGGAGATCATCATCGTCTTGCTGGCGGTGGTGGCCGGCGAGAGCGCCTCGTGGGCGTAGGGCACCGGGCGCGCCGCGCGGTTGAGCTGCGCCGAGCGGATCGCGGTGAAGATGTGCAGCGGGAAGCCGATGAGCAGCGCCAGGCGCACCGTCCACAACAGGAGCGGGGTGCCCTGCAGCGTCGCGGCGTAGGCGTTGAAGGCGTCTCGGCCCAGGTAGGCGATGAGGTTGCCGCTCATGTGGCCCACGACGAACAGCCAGATGCCCAGCCCCGTGGCGGCCATCACCATCTTCGCGCCTACGGAACTGGCGAAGAACTTCAGGAGCGAGCCGATCAACGGCTCCGCCGCGGTCTCGCGTTTCAGCTCGGTTGCTTCGGCAGCCATCGTGCGTGTGCTCCTTGGAGGAGAGGGGCGTCGACGGGCGCTGTAACCGACGAGGCGCCTGCCGACTACGCGCGCGTTAGTCTTCAGGTCCGCGAGACGACAAGGAAAATCGTGCGAGCTGAAAGGATTGGTGATGCCTGTCCTCGCGGACGGGCAGGGTGACGGGGCTTTTCTGCTAGGTGGCCGCCGGTGTCCGAGGCTGCTTCAACCCCCCGCTCTTCGCGCGATGGCCTCCGCCTCGCGGGCAGCGCGCTGCTGGTGCTGGGGGCGATGCTGCCGGCGACCATCGTCATTCCGGTGGTGCGCACCTTCGTGGCGACGGGGTGGCCAGACGCCGAGTGGGTGATGCACGCCTTCATCGCCGTCAACCTGCTCGGCGCGGTGGCCGGCGGGCCGCTGCTCGCCGTGCGCGCCGAGCGCCTGGGGCAGCGCCGGCTCGTGGCGGGGGTCTCGGCGTCCCTCGACGGCGCGCTGCTTTTGGGCGTGGTCGCGCTGCCGCCGCTGTGGGCGATGCTCGCGCTGCGCTTCGTGCAGGGCGCCGTGTACATCGCGGCCGTGTCCATCCTGATGGGCACCATCCGCCGGCAGTCGCGCACGGCGGCGTCGATGGGCGTGGTGGGCGGCGCGGTGGTGCTGTCCATTCTGATCGGCATTCCGCTGGGGGCCGTGCTGGGCCGCAGCGATCCGGCGCTGCCGCTCATCGTCGGCGGCGTGGTGGGCGTGGTGACGGGCCTGGTCGCCCTCGTCGCGCTGCCGAAGACGACCGACGCGGAGCAGTCGCGCGTCACCTTCCGCTCCCTGGTGTTCGAGGCCCCGGCGCTGCGGGGGCCCACCATCGTGGTGGCGCTCGAGCGCTTCGCCGTGGGCACCTTCGTGGTGACGCTGCAGCTCTACGGCCACCACCTGCTGGGTGACGGCGCGCAGGACCGGGTGTCGGCGTGGTTCTCGGCCTTCTTGATGATCTTCGCGCTGGGCACCTGGCCCATGGCCCGCCTGGGCGATCGCGTCGATCGCTGGCGCCTCATCGCGGTGGGCGCGGCGGTGTACGGCGGCACCTTCGTGGTCCTCGCGCTCGCGCCCGTGGGCGCCATCACCGCGGTGCTGGCCGTCGGCGGGCTCGCCTCGGCGGCGATCTACGGGCCGGCGCTCGGCCTCGCCGCGCAGTCCGTGCCCGACAGCGCGCGGGCCTCGGCCATGGCGGTGCTCAACGCCGCGGGCACCCTGGGCATGTTCCTGGGCTCGACGCTCGGCGGCGCGCTGGCGACGGCGCTCATGGCGGGCGGCGTCGCGCGCGGGCTCGCGTACCAGGTGGTCTTCGTCTTCGCCGGGGCTGCGCAGGTGGTCAGCGTCGTCGTGGCGCTGCGGCGCGGGCGGCAGGCGGCGCGAGTGGCTGCGATGTCGTCGTGACGACGCGGGGGGCACTCACGGTTCGGTGCCCGGCCGCGAGGCCCCATCACCTCTCGTCCGCGCTCGTCGCGCGAGGCGGCGGGCAAAGCTGAGGGGCCATTCAGCGACTTCTTCGCTGGCACGGTGGAGACAGGCCATCGCTGCACTGCGTGCTCGCCGTCGTGCGGATCACCCCGAAGACCCGCGCGACGGGGTGCGGCGACACGCCGCGAACCCGCGGGACTAGGGAGCAGACACGGCGGAGGCCCCTGCCGAGCCGGGGTTGCCGCTCGAGGCGCCGCCCGCGCCCGGCGTACCCAGGAGAAAGGAGGTGCCGCTGATGGCATTCCACGTCGAGCTGCCATTGCGCACCAGCCCGTAGACTGGCCCGCCCGCGCCGCCACCACCGTGCCCGCCGCGGCCGCCGTCACCGCCGCGCCCGCCGCCGCCGCCGCGTGTCGCCTGGCCCTGCTGGGAGCTGAAGCCCGAGGTGGCGCCTGCTGCGCCTGTGCCGCCGGAGCCGCCGGAGCCGCCGGCGCCGCCCTGGCCGCCATTGCCCGTGCGCACGACGACGCCCTGCGCCGACACCACCGAGTTGTGAAGGTAGAGGCCGATGGACGCGCCGCCGCTCTGGCCCGCCGTCCCCGCGCCGCCGCCGCAGCCGCCGGAGCCACCGCCGCTGCCCGCCGAGCCGTAGGTGTAGCACTCGAAGCCGCCGT
>CAYUZK010000020.1:34399-47748 GCA_964449625.1 uncultured Archangium sp.
GGGCTGCCCGAGCCCGCCCGCGCCGCCGCCGCCTCCGCCACCACCGCGGCCCGCGACGCCCGGCTGGCCGTTGCCCGCGCTGGCCAGCACGAAGCCGGTCGATGAGAACGTGCCCGCGCCGGCTGCGGCGCCATCAGTGCCCGGCTGGCCGGCATTCCCATTCGCGCCGAAGTACACCGACCCGGCCGCAGGCACCGTGCCGGGAGGAACCCCTGCGCCCCCCGCGCCGCCGGAGGGCGCCGCCAGGCCCGCGCCGCCGTTGGGGATGGTCGGCGTCGCGTAGCGCGAGGGCTGGCCGCCCGTGCCTCCCGCGGCGCCGCAGCTGCTCGCCCCGCCCGCGCCGCCTTGAGGCACGCTCGAGCAGGAGTCGTAGACGACCCCCGCATTGCACACGAGCACGTACTCGATGGGTGAGAAGCGCGGATCGCTGTAGCAGCCGCGCGGGCCGGCGCTGCCGACGTTGCCGTTCGCGCCGCCGGAGGCCGGGCTGCCCGAGGCCCCGGTGCGACCGTTGCCCGCGCGGATCTCCAGGCCCTCGAGCTTGATGCCCGACGACTCCTTGATGAAGGCGCCGTAGGCCGACGGCTTCGCCACCGTGCCCGCCGCGCCCTCGAACTGCATCACCTGCACGATGACGTTGCTCGCCGTGTCGAGATCGAGGGCCGGGTTGCCGCCGGAGACGATCACCGGGGTCGCGAGGCTCCGCTGCCAGGTGGTGGGGTGGTACCCGCCGGCGACGTTGATGCCCGCGGTGCCGTTGAGCACCAGCGGCCCGGTGTACGTGCCCTGGGCCACGTAGACGTCACGCCGGCCCGAGGTGACGGCGGCGCTCACGGCCGCGGTGAGGGTGCGCATGGGGAGCGCGCGCGTGCCGGGGTTGGCGTCGAGGCCGGTGGTGGAGACGAAGACGCCGTTGAGCACCTCACCGTCCACGCCGTCGCAGTTCGCGTCAACGAACATGAGGTCGGGCAGATCGACGGCCGAGGTCGGCGTGCACTGGTACTCGCAGCCGTCGGTCGGGTCCTGGTTCAGATCGATCCACCCCGCCGAGCAGGTGAACTGGCAGCCGCCGTTGACGCAGGTGGCGGTGCTGTTGGGCCGCGTGCAGGTGAAGTTGCACGCGCCGCAGTGCGCCGGGTCGGTGCGCGTGTTCACCTCGCAGCCGTCGGGGTGGAGCCCGTTGCAGTTCTCGAAGCCGGTGGTGCAGGCGTCGACCTCGCAGGTGCCGCCTGCGCAGCGCGGGGTCGCGTTGGGGAGGCTGCACTGGTTGCCGCAGGTGCGGCAGTTCATGACGTCGGTCAGCTTGTCGAAGCCGTTGTCCACCGTGCCGTCGCAGTCGTCGTCGAGCTCGTTGCACGTCTCGGTAGTGGGCACGCCCGGCACGCAGTTCGCGACGCCGCCGTCCACGCACGAGGCCACCAGCCGCTCGCAGGCGCCGACGCCGCACGAGGTGGCGGCCAGCTCCTCGTCGACCTGCCCGTCGCAGTCGTCGTCGAGGCCGTTGCAGGTCTCGGCGCCGGCCTCGCGCGCGTCGCACACCACGGTGTTCGAGACGAGGTCGCACTGCTTGATGCCCAGGCAGGTGCCGAGCGCGTTGCTCGTCTGGCACGCCTGCTGGAAGTCGCCGCGGGCCAGGCACGCGCAGCTCGCGTTCGACGGCACGCACTGCTGCACCCTGGGCTGCCCATCGACGCCCTGGCCGTTGACGCACCGGTAGCCCGTGGGGCAGTTCTGATCGAACGCGCAGTCGCGGCCGCACACCTGCTCGCCGTTGACGACGAGGCACTTGTCCGACGGGTAGGGGCAGTCGGCGTCGGCGTTGCAGGGCTGGCAGATGCGCCGCAGGTCGGGCTGGCACGCGAAGCGGTTGGGCG
Source organism: uncultured Archangium sp. (assembly GCA_964449625.1). Lineage (GTDB taxonomy): Bacteria > Myxococcota > Myxococcia > Myxococcales > Myxococcaceae > Archangium_A. The sequence continues at coordinate 36,274 of CAYUZK010000020.1, forward strand.
TCAGCTGCACGCACACCTCGCCGGCCAGACAGCCGTCGGCGCACTTGCGCACGCACAGCGGCGCGAAGCCCGGCGCCCCGTCACACAGGCCCGTCTCGCACAGCTCGTCGGCCTGGCAGGCCTCGCCTTCCTTCGCGAGCGTCTGCTTGGGAGGCTGCCGCCCGCACTGGCAGGCCGTCAGCCCCAGCAGAGCCACCACGAAGATCGACTTGAGCTGACTCATGCGCGCGTCCTTTTCCCGGCGAGAGCCCGGGTGTGCGCCTATGTCCGACACGCCCCCTCGGGGTCAAGTGCAGTCGCGCGATCTTCCACGACATCTGGCGGCGAAGTGGTATTGACGCGGCGCTTTTTCAAGCCCTTCCAGGAGACGGCACCTCAATGAAAATCCACGAGTATCAGGGCAAGCAGATCTTCAAGAAGTACGGCGTCCCGGTGCCGCGCGGCATCGTGGTGAAGACGGCGGAGGAGGCCGAGAAGGCCGCCGCCGAGCTGGGCACGAAGGTGACGGTGGTGAAGGCGCAGATCCACGCCGGTGGGCGCGGCAAGGGCGGCGGCGTGAAGCTGGCGAAGTCGCCGGCCGAGGCGAAGGCGCTGGCCTCGCAGATGCTGGGCATGATGCTCAAGACCATCCAGACCGGGCCTGAGGGCCAGAAGGTCCAGACCCTGTACGTCGAGGAGGGCCTCGACATCGAGAAGGAGTACTACCTCGGCGTCACCCTCGATCGCGCGACCTCGCGCATCACCTTCATGGCCTCCACCGAGGGCGGCGTGGAGATCGAAGAGGTGGCCGCGAAGCACCCCGAGAAGATCCTCCGCGCGGCGGTGGACCCGGCGGTCGGCTTCCAGCCCTACCAGGGGCGCAAGCTGGCTTACGGCCTCGGGCTGCGCGGCGACACCGTCGGCAAGTTCGTGAAGTTCTGCCAGGCGCTCTACCAGGCCTACGTCGAGACCGACGCGTCGCTGGCGGAGATCAACCCGCTCGTCACGCTCAAGAACGGCGACGTGGTGGCGCTCGACTCGAAGATGAACTTCGACGACAACGGGCTCTTCCGCCAGAAGGACGTCGTCGCCATGCGCGACATCGCCGAGGAGGACGAGCGCGAGGCCCAGGCCAAGGAGCACGACCTCGCGTACATCGCGCTCGACGGCAACATCGGCTGCATGGTGAACGGCGCCGGCCTGGCCATGGCGACGATGGACACCATCAAGCTGGTGGGCGGCTCACCGGCCAACTTCCTCGACGTGGGCGGCGGCGCCAGCAAGGAGAAGGTGACGGCGGCCTTCAAGCTGATCCTCGCCGACCCCGCGGTGAAGGCGGTGCTGGTGAACATCTTCGGCGGCATCATGAAGTGCGACGTGATCGCCGATGGCGTCGTCGCCGCGGCCAAGGAGATGCACCTCACCGTGCCCGTCGTGGTGCGCCTGGAGGGCACCAACGTCGCGCTGGGCAAGCAGATCCTCGAGAAGTCGGGGCTGGCCCTCATTCCCGCTGACAACCTCCGCCAGGCCGCCGAGAAGGCCGTCGCGGCGATCAAGGCCTGACCCGAAAGGCACGACCATGAGCATCCTCGTTGGCAAAGACACCCGCGTCGTCGTCCAGGGCATCACCGGCTCGGCCGGCTCCTTCCACGCCAAACAGTGCCTCGAGTACGGCACGCAGATCGTCGCCGGCGTCACGCCGGGCAAGGGCGGCCAGAAGTTCGAGGGCAAGGTGCCCATCTTCGACACCGTCGAGCAGGCGGTGAAGGCCACCGGCGCGAACACCTCCGTCGTCTTCGTGCCGCCGCCGTTCGCGGCCGACTCGATCCTCGAGGGGGTCGACGCCGGCCTCGAGCTCGTCATCACCATCACCGAGGGCATCCCGGTGAACGACATGGTGAAGGTGCGCCGCGTGCTGCAGGGCGCGAAGACGCGCCTGGTGGGGCCGAACTGCCCCGGCGTCATCACGCCGTCGGCGAAGTGCAAGATCGGCATCATGCCGGGCCACATCCACAAGCCGGGCCGCATCGGCGTGGTGTCCAAGTCGGGCACGCTGACCTACGAGGCGGTGTTCCAGCTCACCAACCTGGGCCTGGGCCAGTCGACCGCGGTGGGCATCGGCGGCGACCCGGTGCACGGCACGAGCTTCATCGACGTGCTCGATCTCTTCAACCAGGACCCCGAGACCGACGCGGTGATCATGATCGGCGAGATCGGCGGGAGCGCGGAGGAGGAGGCCGCGGCCTGGGTGAAGGCGAACATGAAGAAGCCCATGGCGGGCTTCATCGCTGGGGTCTCGGCGCCTCCCGGCAAGCGCATGGGTCACGCCGGCGCGATCATCTCGGGCGGCAAGGGCACGGCGGCCGAGAAGATCGCGGCCATGACCGAGGCCGGCATCCTCATGGCGCAGTCGCCGGCCGAGCTGGGCACGACGCTGCTCGAGGCGGCGAAGCGGGCGGGCCTCAAGGTCTCCTGACCCGGCGGGCCGCGACGGCCCCCACGACGTCCTGGCGCGGTGGAGGCCCCTTCGGTCTCCACCGCGTCGTCGTCTTCAGCGCCCGCCGAGGCCCTGGCTCACCAGCGTCCAGCCGATGAGCTTGTAGAGCAGGCGCGCGCCGACGTTGCCGTCCCACTCGTCGCCCTCGGGCCCGGGCGCGACCTCGTTCAGGTCGAAGCCGACGATCTTCTTGCCCGCGCGCACCAGCCCCTCGAGGAGCGAGACGGCCTGCGCGAAGGACAGCCCGCCGGGCACCGGCGTGCCGGTGTGGGGGCACAGCGTGGGGTCCATGCCGTCGATGTCCCACGAGAGGTACACGTGCTGCGGCAGCTCGGCGACGATGGCGTCGACCTCCTCGCGCCAGGGCACGCCGTCGAGCCGGGCGCGGCTCAGGCGCGAGTCGAAGAAGGTGTGCACGCGGCCGTTGGAGTCGCGGATGAGCTGGTGCTCGGCCTCGCCGAAGTCGCGGATGCCGACCTGCACCAGCCTCTTCACCGTCGGCAGGTGCTCGAGCACGTTGAACATGATCGACGCGTGCGACCAGGTGAAGCCCTCGTAGGCGTCGCGCAGATCGGCGTGCGCGTCGAGGTGGAGGATGCCCAGGTGCGGGTAGCGCTCGGCGTAGGCCTTGATGGCGCCGAAGGGCGTGGAGTGATCGCCGCCCACCACGCCGACGATCTTCCCCTGATCGAGCCAGTGCTTCGTCGTGGCGTAGACCCAGTCGTTCATCTTCGCCGACAGCGCGTTGACCTGCGCCAGGGCTGCAGGGTCGGGGTTCACGCCGGCGGCCGCGATGATCGGCGCGGCGAGGCGCTTGCCCTCGTCGCTCCACGCGCGCACCGCGGCGGGCTCGGGCAGCATCGTGATGCCAGCCTCGTAGGGCCGGCCGGTGTCGAGGTCGAAGAGGTCTACCTGCTTCGACGCCTCGAGGATGGCGGAAGGCCCGTCAGACGTGCCGCCGCCGTAGCTGGTGGTCGCCTCGAAGGGCACGGGCACGAGCACGACTCGCGCCTCTTCCGGCGTGAAGGAGAGCCCGAAGGCTCCGGAGTCGGGGCGCGACGCGGCGTTGGGGTCGAAGGCGGGCATGGCAGTCACCAGGTGAGGACGAGCTTTCCGAAGGAGTCGTTGTTGGCGAGGCGGGCGAGGGCGCGGGGGAGCTGGCGCATGGGCAGCACGCTGTCGATGACCGGCGCGAGCTTGCCCGCCTCGAAGGCCGGCACGAGGCGAGCCTCGAGCGCGCGCGCCACGGCGATCTTCTCCTCGAGCGGCCGCGCCCGCAGCGTGGTGCCCTGCACGCGCAGGCGCTTGCCCAGCACCGTGCGCAGAGGAACCTCCGCAGCCGCGCCCGCGACGAGGCCGACCAGCATCACGGTGCCTCGCGGTGCCATGGCCTCGAGCGTCTCGGGGAACCAGGCGCCGCCCACGAGGTCGAGGGCCAGGTCGGCGCCGTGGCCGCCCGTCAGGCGCTTCACCTCGGCGGCGAAGGCGCCGTCCTGCACGAGCACGGCGTGCTCGAGGCCCAGCGCGCGCGCCCGGTCCAGCTTCGCGGCGCTCCGCCCGGTGCCGACGACCGACGCGCCGAGCCACCGGCACAGCTGCAGCGCCGCCGTGCCGACCCCGCTCGCCACGGCGTGCACGAGCACCCGGTCGCCGGCGCTCAGGCCACCCTGGGCGACGAGCGCGTCCCACGCGGTGGCGAAGGCCTCGGGGATGGCCGCGGCCTCGGAGAAGGACAGCCCGCGCGGCATCGCCAGCACCTCGCGCTCGTGCGCCACCACGCGCTCGGCCCAGGCGCCGCCGGCGACGAGGCCCATGACCTGATCGCCTTCGCGCCAGCGGGTGACGCGGCTGCCGACCGCGGCCACCTCGCCGGAATACTCGAGGCCGGGGATGTCGCGGGGCACGCCGGGAGGGGCGGGGTAGAGCCCCAGGGTCTGGAGCAGGTCGGCGCGGTTGAGCGCGGTGGCGCGCACGGCGATCACCACCTCGTCGGGGCCAGCGGTGGGCGCGGGCACCTCCTCGAAGGTGAGCCCCTCGGGTCCTCGGGCACTCGCGCTGATGGCGGCCTGCATGGGCGCGCGGTTAGCACGCGCCCGGGGAAGGCTGCTACATCGCCGCCGATGAACTACGTCGAGCGACGAAAGCGGCTGCTCGCGGGCCTCGAGGGCCCGGCGCTGTTGATGGCGGGCGGCCTCCTGTCTCGCAACTACCCGGCGAACACGTTCCCGTACCGTGCCGACAGCACCTTCCTCTACTTCTTCGAGCGCCCGGAGCCCGGCAGCGCGGCGCTCTTCGACCCCGCTGAGGGCACGGTGACGCTCTTCCTCCCGGGGCGCACCGTCGCCGACGCGCTGTGGCACGGCGCCCTGGAGCCCTTCGAGGCCGCGCAGGTGCGCCACCGCGTCGACGTGGTGGTGGCCGTGGAGCAGCTCGAGGCGCAGGTGAAGAAGCTCGCCCGGGGGCGCCACGTACGCGCGCTCGCGGTGGCCGACCCGAAGGCTACCCGCCGGGCCCGCGAGCTGACCGGCGAAGACCTCGACTTCGACGACCCCCGGCGCGTGGGGCACCCCGCGCTGGTGGACCTGGTCGCCTCGCTGCGCTTGTACAAAGACGCCGACGAGCTGGCGGAGATCGCCCGCCTGGTGCCGATCACCCGCGAGGCGCACCTCGCGGCCATGGCCCACACCAGGCCCGAGCTGAGCGAGCAGGTGCTGGCCGGGCACGTGGAGGGCGCCTTCGCCCGCGGCGGCTGCACGGCGGCCTACAACACCATCCTCTCGGTGCGCGGCGAGGTGCTGCACAACCTCGAGCACCGCAACGTGCTCGCGCGGGGCGACCTCGTGCTGCTCGACGCCGGCGCGGAGTCCGTGGACAGCGGCTACTGCAACGACGTCACCCGCGCGTGGCCGGTCGGCGGCACCTTCTCGCCGGAGGCGCGCGATCTCTACGAGCTCGTGCTCGAGGCCGAGCGCTTCGCCATCGACGCGGTGAAGCCGGGCGTGCGCTACCGCGAGCTGCACTTCGCGGCCTGCCGGGTGCTGGCGGAGGGCCTGGTGAACCTGGGGCTGCTCCAGGGGAGCCCCGATGGGCTGCTCGAGACGGGCGCCCACGCGATGTTCTTCCCCCACGGCCTGGGGCACCAGCTCGGCCTCGACGTGCACGACCTGGAGGCCTTCGGCGATCGCGTGCACTACCCGAACGGGCGGAGCCGCAGCGAGCAGTTCGGCACCCGGTACCTGCGCATGGACATGGATCTCGCCGAGGGCATGACCTTCACCATCGAGCCTGGGCTGTACTTCGTGCCGGCGATCCTCCGGAGCCCCGAGTTCCGCCAGCGCTTCGGCGCCCAGGTGAACTGGGCCGCCGCGGAGCGCTACCTGGCGATGAACGACGGGCGCGGCTTCGGCGGCATCCGCATCGAGGACGACGTGGTCTGCACGGCCGACGGCTGCCGGGTGCTGACGGAGTCGATCCCCAAGGGCCGCGACGAGCTCGAGGCCCTCATCGGCACGGCCTGACGCGCGTCGTCACGCCCGCCGGTCGCCGCGCTTGAGGTGGCCCCATCGAACCGCTACAGCACCGGCCCATGAGCGCAGGGCAGCCCTGGTTCCAGAAGAAGCCGAAGATCGCCACCACCGCGCACGGCGCCGGCCCCGTGAGCGCCAGCTCCCGCATGGAGGGCATCTGGGACAAGTGTGACGAGTGCGGCGACATCATGCTGCGCGAGGAGCTCGAAAAGGCCCTCAACGTGTGCCCCTCGTGCGGCCACCACATGGCCCTGCCGGCTCGCCTGCGCCTCGCGGCCCTGTGCGACCCCGACTCCTTCGAGGAGTTCGACACCACCCTCGAGTCCGTCGACCCGCTCGGGTTCGCCGACTCGAAGAAGTACAAGGACCGCATCAAGTCCACCATGAAGGCGCTGGGCGAGAAGGACGCCTTCATCAGCGGCGTGGCCACCATCGGCGAGCGCCGCGTCAGCCTCGGCTGCTTCAACTTCGAGTACATGGGCGGGTCGATGGGCAGCGTGGTGGGTGAGAAGGTCACCCGCGTCTTCGAGCGCGCCATCGAGCTCAAGAGCCCGGCGATCATCTTCTCGGCCTCGGGCGGCGCGCGCATGCAGGAGGGCATCTTCTCGCTCATGCAGATGGGCAAGACCTGCGCGGCCATCAACCGCTTCCGGGAGATCCGCCAGCCGTACATCTCGATCATGCTGCACCCCACCACGGGCGGCGTGGCGGCCTCGTTCTCGTGGCTGGGCGACGTCATCCTCGCCGAGCCGCGGGCCCTCATCGGCTTCGCCGGGCCGCGCGTGATCGAGCAGACCATTCGCCAGAAGCTCCCCGAGGGCTTCCAGCGCAGCGAGTTCCTCCTCGAGCACGGCATGATCGACGCCATCGTCCAGCGCAAGGAGCTGCGCCCGAAGGTGCTCCAGGTGCTCGGGCTGCTCGCGTCGTGACCTGGCAGGAGGGCCTGGCGCACCTCGCGTCGCGCTCGCCCTCGAGCATCAAGATGGGCCTCGACCGCGTGGAGGCCGCCCTCGCGCGCCTGGGGAACCCGCAGCGGCGCGTGCCGGCGCTCCACGTCGCGGGCACCAACGGCAAGGGCTCGACCTGCGCCATCGCCGCCGCCTGCCTGGGTACGCGCTACCGCACCGGGCTCTACACCTCGCCGCACCTCGAGCGGGTCAACGAGCGCTTTCGCATCGGCGACGAGGAGCTCGACGACGAGACCCTGGGCCGCCGCGTCGCGGAGCTCGTCGCCACGCTCGGCGCCGACCACGACCTGACGTACTTCGAGCTGGGCACCCTGGTGGCCTTCCTGCACTTCGCGGAGGCGGGCGTCGAGCTCGCGGTGCTCGAGACGGGCCTCGGCGGTCGCCTCGACGCGACGACGGCCTGCGCGCCGCGCGTCACCTGCATCACGCCCATCGACCTCGATCACCAGGAGTACCTGGGCCACACGCTCGGAGCCATCGCCCGCGAGAAGGCCGGCATCGTGAAGCCCGGCGTGCCCCTGGTCACCAGCGGCCAGGCCCCCGAGGCCCTCCAGGTGCTCGAGGCGGCGGCCCCCGGGCTCTGGCTCGAGGGGCGGGACTTCGAGGCCTCGCGGACCCGCTACCGGGGCCGCACGTGGGACCTCGACGGGCTCTCCTTGCCGCTCGCGGGCGCGCACCAGGCGCAGAACCTCGCCGTGGCCCTCGCCTCGCTCGAGGCGCTGGCGGGGCAGGGCTTCGGGCTGGAGGCCGAGGCGGTGCGCCAGGGCGTCGCCCGCACGCGCTGGCCCGGGCGCCTCGAGCGCTTCCCGGGGAGCCCCGAGGTGGTGCTCGACGGCGCCCACAACCCCGCCGGCGTGCGCGCGCTGCTGGCGGCCCTCGACGACGACTTCCCCCGGGCGCCCGTGCACCTCGTCTTCGGCGTCTTCGCCGACAAGGACAGCGAGGCGATGATGCGCGCGCTCTTTCCCCGCGCGACGTCCGTGCACCTCACCGCGCTTGCCAGCCCGCGCTCTCGCCCGCCGGCGGACTACGTCGCGTTCGCGCAGGCGCTGTGCCCGCGCGTGAGCGTGCACGCCCGGGCGCTCGAGGCGCTCGACGCCGCCAGAGTCGCGGCCGAGAGCGGAGCGATCGTCGTGGTCGCCGGCTCGCTCCTGCTGGTTGGAGAGGTGCGGCCAGCCCTGGCGCGTTGACACCCCGGGGGCCCCGGTTAGCTTGCCCCGGTCATGAGCATTCCGCCGAGTGGTGAAACGAACGTGCCCCCCGAGATCGACTCTCCTCCTCCTCACGACGATCCGGAGCGCGGCGCCGAGGTCCAGCACCTCGTCGAACAGCTGGAAGCCACCCGCCAGAGAGTCAACGAGCTCGCCTACGCGCTCCAGGCCAGCGAGCGCGACCGCGAGGCCTTCAAGCAGCGGCAGCTCCGGGAGCGGGAGCAGCTGCTCGAGGTGGAGCGAGGCAACGTCGCGGTGGCGCTCCTCGAGGCGGTGGACGAACTCGATCGCTGCCTCGACGCCGCCGATGACTCGCCGCTCGCCCAGGGCGTCCGCCTCATCCGCGAGGGCATGCTGCGGCGGGCCGAGAGCGCCGGCCTCGAGCGGCTCGAGCTCGCCGGTCGCCCGTTTGACCCCGCCTTCGCCGAGGCGACCGGCATGGAGCTCACCGGCGACGAGGCCGACGACGGGAAGATCGTCGCCGTGCTGAAGGCCTGCTACCTGCGCAACGGCCGCGTGGTGCGCCCCGGACAGGTGAAGGTCGCGCGCTACGTGAAGCCCGCCGCGGCGTGAGGGGAATCGCGCCGGGTGCTCCCCGGTTCGCGTGTACGATGCGCGTCGTGCGGTCCCTCCTCGTTCTGCTGCTGGTGGCCCGCGCGGCCCACGCCCAGCCCGTCGCGGAGTGGGTGCGCGAGAAGATCGCCGCCCAGCGCGCCGCCGCGCCCCTGGCGCCACCCGCGGTGCAGGCCTCCGGGCAGGTCTGGTCGGAGCGCGCCGCGGGTGGCGCGGCGCTGCCGGCCTTCGTGCCGCCGACGTCGCTGGCGCCGCTCGTCAAGGCGGTGCGCGCCGGCGTCGTGAACATCAGCACGCGCAACGGCGGCGCGGCCCGCTCGCTGGGCTCGGGCTTCGTGATCAACCCCGACGGCCTGGTGGTGACGAACAACCACGTCGTCGAGCGGGCGCAGCGCATCCTCGTGCGGCTGGCCGACGGCCGGGAGCTCGACGCGGTGGTGGTGGGCCGCGATCCGCTCACCGATCTCGCGCTGCTGCGGCTCCCCGAGGCCCAAGGGCTCCCCACGGCGACGCTCGGCGATAGCGACCAGCTGGAGATCGGCGACTGGGTCGTCGCCATCGGCAGCCCGCTCGGCCTCGAGATGTCGGTGACCCACGGCCTGATCAGCGCCCGGGAGCGGGTCATCGGCCTGGGGCCCTACGACGACTTCCTCCAGACGAACGCCCTCATCAACCCCGGCAACTCCGGCGGCCCGCTGTTCGACATGCGCGGCGACGTGGTGGGCGTGACGACGGCCGTGGTGAGCCAGGGGCAGGGCATCGGCTTCGCGGTGCCCATCAACATGGTCAAGGAGCTGCTCCCGAACCTGCTCGCCAACGGCAGCCCCGAGCGCGGCTGGCTGGGCTTGAGCGTGCAGGAGGCCGGGGAGGGCGGGGTGAAGGCCCCCATCGTGGTGGACGTGTTCGACGGGAGCCCCGCCGCGCGCGCTGGTCTGAGGCCCGGCGACCGCGTCACCGCCATCGGCGGCCGGCCCGTGCAGCGCTACCAGCAGATCCTCCGCAAGGTCGCGCTCCAGCAGCCCGGGGCGACGCTCAAGATCGAGGTGATGCGGGGCGGGAAGGCCCTCGAGCTCACCGCGACGCTGGCCGAGCGGCCCTCGACCGAGGTGATCCGCGCGATGAGCACGGGGGCCCGCGTGGAGCGCCTCGGGCTGGTGCTCAAGGCCCTCGACCCCAACGCGGCGGCGTCGCTCGGCACCGAGCTGGGGCTCCGCGTCGAGGCGCTCGTGCCCGGCGGCCCGTCGGAGGCGGCGGGGCTCGCCGTCGGCGACGTGGTGGTGGAGGTGAACCGCCTCGCGGTGACCACCCTGCGCGAGGTGGAGGCGGCCCTCGGGGAGGTCGAGCCGGCGGAGGCGGTGCTGCTCAAGCTTCGCCGCGGCCAGACGCTGCGCTACCTCGCCGTCACGCCGCGCCGCTGACCCTCACTTCCCCGTCCACATGCCGATGGTCTCGCCGGTGCGCCCGACGGTCACCAGCACCGCCTCGAACTTCGCCTTGACGCCCTTGAGCGGCTTGCCGCCCTTCTTCGGGAGCGTCCACACGCCCGTGGGCGTGAAGACGATCTGCACGCGGAGCGCCTGCGCCTGCACCTGCCTGGCCATCATCGCCACGTTCCAGGCGTCGGGCAGGGTGCCCTCGACGCGGATGAAGGGCATGATCGGGTTGCCGTCGCCGTCGGTCTTCGTCGGCGCCCCATGCGTGAGCGCCATGTTCGACGCCGGGAAGAAGGGCGTCAGGTTGAGGATGAAGCTGCCCTGCATCTTCACCTCGCCCATCGAGAGGACCGAGGAGGTCCCCTCCGTGACGATCATGTAGAACTTCTTGCCGGTCGCGCCCTGGCGGAAGATCTCGGCGTTCCGCTCGCAGTCAGCCCCGCCCAGCATCCTCGAGGCGCAGTCGCCCACGTACTTCTCCACGAAGGCGGTCACCGACCCCAGCGGCTCGGCCTGATCGCGCAGCTTCACGAACTTCGGGTCGGCGTCGGCCAGCGCCAACGCCGGGAGCAGCGCGAACAAGCCCATGATCTTCATACAGCCTCCAGTAGGTAGGTGTCGTTTTGGGTGGAGAAGTTGCCTACATGCGCCCACTCTGTACGCTTCGCGACAGTTCCGACCCCCACAGGAGCCTCGCCCAAGTGAACGATCGTCGACAGAACCTTCGATTCGACAAGGTCTTTACCGTGTACCTGACCACGCAGGACGGCATGACGAGAGGCATCGCGAGAAACATCAGTACGTCGGGGCTTTTTGTCGAGACGCGCGACAGCCTGCCGCTCGGGGGGCGGATCAAGGTGACGTTCACGTCCGAGGACGGCACCGAGATGACGGCGCTGTGCGAGGTGCGGTACCAGGTGGCGCTCAACTACGGAAACGGCGAGGAGATGACGGGCACGCGCGGCGCGGGCCTGCGAATCATCGCCTACGAGACGCGCGAGGACCAACCCCTTCTGCTGGTGGACCGCGAGCGCGTGCTGCACTGAGGGCCTTCCCCGTCGGGCCGGCGGAGGGCCAGGCGCGACGGCGGTTGAAGCGTGGGGTGGGTGGGGTAAGTCGTGGCTCGACGTTCCTTCCCAACTCACGAGGAGCCCTCCATGAAGCGATTGTCGTTGGCTGCCGCCGTCGTCACCTCGCTGTCCTTGCCGGTGTTCGCCCAGCCCGCCCCGGCGCCCACGGGCGCGCCGCCGCCTCCCGCTGCCGCCCCGAAGCCCGCGCCGGCGCCCG
>CAYUZK010000021.1:0-26183 GCA_964449625.1 uncultured Archangium sp.
GGGTGATGTCGGACCGCGGCATTCCGCGCAGCTACCGCATGATGAAGGGCTTCGGCGTGCCCACCTTCCGGCTCGTCAACGCGAAGGGCGCGTCACACTTCGTCAAGTTCCACTGGAAGCCGAAGCTCGGCACGCACTCCCTGGTGTGGGACGAGGCGGTGAAGATCTCCGGCGCCGACTCCGACTTCCACCGGCGCGACCTCTGGGAGGCCATCGAGGCAGGCGAGTACCCGGAGTGGGAGCTGGGCATGCAGATCTTCACCGAGCGGGAAGCCGAGAGCTTCAGCTTCGACGTGCTCGACGCCACCAAGCTCATCCCCGAAGAGCTGGTGCCCGTCAGACCGGTGGGCCGCCTGGTGCTGAACCGAAACCCAGACAACTTCTTCGCCGAGACCGAGCAGGTCGCGTTCTGCGCCGCGCACGTGGTGCCGGGCATCGACTTCAGCAACGATCCGCTGCTGGCGGGGCGGCTCCACTCGTACGTCGACACGCAGCTCTCCCGGCTGGGCGGCGTGAACTTTCACGAACTCCCCATCAACGCGCCGCTGGCGCCCGTGCACAACAACCAGCGCGACGGGCACCACCGGCAGGCCATTCCGCGGGGGAAGGTCGCCTACGAGCCCAACTCGCTCGGCGGCGGGTGCCCCTTCCAGGCGGGCGCCGCCGGCTTCGTGTCGTTCCCGCAGCCGACGGAGGGCGAGCCCCTGCGCGGCAAGCCGGAGAAGTTCGCCGAGCACTACACCCAGGCCACGCTCTTCTACGAGAGCCAGACCGAGATCGAGAAGGCCCACCTCGCGGGCGCGTTTCGCTTCGAGCTCAGCAAGGTGACGGTGCCCGCCATTCGAAAGCGCATGGTGGCGTCGCTGGTGAACGTCTCCGCGGGCCTCGCCGCGCAGGTGGCGGCGGGCCTGGGCATGCCGGTGCCCGAGGCGCTGCCCCGGGCGCTCGAGCAGCCCGCCGTGCCTGAGGTCACCACGTCGCCGGCGCTCTCGCTCGTGGCGCTCCCCGGTGAGGGCGGTATTCGGACCCGCAAGGTGGCGCTGCTGGCCGCCGACGGCGTGCACGGCGCGTCGATCAACGCGATGGTCTCTGCGCTGAGCGCCGCGGGCGCCGTGCCGTGCGTCATCGCGCCCCGGCTGGGCAAGGTGAAGACGGCCGATGGCAAGGCGCTCGAGGCGACCGGCACGCTCGAGAACTCGCCCCCCGTGCTGTTCGACGCCCTGGTGCTGCCCGATGGCGCCGCCGCCTTGTCGGTGCTCGCGCGGCTCCCCCAGACGAGAGAGTTCGTCGACAACCAGTACCGCCACGGGAAGACCATCCTGGCGCTGGGGGCGTCGAAGCAGCTGCTCGACGACGCCGGCATCGCCGGCCTGCTGCCCTCCGGGGAAGCCGATGCCGGGCTGGTGCTGGCTGACGTGGCGGAGCTCGAGGAGGCCACGGCCACCTTCATCGCCGCTACCGCGCAGCATCGTCACCCGGAGCGCGAGCTGGGTCTTCCGGCGGTGTAGGGGGTCGTCGCGAGCGGCCCACTCGATGACGCGGTGCCCCGCATACCCAACGAGAACCCCCGAGGTGGCCAACGCGTGCCTCGACGCCGCAGGCCTGCACCGAGCGCGAGGCTCGGCGCAGCCTCGGGGCTCCGCAGCGTTGCCATCGGCTCATGCCGCGGCGCCTCCGTCTTGTGTCCTGGATACAGCGCGGTGGCAGGTCGAGTGCCGCGCGATGGCACGGCGTTGCCTTCGAGTCGTGCCGGCTTGCCAGCGTGCCGTGTGTCCGGTGCCAGTGCGTGGCGCGCGCTGGCCCTGTCGCGGGTTCGCGGTGCCTCCGTGCCGAAGCAGGCCGCGGCCCCGCGATGTCGCTCTGCGGTGGCCTCGCTCGCGCCCCACGGCGGAGGCGGCGGGTTGCCTAGCGGCGATGCACGTAGATGCCGTCGGACGCCACCCACCAGCGGTCGTACTGCGCCGGGCCCGAGGGCGTGACGTGCGGCACGAACGGGTACGCCGGGTCGTCGTCGAGCCAGCGCGCCGTCCTGGCGACCGGATCGAGCTCGATGGTGCCGTAGCCGGGCGCGTCGGCGTCGAAGTGGCAGATGCCGCCGAAGTACAGCTTGTCGCCCAGCACCAGGAGGCTCCCGCTCTGGAGCGTGCCGCCGTACTGAGGGAAGGCCTCGCCCCGGTAGACGAGCTCCACCGGGCCGCCGGCCCTCGGCACGCGCACCAGCCCCTGCACGCCCAGCACGTAGACGTGCCCGCCGAGCAGCGCGATGGACACGCCCGGCCCCACGCCGCCTGCGAGGCCGTCGAGCGTCGCGAGCAGCAGCCGGGTCTGCGGCACAGGGCGGTGGTCCACCCGGAACACGTGACAGCGCGTAGGCCACGGGGCGCGGCACTGGAGGTAGACGACGGCCTCGTCATCGACGTCGAGCGCGACGATGGTCTCGTCGGTGGCGCCGACGGCGCTGATGAGCCCGCCGCCCGCCGGGTAGAAGCTGTGCAGGCCGTCTTCGAAGGCGACGTAGTAGTTCGAGCCGTTCGCCGCCGCGTTCGAGGTGGGCCGCGGCAGCGTCGCGCTCGCCGCGGTAGCCCCGCTCGGCGGCAGGTTGGCGTCGAGCATCAGCGCCCGCGACGTGAGCATCGGCGGCGAGCCGGCGTAGCGCTCAGCGAGGTACCAGAAGCCGTAGGTGGGTCGCGCATCGGCGACGCCGTAGACGGACTGGAGCGCGTCGCTCGTCGTCTGCACGATCGCCGGGGGTGCGCCTGGGCGCGCGTGCCACAGCGTGCTGCCGCCACCGACGCCATAGGTCACGAAGGCCAGCCCGCCGCCGACGAGGCCCAGCGGGTAGTGGAAGGTGCTGCCGGAGAACACCTGCGTGCTCGTCGCGACCTCCTCCACGCCGCCATCGGCGCGGTGGAAGGTGATGCACTCGCCGCCATCGACGGCGCAGGCGCCCGGCACCGGCAGGCGCGTGTTGCAGCGGCGCTCGTCGAGGTTGGCGAGCCGGGCGACGAAGCCCGCGTCGGGCAAGACGGCAGGGCCGCCGTCGCTGCCGGTGCCGCCGCCTCCCGCGTCTGCCGTGCCCCCTCCCGTGCCCTGCTGCCCTGCGTCCTGACCTCCGCCGCCGCCCGCGCCCGGGAGCTGCCCGAGCGTCGTCTCGCGCACCGGCTCGAGGCACGCGGCCCCGAAGAGAATGACGACGACGACCGTTGCCCACCGCTGCATGTGACGCTCCTTGTGTTCCAGACTGGTTCGCCCCACAAGTGCCGGGCCGCGGGAAGAGCTTCATGAGACTTTTTCGTGAAGTTCGTGGCAGGAGCCGGCACTTCGAGCGGGACCTTCGAGGGGCGCGACGGGAGCGGACATGGTGGCCTGGGTGGCAGTGCTGGTGGGCGGCGCGCTGGGCGCGGCGGAGCTGTCCGTCGCGGTGGCCCCGGGCACGCCCTGCGTCCAGCGGCCCTCGCTGGTCAAGGCCCTGGGGGCCGCCGGACTGCAGGTCGTCGACCTCACCGAGGCGGGGCTGGTGGTCTCACTGGCCGGCGACGGGGCGCGGCTGCGCGTGACGGCGGCTCAGCGCGACCACCGCCTGGAGCGCGTCGTGCCCACGAGCGAGTGCGGCGCCGTGGAGCGCGTGGTGGTGGCGCTCATCGCGTCGTGGGCAAGGGAGCCGCTGCGCGGCGCGAAGCCGCAGCTCGCGCGCGACGGGAGCGACGCTGGCGTGCGTGGCGCGGAGGCGCCCACCGGGGCGCAGCGAGGCCCGAGCGCCCCCCTGCTCCCTCCTTCCGACGCCGGCGCGTGGGCTGCGCAGAGGCCCAGGCCGACGGAGCCCGGCGCAGCCGACGCGGAGCCACCGCCGCCAACGAGGAGCGGAGCCACGCAGGCGGACGAGCGTGGAGCCGCCGCGCGACCCTCGAGGGCACGGGCTGAAGAGACCGCGCGAGCGCAGACGGTCGCTCGCGACGAGTCGAGCGGCCCCGACGCGCCGGCGACCAGCGTGCGCGCGCCCACGACGAGCAGCGCAGCGCGCGCGGCAACGAACGACGCTGCTGCACGGCCAGCGTTGGAGACAGCGAATGCGGCGGTGAGCGCGCCCGCTCCGCGCGCGGCAGCGAACGACACCACCGCGCGGCCCTCGTCGGAGTCAGTGAGCGCGCCGGCAACGCCCACGGACGCGCGCGGGGAAACGAGCCACGCCGCCGGGTGGCCTTCGAGCGCGGGCGGCCGGGCGCCACCGCCGCTCGGTCCCCTGCGTGACGAGCCAGCCCTCGAGCTCGCCCTGCTGGGCGGCGTCGGCCTCGGCCCCACGAGCGCCGCGGCGCCGCTGGGCGGCCTGCACGCCGGCCTCTGGCTGGGCCGCTGGGGCCTCTTGCTCGAAGGCGGCCTCGAGGGCGCGCGCGAGGCGACGCAGGCCCCGGCGCGGGTGTGGGCGGCCCGCCAGTGGCTCTCGCTCTCCGCGCGCGTCGCCTTTCGACCGCTGGACGCGGTGACGCTCGACCTCGCCGCGGGGGCGCGCGGCTGGCGCATCGCCGCGGGGAGCTCGGGCGTCGACGGGGCCCGCGAGACGGCCCTCTTCACGGCCGGCGGCGTCGTCTCGGCCGGGGCGAGCTGGCGGCTGGCCGGGCCCATTGCGCTGCACGCGCGCCTCTTCGGCGCCTTGCGCGGCCAGGCCGAGACCTTCGTCATCGACGACCTGGGCCCGGTGTTGACCCTGCAGCCCTTCGAGGCCGGCCTCACCCTGGGCCTCGTCGCCCGCTTCGGGGGCTGAAGCCCGTGGTCGATTTCCTGAAGCTGGAACGGTGGCGCCGCACTTCCAGTCCGATGATGCTCGCCGAGGTGACAGGCGCCAGCCACGCGGGAGACCGGGTCGACGACGTGCGGAGTCTGTACGCCGCGCATGGCGCCGAGCTCCGCCAGGCCTTCGGCCGCCTCGCGCCGGACCTCGACGCCGACGATCTCCTGCAGGAGCTCTTCGTCATCGCGCTCCAGAAGCGCGAGGTGCTCGCCCGCGCCGAGGTGCCCCGGGCGTGGCTCTACGGGGTCGCCGTGAAGCTCGCCGCGACGCGCCGCCGCACCGCGCGCCTGCGCCGCTTCCTCGGCCTGGGCGCGCCGGGCGAGCTCGACCTGCCGGCCGTCGACTCGGCCTCGCGCACCGTCGAGCAGCGCGACGCCCAGCGGCGCGTGGCCCTCGCCCTCGAGTCGCTCTCGGAGGCCAAGCGGGAGGTCTTCGTGCTCTTCGAGCTGCAGGAGCTCCCCGGCGAGGAGATCGCCCGGGCCCTGCGCATCCCCCTCAAGACGGTGTGGACGCGGCTGTTCCACGCGCGGCGCGAGGTGTGCGCCGCCGTGGAGCGGCAGCTCGTCACCGAGGCCCGCACCAGCGGGCTGCTCCGCTCGGAGGTGCAGCCATGAGCCCGCCCCGCCCGCTCCGCCATGCCGCGTCGACGCCCGCGGAGCGCCAGGTGGCCCTCGCCGCCGGGGTCTCGCCGCGGCCCCTCGATCGCTCCGGGTGGGACGAGGTGCTGGCGCGCTCGGCCCTCGCGGCGCCGCGCCCGAGCCGCCTCGCGCCGGCCTTCGCGCTCTCCGTGGCGCTGGGCGCGGCGCTGGTGCTGCTCCTGCGCCCGGCGCCGCCGCCCGCCGTGGCCCCGGTGCAGCTCGCGGTGGCCGAGGACGTGGACTGGGCCTGGGCGCCCTCGGGCGCGGTGACGCTGCGCGTGGGTCGCATGCGCGTGTCGGGCGGCGAGACGGTGCGCCTCGAGACGCCCGACGCGGTGCTGGTGGCCAGCCGCGCCCGCTTCCTCGCCGAGGTGACGGCGGCCGGCACCTTCCTCTCGGTCGAGGAGGGCGAGGTGACGCTGCGCGCCGGCGAGGTGGTGCGCGTGGTGCGCGCCGGCGAGGCCCTCTCCTGGCCGCCGGCGCCAGACATCCCTCTCCCGCTCCTGGCCCCCGTGTCCCCGGCGCCCTCGCGCTGTGACGCCCTCGACGCGGCGGCGCGGCCGAGCTGCCTCCGCGCCGAGGCGGCTGGTGACTCCCTCGAGGCCCAGGCCGCCCTCTTCGAGCTGGGCGTGCTGGAGCTCGGCCGCGGCCACGCCCCTGAGGCCGTCGCCGCCTGGCGCGAGTCGCTGCGGCGCTTCCCCGACGGCGTGCTGCACCCGGAGGTGCGCCTGGCCCTGCTGGTCGAGCTGGTGCGCCTGCGCCGCTTCACCGAAGCCGACGAGGTCGCCACGGGCTTCGAGGCCAGCTGCGCCGACGATCCGCGACTGGGCGACGTGGTCGCGCTGCGGCGCGCCCTGCCCGCGCGCTGACCGCGGGCTCGTGCTCCTTCGCTGCGGCGAACTCCTTGCGGCCGCGCTTCGCGAGCCACGACTGGAGCGGAGCAACCTCCGCGAGAGCAAGGGGACGCGCTCGTCGCGCAGGAGCACCCGCTTCGCGGCTCCGGGGAACGCCCAGCGCCAGGCCTCAGGCGTCTTCGACGTGCTCCCCGAACGCGAGCGCGAAGCGCAAGGCGGCTTCGACTCGCCGCATCACCGCGTCGGGAAGCTGCGTGATGAGCCCCGTGAGCGCTCCCTGCTCCACCGTGTGCACCTGGTGAAGGTTGATGGCGCAGGCCTTCGGGACCCCGTCCGTTTCGCTCACGGCGACCTCGCTCATGACCCCGCGTACGGTCGTGGTCAACACCGCGACCGTCGCAGTGGAGAGGTGGGCAAGGCTCCTCGTGCCAGTGAGGACGACCACGGGCCGGCGCTTGGCGCTCCGGCCGAAGTCGTACCAGGAGACCTCCCCCCTCCTCACCACTCGTCTCCGCCGGAGACGAGGGCGCGGTTTCCGCCGCGGCGCAAGGCCGACCTGCCGGCGCGGTCGGTCCTCGTCTCGGGCTGGCGCTCGTACGCCCGCCGCTCAGACTCCACGTCCTTCAGGCATTGGCGCCGGTCGACAAACTCACGCACGGCGCGGCGAATGAACTCCGAGCGCGATTGCGAGGCCTTCTTCGCCTCGCGGTCGAGGTCCTTGAGCAGCTTCTCGTCGAGCACGACCTGCACCGGCAGCATGAGACGCTTGTACAGTTCGCTCCATCATCAACTCAACATGACGGAACGCCTCAGCCGGACCGCTGGCGTTCGAGCGCCCTGCCCCTTCGCCGACCTACTTGCGGCCGCGCTTCGCGAGCCACGGCGGGAGCGGCGGCTCGTCGGCCTTCGCCGAGCGCACGCGCCGCGTCTTGCGAACGGGCGCCATCACGGCGGCGAGCGGCGCGAGCTCCTCGAGGGGCTCCTCCGTCGACGCGAGGGCCGGGGTGGCGAGCCGCGGCGCCTCGAGCATCACGCGCTCCACCTGCTGCTCGAGCGGCTCGACCTCCGCGGGCGCGTCGAGGGCGAGGGGCTCGACGACAGGCGCCGCGACCTGCGCGACGACGGGCGGCGGGGGCGCGGGCCGCAGCGCGGGCACGCCGACGGCGATCACCAGGAAGCCCAGGAGCGCCGCGGCGAGGCTGAGCGCGGGCGTGGCGAGGGGGCTCCGCCGCGGCACGTGGCGACGGGCCGGCCGCTTCACGGAGGGGCGCGGCGCCACGGCCAGGGGCGGCAGCACCACCTGCGGCACCGCCACGTCCACCAGCCTGCGCGTGCGCACCGGCTCGGGGGTCGGCGCCACCGGGCGCGGGGGGAGCGCCGCGAGCAGCTCCTTGAGGGCCTCGTCTTGCCGGGTGCGCTCGGGGAAGTGCCGCGCGACGAACTGCGCGCGCACCTCGCGCCGCCACACGAAGGCCGACGCCGCCTCGTTCAGCGCCGAGGCGAACTCGCGCGCGGTGGCGTAGCGCTTCGAGCGCTCGGGCGAGAGCGCGCGCCGCAGCACCTCATCGAGCGCCGGCCCCACCGTCACGTTGAGCCGCGACGGAGGCACGAAGGTGCCGCTGTGCGCCAGCTTCACCTGCTGCTCGAAGGTCTTGCCGCGGCGCACCGGCTCACCCGTGAGCCCCTCGTAGAGCACCACGCCCAGCGCGTAGACGTCGGTCTTCGGGTCCGGCAGCCGGCCCTCGAGGAGCTGCTCGGGCGCGAAGTACGGGCCCATCACCTCGCGCACCTCGAGCCACGACGGGCCCTGGCCCAGGCAGCGGAAGAGGCCGGCGTCGAGCACCCGCGGGCTGCCGTCGAGCGTGACGGCGAGGGCCTGGTCGCGGAGGAGCCCGTGGGCGGCGCCAGCGTCGTGCAGCGTGCCGAGCGCGCGCGCGGCCTCGAGCACCGTGGCGAGGGTGAGGCCCAGCGGCACGCCCTGCCCCAGCGCGCGCATGGTCTGGGCGAGCTCCGCCAGCGTGGCGCCCGGCGCGAGCTGCGTCACCCAGAAGACGCCCTCGTCGGCCTGCTCGCAGTCGAAGACGCGCGCCAGGTGCGGGTGTGAGAAGCGCGCCGCCCACTCCGCGTGCCGCCGCACCTCCCGGCCGAACACCTCGGGGAGATCGAGGCGGCGCAGCACCACGAGCTCATGGCCGTCGCTCTCGTCGGTGCGCACGGCCAGCAGGGTGCGCGCGTCGTCGGCCAGGCGGCGCAGCACGCGGCAGGCCCCCAGCTCGAAGCCCTCGATGGGGTCCGCCCGCTCTGCCTCGTCGCGCAGCGTCACGCGCGCCTGGGCGGGCTTCCGCGGCGCGGCGGGCAGCCCGTGGGTCGGCAGCCCCGCGCGCTCCCAGGGCAGCCCGATGCAGAACTGCTGGCCCGGCAGGAGGAAGGTCTGCGTGGGGATGCGGATCTCGGTCGAGGTGCTCACGTGGCAGAACGGGAAAGCAACACCGGTGCCCCCGCGTGACCCCCTGCAATCACTGGGCGACTGTAAAGGGGTGACACGGCTTCCTGGTGTCGGCATGTGCCGCGGTGTCCGCGAACCACGCAGAGCGAGCGCAACGGCGCTTTGCACGGAAGCCCTGGTACCTTTCCTTGCAGAAACGGCCCCTCGAGGTCATTCGTAAGCCCTGCCGGAGGTCGTCATGCACCGCTGGATCCCCCCCGCCGCCGTCTTCAGCGCTTTCCTCGTGTTCGCCGTGTCTGCGTGGGCGCAAGCCCCCTGGAAGAAGGAGACCAGCCCCGTGAAGTCGTACCTCAAGCCCGAGACCTCGACCTTGAAGCAGAAGCTGACGCCGGAGCAGTACCGCGTCACCCAGGAGTGCGGCACCGAGCCCCCCTTCCGCAACGCCTACTGGGACAACCACGAGGCCGGCATCTACGTGGACGTCGTCTCGGGCGAGCCCCTGTTCAGCAGCGTCGACAAGTTCGACTCAGGGAGCGGCTGGCCCAGCTTCACCCGGCCCCTCGAGCCCAACGTCACGGAGAAGACCGACGCCACGCTCGGCATGGTGCGCGTGGAGGTGCGCTCGAAGAACGCCGACTCGCACCTGGGCCACGTCTTCCCCGACGGGCCGCGCGACCGGGGTGGCCTGCGCTACTGCATCAACTCCGCGTCGCTGCGCTTCGTGCCGGCCGCGCGCCTCGAGGCCGAGGGCTACGGGCAGTACGCCGCGCTCTTTCCCCTCGTGCGGCAGGAGGGCACCACCGCCGTCGCCGCGGGAGAAGAGGTGGCCCTGCTCGCTGGCGGCTGCTTCTGGGGCATGGAGGACCTGCTCCGGAAGATCCCCGGCGTGCTCGAGACCGAGGCCGGCTACACCGGCGGCTGGCTCAAGAACCCGAAGTACGACGACACGCACGACAGCAAGTCAGGGCACGCCGAGGCGGTGCGCGTGGTGTTCGACCCGAGGAAGCTCTCGTACGAGGTGCTGCTCGAGCAGTGGTTCTTCAAGATGCACGACCCCACCACGCTCAACCGCCAGGGCAACGACACGGGCACGCAGTACCGCTCGGCCATCTTCTTCACGACCCAGGCGCAGCGGGCGACCGCCGAGGCCGTGAAGGCGCGCATCGACAAGTCGGGCAAGTGGGGCAGGCCCATCGTCACGGAGATCACCGCGGCGTCGACCTGGTACCCCGCGGAGGACTACCACCAGGACTACCTGGTGCGGAACCCGGGCGGGTACACCTGCCACTTCATGCGTGAGTGAGCGGCGCCGCGCAGGTCAGTGCGCGCCGGCGTAGGTGGGCTCGATCTCGAGCACCTCGGCCTTGAGCGCGGCGTCGTCCTTCACGTCTTGACCCAGGACGAGCCAGTCGAGCTGCACCGAGCGGCCGGTGGGCGACGTCTTCTTCGCGATGCCGTGCTCGAGCTGACGCTGGCGCTGCTTGAGCTCGGCGACCGTCTGCCGGAGCTGCGCCGTGGCCGCCTTGTCCTTCGACTTCGCGACGCGGTCCTCGAGGGTGCGCAGCTGCGAGGCGACGAACTCGAGCTGGCCGCGATCGCGCTCGAGCTCCGAGAGATCGAGGAAGGGGCCGCGCCCCGCCCCGAGCTTGACCGTCACCTTCGCGAGCGCCTGCCCGCGCTGGGCCGAGGCGAAGAGCAGCGGTGACTTGTCGTCGAGGCGCTGCATGGGCTGCGTGCCGCGGAACTCGCCCGACTGAATGATGAAGTCCACCTGCCCCACCAGCTCCGTGGAGAGCTGCATCGCGTCGGCGTAGCTCGTCGCCGCGAGCAGCACCGTCAGGTCGCGCTTGCCCAGCTTCGCCACGGCGGCCTTCGCGGCGGCGACGGTGGGCAGGGCCTCGACGTCCTTGTCTGGGGCGACGGCCCCCGGCGCGGTGAGGCCGACGACGGCCACCTTGACGCCGTCCACCTCCAGCAGCGTCGAGGCGGGGAACACCGGCTTGCCGCCGCGCACGAGGTTGGCCGACAGCCACTGCACCTTCGAGGCCTTCGCCTGGGCCTCGAGCCACCCGACGCCGGCCGAGAGATCCCGCTGCCCCACGGCCGCCGCCCGCGTGCCCTGGCGCGCCATCACGTCGAGGATGAAGGCCGCCCGCGCCCGATCCTCGTCCGTCGCCATGCCCGCGTTGCGGAAGAGCGCGTTGCCCGAGTCGAGCCCGAGCCACGGGCCCGTCAGGGCGTCCAGCACCGTCTTGCGCCTGGCCAGACCGCCAGTGGGGTTGGCGCGTCAGCCACAGGGGGCGACTTCGCCCCCGTTGTCTCCCTGGAAGACGAGCGTGAGGGCCTTACTCCCGCCGAAGGACGGCAGCGCGAGCAGCGCCACCAGCAGCGCGGCGGCCCTCACTTCTTGCCCTTCCGGAGCTCGGCCAGGCGCGTCTTCGCGGTCTTCGCGGCGTCGCTCTTGGGGTGGCTCTTCACCAGCTCCTCGAGGGCCAGCCGGGCCTCGTCGTTCATCTTGAGCTGCTTGAAGCAGTCGGCCGAGCGCAGGTACGCCGTCGGCGCCGAGCGCGTCTTCGCGTGCTCCTGGATGACCTTGCCGTACTCGTAGAGCGCCTCGCGGCACTTCTGCTCCCCGAAGGACAGCTCGCCCAGGCCGAAGTGCGCCTCGCCCACGCTCTCGTCGCGGGGGAACTTGCGCAAGAACTCCATGTACAGCTTGCGCGCCAGCTCGGTCTCGCCGGCCTTCGCCTTGTCCTCGCACAGCTTGAGGAAGTCCTTCGGCTCCTCGGGGCGCTTGAGCTCCTCCTTCTTCGGCTCGGCCGCGGCGGCCACCGGGCCCGGCGCCGGCGCCGTCGTCAGCCTCGTCTCGAGCTCCTGCACCTTGAACTGCTGGGCCTCGACCTGGCCGCGCAGCACGGCGATGTCCTGCAGCGCGGTGTCTACCTTCACGCCCATGTTGGCGCCGGTGGTGCGGCTGGCGCGATCGAGCTGATCGAGCGCTGTCTGGAGCTGCGCGATGGTCTCCTCGAGGCGCCCGCGCGTGTCCTTGAGCTCCGCGATGAGCTTCTGGTTGTCGGCGCCCAGCGCGTCGACGCGCTCCTCGAGCACCCGGCCGCGATCAGCGGGGAAGAAACAGCCAGCGAACGTCACGGCCACGCACAACGTGAGGAGGTGCTTCATGGGCGGCGCACCTTACCCCGCGGCCGGGCGAATTCACGCCCAATGCCGCGGGGCGAGCTGTCCCTCACGTGCGGCGGCGGCGGAGCGCGAAGGCCAGCGCGCCCAGAGCGAAGAGCCCGGCGTCGAGGCCCGCGCTGCAGTCGCAGCCCTTCGGCTCGTCGATGTGGCCCACCGGCGCGGGGTTCTTCACCACCACGTCGACGAAGGCGGGCTCCGAGGTGAGCGCTCCGTCGCGCACCACGAGCTGCAGGCGCACCGTCTCCTCCACGGGCACCGTGGGGGCGGTGAAGCTCACGGCGTCGGTGTCGACGCCGGCCAGGCCCACCTCGGGCCCGGAGACCTGGCTCCACTCATAGGTGACGACGTCGCCGTCGGGGTCGAGGCCCTGGCCCAGCACCGTCACGAGGGCGCCCATCTCCGCCTCCTGCAGCGCGGGCGCGGAGGCTACCGGGGGGCGGTTGACGTTGCGCACCAGCACCGTCTGCGGCAGCGGCGCCGTGGTGGCGCGGCCGTCGCTGACGGTGAACTCGAACTCCACCAGGGAGTCGACCGTCACCTCGGGCGCGGTGAAGGTGCCGTCGGTCACCGTCACCATCGGCCCGCCGACCTGCGTCCAGGTGAGCGTGATGGGGTCGTCGTCGGGGTCCGTGCCCGAGCCGCCGAGCGTCACCAGCGTGCGCTCGTCGACCTCGAGGTTGGGCCCCACCATCGCCGTGGGCGCCGCGTTGGTGCAGGTGTTGGGGTCGCTCACCACCTTGCTGAAGGGCAGGTTGACGAGCCCCGCGAAGCGGATGTCGTCGATCTCCCAGCCCTTGGCGGCCGCGGCCTCGTCGGCCCCGATGCGGAAGCGGAAGCGCACCGTCTGCCCCGCGTAGCGCGTGCCCAGGTCGATGGTCTCGGGGTTGAACGCCGGGTAGTTGGCGCTGGTGGCCACGAAGGCCCGCTTGCCGCGCAGCGGGTTGGCGCTCTGGTTCTGCGAGGTCGTCAGCGTGCCGTTGTAGCCGGGCGTCGCGGAGGTGCCGACGTCGGTCCACGTGCGGCCGTCGGTGCTCACCTCCACCACGGCGCCGTCGTAGTTCTCGACCTGGTCTCGCTCGAAGTCCCAGCGGTGCTTGAAGGTGATGACGAAGTCGCCGGCGCCGACCTGCAGCGGCGGCGAGAGGAGCCAGGTGTCAGCCGCCGACGCGGGGTTCGGGCCGAACCAGTAATGCTCCGTGGCCGAGGCCTGGAAGATGCGGAAGTTGCTGCCGGTGTTGCCGTTGGGGTCCGACGCCGCCGTCCACTGCGACATGGGGGCCTCGACGTCGTCGAAGGCGCTCCCGTTGGGGCGGATGTCGAAGTTGAGGCGGAACATCGCCTGCTTCGTCGCCGGGCCCATGGCCAGCGAGGCGTCGGTGACCGTGAGCGAGAACATGCCGCCCTGCACGCCGGCGACGTTGCCGAGGGCCACTGGCACCTGCACCGTGGCCGAGCCGAAGGGCGCCATGGAGGGCACGGCGAAGCTCGTTCCCGAGGGGAAGGTGAGGCCCGCGGTGGCGCTGGCGACGGCGAGCGAGGCCGCGGTCAGCGCGCCGGTGCCCGTGTTGCGCAGCGTCACCGTCAAGACGCCCTGCTCGTTCGCGTCCAGCCGGCCGTCCTGGTCGCAGCTCATGACCGAGTCGTCGAGGGCCACGTCGGTGATGGCCACCGCGTTGCCCACCACGAAGCTCTCGGTGACGGGCGAGTTGCTCTGCGAGTCGCGATCGGGCGCCACCGCGCCCATGCCCAGGCCGCGGCGGGCGAAGGCGGCCCAGAACTGGGCGAAGTCCTGCGTGTCGCGGGCGGCGGTGACGGCCAGCAGCGCGTCGCGGGCGTCCACGAAGGTGGGCATGATGGGCGTCGCCTTGTAGGCGGCCACGAGGTAGCCGCGCATGAGGTCGCGCGCCTGGGTGAAGGTGTAGCGGCTGTCGCGCAGGAGCGAGACGTAGACCTCCCACAGCATCACCGCCCACACCTCGCCGGTGGCGTGCACCGCGGAGTTCCCCTGGCCCGAGCTCCCGAACGCCACGGGGATGCCCGCCGGCAGCCGCACGCCTTCCTGAATGTGCTTGAAGGTGAGCGGGTTCTTGGCGAGGTCCGCCGAGAGCGGGTAGCGGCGGAAGCCGAAGTAGTAGCCGTTGACGTCGCCGGCGTACGAGGCCCAGCCCGAGAGCGAGTACACGCCGTTCCAGTTCGCGTTGGAGGGCGCCTGGGCGTCGTCTTCGCGGGCGATCATCAGCGCAGAGTGGAAGTCGCCCCACCCCTCCCCCATGCCCACGGCCTGCTTGTTGGAGATGCCGTTGGCGTCGCCGATGAGGCGGTTGGAGATGAAGTGCCCCCACTCGTGCGCGACCACGCCGTTGTCGAGGGTGCCGTCGCGGTCGAGCGCCTTCTCGCGGAAGAGCGTGAGCGTCGTGCCCGCCGCCATGGCCTTGAGCGTCGTGCCCGAGGCCAGCGTCACCGACATCGAGGGGATGGTGACGGGCGTGCCGCCCGAGCCCACGAGGTCCGGCGGCGAGCCCGTCTGGTTGTTGGCGATGATGACGCCCACGGCGCCGTTGGCCTGCGCGTTCTGCACCTTCTGGATGAAGGTGCACGTGCCGCGATCGATGAGGGCGACCTTGCCCGCCACCGCGGCGTTGAAGGTCGTGCCGCAGCCGTCGGTGGGCGTGCTGTCGCCGTCGTTCACCAGCACGAACTCGGCCGTCAGGTCGTAGTTGACCGGCCCGAAGGTGGCGCCGGAGGTGGTGAAGGTCTGCGGCGTGGCGAGGTTGGCCGTGAGGCGCCGCGTCTCCTTGCCGTCGAAGATGTACATCTGCATGCGCGGCGGCGCGCCGTCAGACGGCGTGGACATGTTGGCGTTGTTGCGGCCCGAGTAGTCCTGCGCCTCGGCCCGCAGCGGATCGTTGCCCAGCCCGCCGCGGCCCTTGTTGTCGATCTGCGCGTTGCCCGCCGCCTCGTCGAAGCCGACGTCGTAGAACCAGTCGTGGAAGAAGTTGTTGTTGAAGAAGAGCTGCACGATGGCCGCCTGCCGCTGCGACACGTTGCCGCCGGGCCCCTGCAGGAAGTCGTAGACGTAGTCGAAGACCTCGGGGGCCGAGGTGGTGCCCATGACGTCGCTGCCCGCGGTGAAGCCGTTGCTCCGGGTGATGTCGGCGTAGGCGCTGACGTTGTTGCCCCGCGTCTCGGTGGCCATCGGCGCGAGCCACGGGTCGCCGGTGGAGAGCCCCGCGTGGTCGAGCGTGACGAGCACCTGCGTCGTGGTGCCCGGGTCGTAGCCGCTCGTGGTGCCCGTGGGGTGCGGCGTCGCCACCGAGCCCTGCGGCCCGTCGTGCGGGAAGAAGGGCGCCACGGTGTCGGCCCACACCCGGTAGCCGTGCGCCACGGTGAGGTTCTTGCGGTACAGCACCGCGCCGTCCACGGCCGAGACCACGAACGAGAAGTGCTCCGAGTCCGTCTCGGAGGTGGGCACGTCGAGCTCGACGTAGAAGCCCGGCACGAGCCCGTCGGGGAGCGGGAAGTACACGGGGCGGCTGCGCGCGGGCGTGGGCGCCTGGGCCAGCCGGTGGTGCTGGTAGCCGCCGCCGAAGAGGCCCAGCGAGGTGAGCTGCCCGACCTCGAGCGCGGCGCCGGTGAGGTTCTCGTAGGCCGACGCGAGGGCGGACTCCGCGGTGAGCGAGAAGTCACCGCGCACCTTGAGCTCCGGCGTGAGCGCGCCGGCGAGCGCCACGAGCTCGAGCTTCGGCGTCATGATCACCTTGAGCTCGTCGCGGAAGACGCGCACCCCGCCCACGCGCTGCTGGAAGGTGACGATGACGGCGGTGCCGTCGTGCAGCTCGTGCAGGTGCGAGACACGCGCCTCCGCCCAGCGGGCCACCTCGCCGCGGTAGAGCTCCGCGTGCGCCACGAGGTACCGACGCGCCGCCTGCTCCGCAGACAGGCCCTGCTCGCGGAAGGTGCGCGTACCCGCGGGAGCGCGCCCGGCCCAGAAGAAGGTCGGCACGCCCAGTCGGGGCTCGACGGAGGTGACGGCGCCCGCGGCCAACGCCGCCCGGCCGCTGCGCGAGAGGGCCGACGCGTCGACCAGCGGCTTCACCTCGCGCCGGGCCAGGAACGCGTCGATGGCGGGCTTCTCGTCGGCCATCGCCACGCACGCCACCAGCACCAGCCCCGCACTCATCAGTCGCTTCGACATGGTCACCCCGTCGTTTCGTGGAGGCTGGCGTCGGCGTCAGCCCCGGTGGCGTCGTGTTCTCCACGCGCGCGCCTGCCCTCCTACCGATAGGAAGTGCGCGACGCAACCCATTCACAAGCAATTTCATGCATTTACGCGCCAGAAAACTCACGCCGCCGCCCGCCAGCGAGGTGTCAGTCGGGCACCCATGTCAGGGGGGGCCGCGCCGCCCGCCAGCCGTTCCGAGGAGTTGGCCCACAGGGCGCCGGGGTGCGAAGAAGCGCTGGCGTGAGCGAGGAGCGGGAAGCCCTGGAGGCGCTGATCGACGCGGCGCCAGACGATGCCCGCGGGTACGCGGTACTGGCCGACTGGTACACGCAGCGCGGCGACCCCCGCGGCGAGCTCATCGCGCTGCAGCTCGAGCCGCAGCGGGGCAACCGCCGGCGACGCGAGCGAGAAGAGGCGCTGCTCCTCACGCGCGGCATCCGCGTGGCCCAGGCGCAGCGCGCGCAGTGGCGGTGGGGCTTCGTGCACACGCTCCTCTTCGAGCTCGTGCGGCACCGCGGCTGGGAGGCGCACCTGTCCGACTGGCCGGCTGTGCTGCTGGCGCGGGAGCTGGCGCACCCGAGCTGCCGCTTCCTCCAGGAGCTGGTGGTGGACGCGAGCCCGGGAGATCTCTCGCTGCGCCACCTCTCGGCGCACCCGCCGCGGCACCTGCGCGCGCTCTCGCTCATCTGCAACGAGCTGGACCTGGCGGCCCTCGGCCCGGGCCTCTCGGGGCTCTCGCGCCTGACGGTGTCGGCGCAGCTCATCACGCCCGCCGCGCTCCCCTGCCCCGGCCTCAGCGCCCTCGCGCTCCCCATGGACGCGCTCACGGTGGGCGGCCTGGGCTTCGTGCTGCAGTCGGTGGCGGGCTCGCTCCAGGCGTTGACGCTCACGAGCCTCGAAGCTGTGGATGCCGAGGCCCTCGGGCCGGTGCTGGCCCTGCCCTCGCTCCAGTCGCTCACCGTGCGGGGCGATCAGCTCGGCCGCTCCGCCATCGACGCGCTCGTCGCCTCGCCCCTCGCGGCGTCGCTCGTCACGCTCGACCTCTCGCAGAGCGGCATCACCGGCGAGGCGGCGCAGCGGCTGCTCAAGCTCGCGCCCCGCTTCAGCCGGCTCTCGTCGCTCGTGCTGGGCGAGGTCGTCGGCGCGCCGTAGCGGCCGGGCGTCAGCGTTCGCGGGGCGCTCCCCGGACCGATGCGCGAGCGGGTCGGCGCAGCTCATGCGGCCTCACGAGGTGCCAGCGAGGCCCGACGAGGCAGGTCGGCGCGCCGGAGCGCCCGGGCGTCAGCGCTCCTGCTTCGCCCACAGCCGCGCGTAGGGCCCACCGGCGGCGAGCAGCGCCTCGTGGCGGCCCACCTCGACCACGCGCCCCGCATCGAGCACCACGAGCTGATCCGCGTCGCGCACCGCGCTCAGCCGGTGCGCGATGACGAGCGTGGTGCGGCCCTTCGCCACGAGCTCGAGCGCGCGCAGCACCTCGCGCTCGCTCTCGGGGTCCAGATTGCTCGTCGCCTCGTCGAGCAGCAGCACCGGCGCGCCCGAGAGCACCGCGCGCGCGAGGCACAGCCGCTGCTTCTGCCCGCCCGACAGCGTCACGCCGCGCTCGCCGATGAGCGTGTCGAGGCCGAGCGGCAGCGCCTCGATGAAGTCCCACGCGGTGGCCGTGCGGCACGCGGCCTCGAGCTCGGCGTCGCTCGCGCCGGGCCGCACCAGCCGCAGGTTGTCGCGCACCGAGGCGCTGAAGAGCAGCGGCTCCTGCGTGACGAGCGAGCACTGCGCGCGCACCGAAGCCAGCGTGCCCCGGGCCGCGTCCACCCCGTCGAAGGTGATGCGCCCCTGCGCCGGCACCTCGAGCCGCAGCAGCAGCGCCGCGAGCGTGCTCTTGCCGCTGCCGCTCTCGCCCACCAGCGCCGTCACCTCGCCGGCCTTCGCCGTGAGCGACACGCCCGCGAGCGCCGGCCGCGCGCCCCACGAGAAGTGCACGTCCTCCACGCGGAGCTCCCGCGCGAGCGGCGGCAGCACCTCCGTGCCACCCTCGACGGCCGTGGGCAGCGTCAGCACCGCCTCGATGCGCTCGAGCGCGCCGGCCGCGACGATGGCGAACTGGCTCACCCGGCCCAGGTCCTTCGCCGGCTGGTAGACGAGGATCAGCGCGCCGAGGAAGGACACCAGCGCGTCGGGCGCCACGGCCTCGCTTGCCACGGCCCAGG
Organism: uncultured Archangium sp.; assembly: GCA_964449625.1. Taxonomy (GTDB): domain Bacteria; phylum Myxococcota; class Myxococcia; order Myxococcales; family Myxococcaceae; genus Archangium_A. The sequence goes on from CAYUZK010000021.1 coordinate 18,352, forward strand.
CCAGCGTCGCGGCGATGGCGACGGAGGCGAGGATCTCCATCAGCCCCGGCACGCCAGCCCGCGCCCAGGCCGCGCGCGAGAGCGCCCGCTCCACCGCGCCGGCCCGGTGGCGGAAGCGCGTCAGCTCCGTCTGCTCCGCCGAGAAGGCCTGCAGCGTGCGCATGGCGCCCAGGCCCTCCTGCACCTGCCCCGCGAGGCCGCCGAGCGCCGCCTGCCCCTCGCGCGTGCGCCGCAGCAGCGCCGCCGTGAGCCGCGAGGCCGGCAGCACCGCCACCGGCACCGCCACCAGCGCGAGGAGCGAGAGCTGCCACGAGAGGCTCACCGCCACGCCCACCAGCACGACGATCTGCAGGCTGTCGCGCAGCCAGCTCGCCACGGTGTAGGTCGCGGCCTGCTCCACGGAGGCGACGTCGGCCGTGAAGCGGCTGAGGAGATCGCCCGAGAGCTGCGTGGAGCGCTGCCCCGGCGACAGGCTCAGGAGCCGCTCGAAGAGCCGCCGCCGCAGGTCCACCACCACGCGCTGCCCGAAGAGGCCCACGAAGTAGAACTGCCCCAAATAGCCCAGGCCCTTCACCGCGCCGATGACGGCCACCGCGCCGCCGAGCCACCAGCGCGCCTCGGCGATGCTCAGCGTCTCGCGCCCGGCGAGGAGCGGCCCCGCCAGCCCCAGGCCCGCCGTGCCGCCGGTGAGGAGGAAGCGCAGCGCCGGCCCCATCAGGAACGCGTAGGCCCCCGTCGTCACGCCCACCACCGCCATGCAGGCGAAGGCCACGCCGAGGAGCCGCCAGTGCGGCCGCCCCAGCCACAAGAGGCGCTTCATGGCGGAGAAGAGCGGAGAGGCCATCGGGTCGCCGCTCTTTACACGGTCCACCCGCGTCCGGTACGCGAGTGACACCATGGACGTCCTCGTCGTCGCGGGTGAAGCCTCGGGCGACCAACACGCCGCCGACGTCGTCGCTGCTCTGCAGGCGCGGCGCAGCGACCTGCGCTTCTTCGGCATGGGCGGCCCGAAGCTCGCGGCGCGCGGCGTGGAGCTCGTGCACGGCGCCCAGGAGATCTCCGTCATGGGAATCGTCGAGGTGCTCCCCAAGGTGCCGCGCATCTGGCGCGTGCTGCAGGATCTCGTGAAGGCCGCGAAGGCGCGGCGCCCGGCCGTCGCGCTCCTCGTCGACGTGCCCGACTTCAACCTGCGCCTCGCCAAGCACCTCAAGCGCCTCGGCGTGCCCGTCGCCTACTACGTGGCGCCGATGGTGTGGGCCTGGCGCGAGGGCCGCACGAAGACCATCGCCCAGCGCGTCGACGAGCTCTTCTGCATCTTGCCCTTCGAAGAGAAGTTCCTGCGCGACCGCGGCGTGCCGGCGACCTACGTGGGCAGCCCAGTGCTCGATCAGCTCCCGCCGGCCGCGCCGCCCGCGGACTTCCGCCGAGCCCTCGGGCTCGACCCGGCCCGCCCCACCCTCGCCATCCTCCCCGGCAGCCGCCGCTCCGAGCTCTCGCGCCTGGGCGGCACGCTCCGGGAGGTCGCCCGGCGCGTGGCGGCCGAAAAGCCCGGCGTGCAGCTCGTAGTGCCCGTCGCGCCCGGCCTGCCGCGCGACGTGGTGGCGGCGACCTTCGCCGGCGTCGAGGTCACCTTCATCGACGGCCGCGCGGCGGAGGTCGTCGGCGCCAGCGACGTGGCCCTGGTCGCCTCGGGCACCGCGACGCTCGAGGCCGGCCTCATGCGCCGCCCGCTCGTCGCCGTCTACCGCGTGAGCCCCGTGAGCTACTGGGTCGGCCGCGCGCTGGTGCGCATCCCCTTCTTCTGCCTGGTCAACCTGCTCGCCCAGAAGAAGGTGGTGCCCGAGCTGCTGCAGGGCGACTTCACCGTCGACAACGTGGTGCAGGCGCTGACGCCGCTGTGGCACGGGCCCGCGCGTGAGGCGTGCCTCACGGGCCTCGACGAGCTGCGCGCGACGCTGGGCGCCCCCGGCGCCGCGGGCCGGGTCGCCGACGGCGTGCTGCGCCTCGCGCGGCCAGCCTGATTCTTCAGCTCACAGCCCGACACCCGCCACGAGGCGCCAGGTCGCGTCGCCGCTCGGGGCGCCCCACTCCTGCCCCAGCTCGAGGAACACTGGGAACCACCACCCCGACGGCCGGAGCCGGGTCAGCCCGAGCGAGAGGCCCCAGCGAAACCCTGTCGCCGCGTGGCCCTCGGCGAGGAGGCGACCTACGCCGAAGTGCGCGCCGACCGTCAGCTCCGGCACCAGCACGCGCTCGAAGGCGCTGACCGAAAAGACCTCGAGGCGGAGCAGGCCGAACAGCCCGTGCACGGGAACGACGCGGGACTCGACGCCAGCCAGGCCCCCCGGGGCGAGCGCGAAGACCGACTCGACCTCCCACAGGCCGACCAACCCGAGCGCCACGTGCGGGGCGACGCGGAGCCGGGCGCCCAGCCGCGCCCCCCCGACGGGCGCAGCGGTCGACGACTGCGTCATCGCGAGGTGCGCGCCGATCACCGGTCCGAAGCGCGGCGCCTCCGGCAGCGCGACGGGCGGCGACGCCACCGGCTCGTCCGCCCATTGCTCCGCGCCCGCCACCACCGACGCCAGCACCGCCCACGCGACCACGCTCATGCGGAGGTCGTAGCGCACGGCGACGAAAAACAAAAAATGCGCACCGCCTGGAAAGGCTCAGGGCGTGACGTCGCCGCCGAAGAGTGGCGCCCACAGCTCCCGTCGCAGGAAGTCGTCCACGTCGGCCTGGCTGTCCCGGTCGATGGCGGTCAGGGCCTCGAACTCTGCCGGGCTGACGAGGTGCCCCGAGATCGCCTCCGCCAGCTCGCGGCGCAGCGTGGCCTCCCGCGCGGGGAACTCGGGGTGGCGGAGGAAGGCGAAGAGCTCCTCCCACTCGAACGAGACGCCCTGCGTGAAGCGCGTCTCGAGCACGTGCGCGAGCAGGGGCCCGGCGGGCATGGGCGTCACTCCACCAGCATGTTGAACGACAGCTTCTGCGATGAGCCGGGCGTCACCGTCACCGACCTCGTCTTCTTGCGCGGGGCAGGCAGCGCCGGGTCCTCCAGCACGCACTCGATGGTGTGCGCCCCCTCGAAGAGCGCCAGCTCCTTGAAGGACACGGGGCCGGTCGTCACCGCGGCGCCGTCCACGCGGATCTGCGCGAAGGGCTGCACGTCTACGGTGACGGTGCCCTTGCCGGCGGCCACCACCAGGTCTCGCGACTCGCCGGGCTTGAGCGTCCACGTCACGGCGCGGCGGAACTTCTCGGCCTTGTTCTGCACGACGATGACGTGCTTGCCCGGCGCCAGCTCGAGCTCCTTCGGCACGCGGCCCCACGACTTGCCGTTCACCAGCACCTCGGCGTCGATGGAGGCCGACACGTTGACGATGGCCGCGCGGCGATCCGGCTCCTTCGGCGTCGGGACCACCGGCGCCTGGCCCGCGTCCTCCTCGGCCTCCGTCGGCGGCGGCTCGCCGAGGGCCACGGCCGCGCCCGCATCCTCCGGCGGGAAGTGGAAGTCCTCCACCAGCGGCGTCACGCCGGCATCGACGGCGGCAGCGACGGGCGCGGCGCCGGCCCACGGCTGCCACAGCGCCAGCACCAGGCCGATGACCACCAGCGACAGCCCCGCCAGCACCGGGATCGTGCGGGCGCCCTGCCGAGGCGTGGCGCCCGTCACGACCCGCGGCGTGGTCAGCACGGTGGGGGAGGGCTCGCTGACCTGCACCGGCGTCGCCAAGGCGACGTGCTTCATGCTGGGGGCCGTAGGCGACGAGCCCAGCGCGTCCACTGAGGCCGGCTCCACGGGCCCAGCGGGCAGCACCACCGCGCCTCCGCCCGACACCGGCTGCTCCAGCTCGGTGGGGCGGCCGGCGAAGCTCGACTCGTCCACCTGCCCGGTGTCGGCGGCCACTCCGCGGAAGAGGCGCAGCAGGTCCTCCTGGCCCAGCGCCTGGCGCGCGAGGGCGAGGTACTTCTCGAGGTCCTCCTTCACCGCCAGCGCGGTGGGGTACCGGCCCTCGACCTCCGGGTGCAGGCAGCCGCCGAGGATCTGCCGCAGCGGCACCGGCACGTTGGGCCGCAGCTGCTCCACCGGGCGGATGCGCGAGGTGCGCGCGGAGTCGATCTGCTGGATCTCCGTCTCGCCCTGCAGCGCCCGGGTGTTGGTGAGCAGCTCGTAGAGCACCAGCCCCAGCGCATAGACGTCGACCCGGCGGTCGATGACCTGCCCCGTCACCTGCTCCGGGGCCATGTAGGGGTACTTGCCCTTCACGAAGCCCGCCTGCGTGCGGTGCATGGTGTTCGCCGCCCGCGCGACCCCGAAGTCGATGAGCTTCACCACGCCCTGCCGCGACAGGAGGATGTTGTGCGGCGTCACGTCGCGGTGCACCAGGTGCAGCGGCTGCCCGTCTTTGCCCTTCGCCTCGTGGGCGTAGTGCAGCGCCGCGGCCACGTCGGCCACGATGCGCGCGCACAGCTCCGGCGAGATGAGCTCGCCGTTGCGCTCGTGCTCGAGGCTGATGGTCATCAGGTCGAAGCCGGGCACGTACTCCATCGCCAGGTAGTACAGGCCGCCCGCCTGCCCGAGGTCGTAGATCTCGGCGATGCCCGGGTGGTGCAGCTGCGCGAGCAGCTGCGCCTCGTCGAGGAACATGCGCACGAACTCGGCGTTGTCGCACAGGTGTGCGTGCGGCACCTTGAGCACGCAGGCGCCGCGCGGCCCCTGCGCCAGGTACACGTCGGCCATGCCCCCCGCGCCGATCTTCTTCTCGAGGACGTAGGCCCCCAGCCGAGTCGCCATCAGACCCGGGGGTCTACCACGCCCGACGCCGCCGGTACCTCAGCCCTTGAGCAGCTCCCGGCCGCCCTCGAAGATGAACTGCACCGCGATGGCCGAGAGGATGAGCCCGAAGAGCCGCTCGAGGATGGCGATGCCCGTCTGCTTGAGCACCCGCTTGACGCCCTGCGCGCTCCGCAGGAGCCCGTAGGCGACCAGCATGGTCAGCGCGATCGACGAGAGCACCGGCACCGCCGCCTCGAGGCCCGCGCCGAACTGCGCCATGAGCACCATCACCGTGGCGATGGCCCCCGGCCCCGCGAGCAGCGGCATGGCCAGGGGCACGATGGCGATGTCCTCCTGGTCGGCGCCTTCGCGCGTCTCGGCGTCGCTCGTCTTCGTGCCCGGGTGCTTCGCGCGCAGCATGTCGAGGGCGGTGAGCATGAGCAGGAGCCCCCCGGCCACGCGGAAGGCCGCCAGCGTCACCCCGAAGACCTGGAACACCAGCGTGCCGAAGAGCGCGAAGAAGGTGAGGATGCCGGCGGCCGCCAGGCAGGCCCGCAGCGCCATCGCCCGGCACTTCTCGGGCGAGTCCTTCGCGGTCATCGTCACGAACAGCGGCACCACCCCGATGGGGTCGACGATGAAGAGCACCGCCGGCAGCGCGAGGGCAAAGGCCGCCAGCATCGCGTCACACCGTGAGGCGGAGCTTCCACACCATGCGCACGGCCTCGAGGAAGATCTTCTTGCTCATCTTCGACTGCCCGACGCGGCGGTCCTCGAAGACGATGGGCAGCTCCTTCACCGTGAAGCCCTTCTTCAGCGCGCGGTAGGTCAGCTCGATCTGAAACGCGTAGCCGCTCGACTGCACCGCGTCGAGGTCGATGGCCTCGAGCACGCGCCGGTTGAAGCACTTGAAGCCGCCGGTCAGGTCGCGGATCTTCACCCCGAGGATCGAGCGCGCGTACAGCGAGCCGCCCTGCGAGATGAGCTGCCGCCCCACGCCCCAGTTCACCGTGCCGCCGCCCTCGACGTAGCGGCTGCCGAGGGCCACGTCGGCGCCGGCCACGGCCGCGTCGAGCAGCCCCGGCAGGTAGCGCGGGTCGTGGCTGAAGTCCGCGTCCATCTCGATGATGTACTGGTAGCCGTGCTCGAGCGCCCACCGGAAGGCGTGGAGGTACGCGCGGCCCAGGCCCTCCTTCTTCTCGCGGTGCAGCACCCGCACGCGCGGCTCCTTCGCGGCCAGGGCGTCGGCGAGCTGGCCGGTGCCGTCGGGGCTGTTGTCGTCCACCACGAGGATGTCGACGCGGGGGTCCGCCTTCAGCACGGCGGCGCTGATGGGCTCGAGGTTCTCTGCCTCGTTGTACGTGGGGATGATCACCAGCGCGGGGTTCATGGCGAGGGCGCCTGTAGCACGGCGGCCCGAAACTGAAAGGCCCTGCCGCGCCCTACCCGCGGAACATCTGCCGGCGCATGGCGATGTTTACGAGCAGCCCCACGCCGAGCATCACGCTCACCATCGAGCTGCCGCCGTAGCTCATCAAGGGCAGCGTGATGCCGGTGATGGGGAGCAGGCCCGTCACCATCCCGATGTTCTCGAAGACCTGCCAGAAGACCATCGCCGCGATGCCCACCGCCACCCAGGCCCCGAAGCGCTCCCGGGCCGACAGCGCCACGCCCAGGGCCGCCAGCAGCACCGCGCCGTAGAGCACCAGCAGCCCCAGGCTCTTCGCGTAGCCCTGCTCCTCGGCGAAGACGCTGAAGATGAAGTCGGTGTGCTGCTCGGGCAAGAAGCGCAGGCCCGTCTGGGTGCCCTGCATCCACCCCTTGCCGCTCCAGCCGCCGCTGCCCACGGCGATCTTCGACTGCATCGCGTGGTAGTTCGAGCCGCGCAGGTCGCTGGTGGGGTCGAGCCAGCCCGAGATGCGCGCGTCCTGGTGCTTCTTCAAGTGGTGGCGCACCACCGTCACCCGCGGCTCGGCCTGCTCGCGCACGTAGTCGTTCCACAGCACGCCCACGCTCAGCGCGAAGCCCAGGCCCATGACCGCCAGCACCGGCCAGCTCGGCCGCGAGAAGAGGATGATGGTGAGCGCGGTGAAGACCATCATCAGCGCGGTGCCCAGGTCGGGCTGCACCAGCACCAGGGCCGTGGGCCCCAGGGCGATGGCCGCCGGCGGCACCAGCTTCCAGAAGCCATAGCCGCGGGCCGGTGGGTGCTCGTCGTCGTGGAAGTACTTCGCGAGCATCAGCACCATGCCCAGCTTCATGAACTCCGCCGGCTGGAGCCGGAAGGGGCCGAGCACGAACCAGCTCTCGGCGCCCTTGGCGGTGTGCCCGAAGAACTTGAGGCCGATGAGCGCCGCGACGTTGAGCACGTACAGCGGCACCGTGGCCCGCTGGAGGAAGCGGTAGTCGACCAGGGCCACGGCCACCACCGCGCCCAGGCCCACCAACAGGTACAGCGCCTGCGAGGTCCACACCGGGGAGCTCGGCGGGCGCGAGGCCGACGCGAGGTTGTAGATGCCCACTACCGCCGTCAGCAGCACGGCCCCCACCAGCGCCCAGGGCACGTTGGCCGTCAGCGACGGCTGCACGCGCAGCGTCATCAGCGCCCCCCTTCCGGCTCGTCGGAGGGCGGCAGGAGCGGCTCCCCGGGCTCGGGGCGCGGCGCAACGGCCTCGGGCCGCGGCGAGGCGGCGACGGCCGACGGCGCCACCGGTGGATCGCGCTCGATGCCCGCCCCGGTGTCCTGCGTCGGCGCCTGCCTCGCCAGCTCCGGGCCCGGCCCCTCGCGCGGCGGCGTCAGCGGCGGCATGAGCGGCGCCGCCTTCACCACGGGCGCCGGCTTCGGCGCTTCGTACTCGAGCCCGAAGGCCTCGCCGTCCATGCGCTTCAGCTCGAAGTACTTGCGGACCACGGCCATGGCCGCCGGCGCCGCGTCGGAGCCACCGTGCCCGCCGTGCTCGTTGAGCACCACCACCACCAGCTCCGGCGCCTCCACCGGGGCCACCGCGGCGAACCAGGCGTGGTCGCGCTGCCAGTAGTCCATCTGCGCCGTCTT
>CAYUZK010000021.1:26283-46982 GCA_964449625.1 uncultured Archangium sp.
CACCGCGAGCTGCAGCGGCGTCACGTTCACGTCGCCCTGGCCGATGGCCGTGTTGAGCGCCATGCCCTTGGTGTAGCCGCCGGGCGTGACGCGGTTGTGGTACGCGCTGTCGGGCATCACGCCGGGCACCTCCGCCGCAACGCCCAGGCCCGTGACGTGCCCCAGACCCAGGGCCTTGCCCACGGCGGCGATGGGGTCGACGCCGAGGAGATCGGCCGCCCGGTAGAAGTAGGTGTCGCAGCTCACCTTCATCGCCACGTGGGCGTTGACGGGCCCGTGGCCGCTCTCCTTGTGGCAGCGCCAGCGCCGGGAGCCGAGCTGGTAGCCGCCGCCGCAGGTGACGGACGTCTGCGACGTGAAGACGCCCTGCTGCAGCGCGGCGAGCAGCGTCACCACCTTGAAGGTGGAGCCCGGGTGGTAGTGCTCGGCGCCGGCGCGGAACACCATGGGCTGGAGCGGGTCGCGGTTGAGCTGCGCGAGGCGCTGCGGCGAGACGCGGCCCGTCATCTCGTTGGGGTCGAAGGCCGGCCGGCTCACCAGGGCGCGCACGAAGCCGGTGCGCGCGTCGAGGGCCACCACCGCGCCCGCCACGCCGGGGAAGACGGCCTCGGCCTCGGCCTGCAGCCGCGCGTCGATGGACAGCACCAGGTTCTTGCCCGGCCGCGGCGGCACCTCGTCGCGGCGCAGCACGGTGCCCCGGGCGTCGCGCATCACCTCACCGCGCGCGTTCACCACCTGCTTGACCCAGCCGTCCTGCCCGCGCAGCACGGCCTCGAAGCTGCGCTCGACGCCGCGGCGCCCGGTGTAGTCGCCCATGGCGTAGGGCGGCCGATCATCGGGGCCCACGGAGTTGAGGCGCGCCAGCTCTTCGCTGGTGACCTCGTTCATGAAGCCCAGCACGTGCGCCAGGGCCGCGCCCGCCCGGTAGTGCCGGTGGGGCACCGCCTCGAGGTCCACGCCGGGGAGCTGGTGCTGGTGCGCGTTGAGCACGTCGAACTCGTCGCGCGAGAGGTCGACCTGCGCCACGAGCTGCTGGTAGCGCTGGGGGCCGCGGGCGTCGCGCACCAACTGCACCACCCGCGCGCGCTGCTCGTCGTCCCACCCGAGGAGCTGCTGCAGCCGGGGGATCACCTCGGCCACGCACTTCTGGCAGAAGGCCGGCGTGATGAAGACGTCGAGGCTCGGGCGCGCGTCGACCAGCACCTCGCCGCGCAGATCGCGGATGAGGCCGCGCGGGGCGCGCACGCGCACGTCCTTGAACTGGTTGTCGATGCTGAGCGCGAAGAACTCCTCGTAGCGAACCACCATCAGCCGGTAGAGGTTGACGGCGAGCACCAGCAGGCCCAGCAGGAAGAAGCCGCCCAGCACGAAGATGCGGGTGCGCAGCTCGCGCGGCGCGTGGCCGGAGGAGAGCTTCACTGCAGCACCCCGGGCACGGGCCGCTCGCCGGGCTCGATCTTCTCGAGCAGCGGGAACATGGCCAGGCCCGCGAGCGTCGTCAGCACCACCTGCAGCGGCATGCCCGAGAGCGACAGCACGTGGCCGCTGCCCGCCCGCGAGGTGAGCCACGAGAAGAAGACGGCCAGCAGCGCGTGCACCGCCGTCGCGCCGGCCGTGAAGAGCACGTAGGCGCCCCGGCTGCGGCCGTCCAGCAGGAGCCCCCCGGCGCGCACGAGGAGGAAGACGAGCACCGCCAGCGCGGGGAAGAGGCCCGTGGGCCGGCCCGTGAAGACGTCGAGCAGGTAGCCGACGGTGAAGGCCGACAGGGCGCCCTCCACGGTGGTCGAGCGCAGCGCGGCGTACACCACGAGCGCGAGGCCCACGTCGATGCGGGTCACCTCGAAGCCGAAGCGGCGCACGAGCACCGCCTCCACCGACAGGAGCAGCAGCGCGAGGCCGGAGAAGGCGAGGAACCTCATCCCCCGCCTCCCGGAGGCACGGCGGCCGAGGGCACGCCCATCATCACCGGCACCACGAGCACCTCTTCCACGCGCCTCAACTCCACCGCCGGCGTCAGCGTCGCCTTGAGGAACATGCCCACCGACGGCCGCTGCACGCCGCTCACGGTGCCGACGCGCAGCCCGCGCGGGAAGACGCCGTCGCTGCCGGCCGTCACCACCACGTCGCCGTCGCGCAGGTCGTCTTCGCGGCGCACGAAGTCGAGCGAGAGCCCGTGCCCGTCACCGCTGCCGGTGACGGTGGCCCGCACCCGCGTGCGCTGCACCACCCCGCCGATGCGCGAGGCCGAGTCGGTCAGCAGCATCACGTCGGCCGAGGTGCCCACCGCCCGCACCACCTGGCCCACCACGCCGTCGGGCGTCACCACCGGCATGCCCACGCGCACGCCGTCGTCTTCGCCGCGGTTGATGCGCAGCGAGAGGAACTGCGGCGACGGGTTGAGGCCGATGACGCGCGCGACGATCTCCTGGTCCACGCTCTCCTCGACGTAGCCGAGCACGGCCTTGAGGCGCGCGTTCTCGGCCTGCGCCTCGCGCAGCGCGTTGACCTCCGCGTGCGCCTCGGCGAGCCCCACGCCGCAGACCTGCGCCGCCTCGTGCGCCCCGCGCAGCGCCACGTAGCCGTCCACCGTGTCACCGGCGCCCTCGAGGGCCCACGTCAGCGCCGACTGCACCGGCGTCGACAGCCGCAGCACCGCGCGGTCCACGAGGTTGGGCGCGCGCCCCCGGTGCCCGCTCGAGAGGTAGCTGACGAGGGGCCCCAGCAGCAGCGCCGCCACGATGATCAGCTCTCGGTGGCGCTGGAGGAACGAAAACACTTTCGGGGCTCGCTTCGGCGGTGCGTCAAACCGCTTGCATGTTGTGGGCACCGATCCTACAGGTCAAGGCTTCCTTCCTGCCAACCGTGCGAAACCCATGAGCAATTCCGCAGACACCCGCCGCTACGGCTCCCTCCTCTTCATCGGCCTGCTGGCCGTGCTCTTCGCGCTGCAGTGGGGCCCCGGCGCCCAGGGCTGCGAGACGCGCATCATTGACGAGGAGCACGCCGCGACCGTGAACGGCCGCCCGATTCCCCTCAAGGAGTTCGCGCGCAGCTACGTGCAGCAGGCGGAGAACTTCCGCCGACAGGGCGTGCCGAGCGACCTGATGAAGCAGTTCGGCATCCACAAGCAGGTGATGGACCAGCTCGTGAACACCGAGCTGCTCGCCCAGGCCGCCGAAGCAAAGGGCCTCGTCGCCAGCAACGAGGACCTGCGCAAGGTGCTCAGCGAGGTGCCCTCCTTCCAGAAGGACGGCAAGTTCAACAGGGACTCGTACCAGCAGTACGTGCGCGACTACGAGGGCACCACCGAGGTGTTCTTCGAGGACAAGCTGCGCCGGCAGCTCTCGGCCCAGCGGCTGCTCGAGCTCGTCGAGGCGTCGGTGACGGTGAGCGACGAGGAGGTCAAGGCGAAGTACTGGAAGGAGGGCGACACCGCGAAGGTGACCTACGTGCGCTTCAGCCCCACCATGTACGGCGACAAGGTGCCCGCGCCGAAGCCGGCCGACGTCGTCGCCTGGGCCAAGGCCAACGAGGCGGCCATCGCGGGGTACTACGAGCAGAACAAGTTCACGTACTTCCTCCCCGAGAAGGTCAAGGCGCGGCAGGTGCTGCTCAAGGTCGAGCCCGGCGCCGACGACGCGCGCAAGGCCGAGGTGAAGCAGCGCATCGAGAACCTGCGCAAGGAGCTGGTGGACAACAAGAAGGACTTCGCCGAGCTCGCGAAGCAGTTCTCGGAGGACCTGGAGACGAAGGAGAAGGGCGGCGACCTGGGCTTCGTCGAGCGCCTGCAGCTCCCCAACGCCTTCGCCGACCTGCTCTTCGCGCTGCAGCCCGGCGAGGTGACCGCGCCCGTCGAGACGCCCATGGGCTGGTTCCTCGGCACCGTCAGCGAGAAGCAGGCGCCGGTGCAGCGGCCGCTCGACCAGGTGCGCCAGGAGATCGCCGCGCAGCTGCTCGTGAAGGAGAAGGCCCGCGCGCTGGCGAAGGCCGACGCCGACAAGGCGCTGGCGGCGCTGGGCACGGGCAAGACGCTCACCGAGCTCTTCCCGCCCGAGAAGTCCGACAGCGGCGCCAACCCCTTCGCCTTCGCGGCCGAGACGGCGCCTACGGCCAAGGAGACCGGCGAGTTCAACGCGAGCGCCGACGGCGTGCCCCAGATCGGCGAGGCCGCGGAGCTCAAGAAGCAGATCTTCGCGCTCACGGCTCCGGCAACGCTGCCCCAGGTGACGGAGCTGCCCGACGGCTTCGTCGTCGCCGTGGTGGACGAGCGCAAGGTGCCCTCCGACGCCAACTTCGAGCAGCAGAAGGCGCAGCTCAAGCTCGAGGCGGTCAAGGGCAAGCAGTTCGAGGTGCGCGAGGGCTACCTCAAGGCCCTGAAGCAGTCGGGCACCGTCGTCACCAACGACTCGGCCATCGACAAGATCGTCGGCGACAGCTGAGCGGGGCCCCATGCGGCTGATCCTCGCGTCGGGCTCGCCCAGGCGGCGAGACCTGCTCGGCCTGCTCCAGGTGCCCTTCGAGGTGCTGCCGGCGGCCATCGACGAGGCCGTGCTGCCCGGCGAGGCCGCGCGCCCGTACGTCGAGCGCGTCTGCCGCCTCAAGGCCGAGGCCGTGGAGCGCCAGCACCCCGACGCCGCGGTGCTGGCCGCCGACACCTCGGTGGTGGTGGACGGGGAGATCCTCGGGAAGCCCGGCCACGACGCCGCCCTCGGCGCCCAGATGCTGCGGCGCCTCGCCGGCCGCGCGCACGAGGTGCTGACCGCCGTCGCCGTGGCCACCGCCGGCGGCACCTTCGCCGACGTCTTCACCTCGCGCGTCACCTTCCGCCCGCTCTCCGACGCCGAGGTGGCCTGGTACGTCGCCACCGGCGAGGGCGCCGACAAGGCTGGCGGCTACGCGGTGCAGGGCCACGCTGGCGCCTTCATCACCGCCGTCGACGGCAGCCCCACCAACGTCATCGGGCTGCCGCTCGCCGAGACCGCCCTGCTCCTGCGCCGCGCCGGCGTCGCGCTCCCCATGGACGGAGCCTGACGCCGTGCTCGACCGCGCGGCCCTCGAAGAGAACTTTCACGCGGTAGAGGCGCGCCTTGCCGCCGCCTGCGCCCGCGCCGGCCGCCCCCGCGACGCGGTGACGCTGGTCGCCGTGAGCAAGCTGCACCCGCCTGAGGCCGTGCGGCTCGCCTTCGAGCTCGGCCAGCGCCACTTCGGCGAGAACTACGCCCAGGAGCTGCGCGACAAGCACGCGGCGCTCGCCGACTGCGCGGGCCTCACCTGGCACGCCATCGGGCCGGTGCAGCCGAAGAACGCGAAGTACGTGGCGCGCGCGGCGACGGTCTTTCACGCGCTCGAGAGCCTCGAGGTGGCCCAGGCGCTGAGCCGCCGCCGCGAGGGCCCGCCGCTGGCCTGCCTCGTCGAGGTGAACGTGGGCCAGGAGGCGAGCAAGGCCGGGGTGTCGCTCTCCGACGCGCCGGCCCTCGTGGAGCAGGTGCGCGGCCTCGCGCAGCTCGAGGTGGTGGGGCTCACCGCCATGCCGCCCCTGGTGGAGGACGCCGAGCTGAACCGGCCACACTTCCGCGCCGTGGCCGAGCTGGCGCGGCGGCTGGGGCTGGCCGCGCTGTCCATGGGCACCACCGGCGACTTCGAGGTGGCCATCGAGGAGGGCGCGACGCTCGTGCGCGTGGGCACGGCGCTCTTCGGCGCCCGCGGCTGACGAGGCCGGAGGTGCCCTGAGCTCAGAGCTCGCGGAGCTTGAGCTTGCCTTCGCTCGAGACGCGCGCCTCGTAGTTCGTGCCGCAGTAGTGGCAGTAGACCTCTTCCTTCTCCTTGAAGCCGTCCGCCCAGGGGTTGTTGGCGTTGCAGCTGGGGCAGTCGAACTCGACCCACTTCTGCGCCTTCGGGGGGCCCTTCTGCCCGTCATCGTCGTCGTCGTAGCTGCCGTAGTTCGCCATCGCCGCACCTCACCAGCGGTTGAGGAAGTCCGTCATGTCGTCGAGGGCCTTCGCGCGCGAGGCGTGGACCTCGCGCAGGAGCGCCGCCACGGGGGGCAAGAGCGCGCCGGCCTCGAGCAGCACCTCGCGGGGGAACTCGACGACGTCCACCTGGCCCTGGGCCACCGCCGTGCACGCCCGCGCGGTCGCGCCGTCGAGCACCTCGCCCTCGCCCAGCACCTCGCCGCGGTGCGCGACGCCGAGCTCCACCGAGTCCGTCGCCTTGCGGGCGAAGAGCCGCACGTCGCCCTTGAGCACGAAGAAGAGCGACTGGCCGGCGTCGCCCTGCTGCATCAGCACCACCTTGTCGGGGAACCGGCGGATGACGGCCTTCGCCGACACCCGGCCCAGGGCGGCCCCGAGGGCGCGCGCGAAGGGGCTCTTGGACAGCACGGGGTCCTGGGAGATCAGCTCGGCGGCGTCGGCCCGCTTGAGGTCGAGCTTCACCACCGGGGTGTTGTCGCCGAAGCGCTGGCTCACCGCGCCTCCACTTCGGCGGGCCCCAGCGTGCGGTAGGTGCGGTCGACGTGGTCCATGAGCTCGAAGAGGGCGTCACCGTAGCGGGTGCCGTCGTCCGGAGTGTAGCCCTTCCGGTTGACCCAGAAGGTGCCCGAGTTGCACTCGCGCTTCCAGCCCGGCAGGCGATCGAGCTCGGCGCCGGTGTCGTCCACGCTCCGACAGTCGCGGGCGCCGGTGGTGGCGTTGACGTGGCAGCAGCGGCCGTTGGGGAAGACGTAGATGACGGGGCGCAGCTGGAGCTGCGGGTCGACGACGAAGTTGTTGGCCAGCACCGCCGCGGCCACGAAGTTCGTGGGGTCCATGCCGTAGCCGTGGAGCAGGTAGGCCACCGGGTAGCGCGCCTGCGCGTTCTCGGGGTCGCCGTAGCCGGGCGGGATCGCGATGGCGTACTCCCACTTCGCGCCCAGCACCTGCGAGGTGTACTGCTCGGTGCGGTAGTCGGCCGGCGTGCTCTGCCCGAAGACGGCGCTGGGCCGGGGCGCGTTGGGCCACAGGTTCGCCACCCAGTTGAAGAGCACCTGGAAGCGCTGCGCCGCCTGCTCGATGGTGCCGACGTGGTCGCCTTCGCCCGCGATGACGTCGGCGCTCGTGCGGTCCTCCTTGCCGTAGAGGGTGATGAGGTCCTTCGGCACGGTGCGCCAGGCGCGGTTCCACGGGCTGAAGGCGCCGGTGGTGCGATCCTTCATGCCGGGGATCTCGACGAAGTCGCGGTACTCCCCCACGGCGCCACCGCGGGCCAGCTTCACCGCGGTGAAGAGGTGCCGCGCCATGAGGCCCAGGTTGAAGATGTCGCGGATGCCGCCATCGAGCAGCACGTGCAGCCGCGCCTGCTGGGCCGGCGGCAGCCCGGCGAAGTTGCTCCGGCCGTCGAGCGCGAAGAGGCGCTTGCGCCCCGCCGACTGATCGAACTGGCCGTTGCCCTCGCCCACGTCGCCGCTGCCCGCCACGCCGTCGAGGCCCAGGTCGCGGAAGGGCTCGCCGGGGTCGAAGCGCCAGTTGCGCTCGGTGCCGGTGGGGTTGGTGAGGGCGTCGTAGTCGTCGCCGTTGGGGTCTGCGCCCGTCGCGGTGGGGGCCGCGAGGCAACCCCCGGCGCCGTCCTCGCGCGCGTCGGGGCAGCCGTCGGCGCCCACGTCGTCGTAGCGCTCCTGGCTGTTGTTGACGAGCGGCTCGCCGTAGTCGCGCCGCCCGTTTCCGTTGTAGTCGAAGGCCAGCATCATCGGCGCCGGCAGGGTGCGCTCGCGGCAGGGGTCCGTCACCCCGGCGTGGGCCAGCCACAGGAGCGGGTGCGTGTCTTTCTTCGCCTCGAACACCCCGCCCTTGCTCGCGCAGTACTGCGTGGCGAAGGTCCGCTCCTGCGACACGGGCAGCGGCGCGGCCACGTTCGCGGGGTCTGAGCAGAAGTCCACCTTCTCCTCCCCGGCGCTGCAGAACAGGAGCGTCTGAACGCCATCGCAGAAGGTGATCGCCTCGTAGGTGCCGTCGGGGTTGTACTCCGCGTTGCGCAGGCCCTGTACCCGCTGCGGGTTGCGGCAGAGGTCCGCGGGCGGTGCGCGCACCACCTCGGGGTCTACGCCCGGCGGCGCCACCGGCGAGGCCGGGTTCTCGGTGAAGAAGTTGCCGTAGGCGAGCATGAGGTCGCCCATCATTTCGATGTAGCTCTCGCGGTCGAAGGTGCCGCCGTTGTTGGTGACGTGCCAGTGGTTGAAGTCGTTGGCGTGCTCCCACCGCCCGGGGGTCGCCACGGTGGCGCAGGCGTCAATGACGGTGGGGGCATTCAGCTTCGCCGGGTCCTGGGCCATGATCGCCTCGAGCTGCGCCTTCGTGCAGAAGCCCCCGGTGACGAAGTGATCGAGGAAGCGCTGAAAGAAGGCCGCGTCGAGCGGCCCACCGAGCGAGGCCACCGCGTCGAGCTTCGACGGGTTGGTCGAGGCCAGGGCCATGCCCCCGATGGCGCCCATCGAGACGCCGCCCAGCACCCGGTAGGTGGTGGCGATGGGCACCGGCGGCGGAGGAGGTGGCGGCGGAGGCGGGGGCTCCACCGCCTGCGGGCAAGCAGACAAGACGACGACGACGGACCACGACCACAGCAGGCGACGCACCAAGACACCTCGAAGAAACGAACGCGGCCTGGGCACTGTAGGGCATCCCTGTCTCTAGGGGGAGCGGGAAGCCCTCGAAACTCCAGCGGTGAATACCGGCCGAACGCTCCGAGTCGGAGGCACCACGCCGCGACATCCCTGTCGGGCAGGAGGTTCGCATGAGGTACCTTGCGGGGTTGCTGGTGTTGTCGGGCCTGGCGTGGGCCCAGTCGCCGCTTGGCGTCACCGCCGACCACGCTCCTGGAGAGGGCCGCGTGCGCAGCGTCTTCGGCCCCGGGGAGCAGACGACCTACGAGGTGAGCTACCTCGGCCTGGTCGCCGGCACCGCGCAGCTCACCGTCGGCTGGAAGATGCAGCAGTTCGGGCGCGAGGTGTGGCCGCTGGTGTGTATCGGCCAGACGGGCCAGCTCGGCACCGTGTGGCCCATCAAGGATCGCTTCGTCTCGTACTGGGACCCCGTCGCGCGGCAGAGCCTGGGCGCCGACTTCCACGTCGACGAGAACAAGCACAAGCGGCGGGAGCGCTACGAGTACGACTTCACCGCCATGCAGGCCATCGTCACCAAGCAGCTCGCGGGGCAGGCGCCCTACGAGCTGCGCTACGAGATCCCCGCGGGCACCATGGATCTCGCGGCCGCGGGCTTCGGGCTGCGCAACGTGCCGCTGGTGCCGGGCGCGGTGCACGCGCTGCCCATCTTCACCGGGGTGAAGCTGTACACGATGCAGGCCACCGTGGTGGGCCGCGAGACGCTCCAGACGAAGCTGGGCCCGGTCGAGGTCTTCCGCGTCACCGTCAACGGCGACTTCAACGGCAAGCTGACCACCAAGGGCCTGATGACGCTCTTCTACACCGCCGACGCCAGGCAGCTCCCGGTGCGCGCCGAGGCCGACTTTCTCCTCGGCACCGTGCGCCTCGAGGCCGTGAAGTACCTCCCGGGAATGGTGGTGCCATGAAGCCTCTACGCACGACGACGCTGCTCCTCACCACCGTGCTCACCGCCGGCGCGCTGGCGAGCCCGCCCCCGCCGCCGCCCTCCGGCAAGACGGCCGCCGGCGCCACGAGCCCCACGCCGGGCAAGCCGAAGACGCCCTTCCCCTCCGACGCGGAGTGCGTGGCCCTGGGGCCCGTGACGAGCCCGCTCCCCTTCGGGCCGGGCGAGGTGCTCGACTTCGACATCGACGCGCTCGGGGCCAAGGCCGGCACGATGACCATGCGCACCCTGCCCCTGCGCGACGGCGTGCTGCCGCTGGAGACCTCGGTCGCGACGAACACCTTCTTCTCCAAGGTGCGGCGCGTGGTGGGCGTGGCGAAGAGCGACCTGTCGCCCAGCACGCTCCGCTCGCAGCGCTACTTCGAAGACGCGAAGGAGAACGACACCCACCGCGTGGCCGACGTGCGCTTCGGCGGCAAGAAGACGGTGAAGATGGTGAGCACCATCGACGGCCACACCTACCAGCCGGTGCTGCTGCCCTTCGGCAACGACGTCACCGACGTGGGCGGCGCGGTGCACCTGCTGCGCGCGCTGCCGCTGCGCGAGGGCCAGCGGCTGTGCGTCGACGTCTACGGCATCCGCCGCATCTGGCGCGTGTGGGGCACGGTGCAGCCGAAGGAGCAGGTGTCGATGCCCATCGGCCAGTTCGAGGCCTTCCACCTCGCCGGCGAGGCCGCGCGCCTCGACCTGCCCGACGCGCGGCGCGAGGTGCACGTGTGGGTGAGCGCCGACGAGCGCCGGCTCCCGCTCGCGGCCCTGGGCATGATCGACCTGGGCGCGGTGCGCGCGACGCTCAAGGCCTTCTCGCGGCCCGGCGAGAAGAGCGTGCGGGCCGAGAACAAGGCCAACATCAAGTGGTGATCAGCGCTGCGGGCGCTCGCGCATCTTGCCCGCCGCCTGGCTGAGCCGCCGCCGCAGCTGCGAGACGACCACCATGAGGTACTCGATGCGGTTGAGCACGCGGAAGTCCTCCGCGGCGTCGAGCAGGCTGATGGGCGTCACGCGATCGCCGCGCAGGGTGTCGAGCACGTCGGTGAAGTGCGCCTCGACCTCGGAGATGGCGTCGAGCCCCTCGCGCAGATCGTCCTCGATGAAGTCGAGGAGGATGGCCGAGTCTTCGCGATCGGGCAGCAGGCGCTCGAGGCGGTCCACCGACTCGCGGATGGCATCGACCGACTTCGACAGCGACGGGGCCGCGGCGCTCTGGATCATCGACATGCACAGCACGCTACAGGCGTGATCGACCCGGTCAATTTTTGGGGCCGCCGGCAAACACGAAGGGCAGGAAGAACGCGCGGTTCCCCCTGCCCCGGTGCGGCGCGTGACGAGCGGCTAGATCAGGCCGCGCGCGCGGCGGATCTGGTCGAGCTGCTTCTGGTACTCGATCTCGAAGGCGCTGGTGCCTTCTTGCAGGTGCCGGAGCCGGCCGCGGGCCTCGCGATCGATCTCCTCCTCGATGTCCAGGTGCTTCTTCATCACCTGGAGGATCTTCGGGCGCATCGCGTTGTCGTCCGAGAAGACCTCCTCGACGTTCCGCGAGACGAGCAGGAACTCGAGCATCTGGTTGATGACGAACTCGATGCCGTCCTCGCCGATCTTGAAGCCGCGCACGTCGGCCATCTCACGCTTGACCTGCGAGAACTTCGACGCGTCGTAGCCGCGGCGCTCGAGGGCTTCACGGGCCGCCTGGTTCACCCGGTCCTCGCTCAGGAGGTACTCCCGCATGATGGCCGCGAGGTCCATCTCCGCGTCCGAGACGCGCATGGCCTCCACCTCGATGTCATTCTCAAGCGTCAGCCGCTGGATGATCTCGCGCGCGATGATGGGAACGAGCTTGGGGTACAGCCTCATGGATCGACGCCTCGCTTCGAGGGTGGGAGAAAGCGTTGATGGTGTATGTCAGCGCCGTTCAGCGCCGCAACGAAAAAGCCGAGAAACCCGCGTTTTTCCAATGAACTGGCCGGCCTTGACGTCAGGGCGGCCGGCCCGGGCCATCGGCGTCTTCGAGCGACGCGGCGCGCACCGGGTCGTCGAGGTCGTCCTCCTCGAGGGCCCGCGGGGCCAGCGCGTGGAGGTGGGCGTGCAGCCGCTCCGCCAGCGCCGGCCCGAGGGAGGCCACCGCGGCGATCTCCTCCACCGACGCCTCCTTGAGGCGCAAGACGCTCCCGAAGTGCGCCAGCAGCGCCGTGCGTCGGGCCGCGCCGATGCCCGGCACCGCGTCGAGGGCCGAGGCCAGCCCGCGGCGCCGCGACAGCTTCCGCTGGAAGGTGATGGCGAAGCGGTGGGCCTCGTCGCGCAGGCGCGTCAGCGCGAAGAGCTCCGGCGAGGTCTGCGGGAGCACCACCGGGTCCTTGCGGCCCACCAGGAAGACGCGCTCCGGGCTGCGCTGGCTCGGGGCGTCGCGGCTCACCGGGTCGAGCTCGCGGCTCTTGGCCAGCGCCACCAGGTCCACCCCCTGCACGCCCAGGTCGCGCAGCGCCGCCCAGGCGGCCGCGAGCTGCCCCTTGCCTCCGTCGATGACGATGAGGTCTGGCAGGTCGCCGTCGGCCAGCCCGCGGGCGAGGCGCCGGGTGAGGATCTCGTGCATCGAGGCGAAGTCGTCGTTCTGCGTGACGGTCTTGAGCCGGTAGCGCCGGTAGCGCGACGGGTCGGGCTCCGTGTCCACGCTCGCCACCTGGCTGGCGACGATGGAGGTGCCCTGCGAGTGCGAGATGTCGAAGCACTCCATGCGCCGCGGCAGCTTCGCCAGCTGCAGCCGCGCCTGGAGCCGGGCCAGCACCTGCTCGACCTCCTCGCGGGTGCGGGTGCGCTCCGAGAAGGAGCGCTCGGCGTTGCGCGAGGCGAGCGCGAGCAGCTCCACCTTCTCGCCCCGCTGCGGCACCAGCACGCGCACCCGCTCGCCCTTCTGCTCCGAGAGCAGCTCGGCGAGCGCCCCCACCTCGCCGGGCGCGGCCGGCAGCAGCACCTCGCGGGGCACGAAGTTCTCGTCGGCGTAGTACTGGTTCACCAGCGAGGCCACGAGCTCGCCGTCGGGGAACTCGGAGGTGAAGTGCAGCGCCCGCCCGCCGGTGATGCGGCCCCCGCGCACGTAGAGCAGGTAGATGCAGATGCGGTCGGCCTCGCGGAAGAGGCCGAAGACGTCCTGGTCCACGGGCTCCGTGCTGGCCACCGTCTGCCGCTCGAGGCTGCGCTCCAGCGCGATGACCTGGTCGCGCAGCCGCGCCGCCTCCTCGAACTCGAGCCGCTGCGCCGCCGCCTTCATGCGATCGCGGAGCTGATCGAGCAGCGGCCCGCTGCGCCCCTCGAGGAAGAGCGACACCGCCTCGACGTTCTCGCGGTACGCCGCGGGTGACACCGGGCGCGCGCAGGGCGCCGGGCAGCGGCCGATCTGGTGCAGCAGGCACGGCCGCTTGCGCGTCTCGAGCACGTGGTCGCTGCAGGTGCGCAGCTGGAAGAAGCGGTTGACCACCCGCAGCGTCTCGCGAATCGAAGAGGCGCTGGCGTAGGGCCCGAAGTAGCGCGCGCGGTCCTTCTTCGGCCGGCGCACCGTCTCGAGGCGCGGAAACGGGTGCGAGGTGTCGAGGCGCAGGCACAGGTACTGCTTGTCGTCGCGCAGCTGCACGTTGAAGCGCGGCCGGTGCTTCTTGATGAGCTCGTTCTCGAGGAGCAGCGCCTCCTTCTCGGTGCGCACCACCACCGTCTCGAGCTCGCCCAGCACCCGGTCGAGCAGCTGCACGAAGGCGCGGCCGTCGGAGGAGCCCCGGTTGAAGTAGCTGCGCACCCGGCTCTTCAGGTTGACGGCCTTGCCGACGTAGATGATGCGCCCGGCGCGGTCCTTCATCAGGTACACGCCGGGCTGGTTCGGCAGCGCGTCGAGCTTCGCCTCCAGCTCCAGCGGCGTCATCGCGCCCGCCTACACCTTGAGCCGGATCGCCGACGGCAGCAGCGTCATCGTGCAGGGCAGCCGCCCCGGCTGCTCGCCGTCGCAGTCGATGAGCACCCGCTCGTCGCTCTCGGCGGTGACGCTGGTGCAGCGCAGGGTGCGCGTGCCCTTCCACTTGACGTGCTCGCCCGAGTACAGCGCGGCGCTGCGCAGCACGAAGTCCGTCAGCCCGTAGCCGCTCCAGATGGTGACGTCGAAGAGGCCGTCGCTCACGTCGGCCTCCGGGGCCACCTTCATGCCGCCGCCGAAGTAGCGGCCGTTGGCCACCGACAGCGTCGTCACGGGGATGACCTCGGCCGGCTTGCCGTCGAAGGCCACGCGCACGCGCTGGTCCTTGTACTTCGTCATGGCCTTGAGCGAGCCCCACATGAACGACACGCGGCCGCCCAGCGCCTTGGAGGTCTCGTTCACCTCGAGGTCCACCTGGCCGCTGACGCCGAAGCTGCAGATGTTGGCGAAGTACCGGGTCTGCGGCGAGCCGTCGTGCCCGGTGTAGTCGAGGCGCCCGACGTCGAAGGGCCGCGTCTCGGGCGTGCGCAGCCGCCGCACCGCCTCTTCGAAGTCGAGGGTCCAGTCGAAGGTCTTGCGAAAGTCGCCGCCGGTGCCGCGCGGCAGCACGCCCAGGGCCGCGTCGGGGTTGATGGCGCGGCCGTCTTCGAAGAAGCCGTTGGTGACCTCGTTGATGGTGCCGTCGCCGCCCACCGCCACCACGCACTCGTAGCCCTGCTTGACCGCCGCCCGCGCGATGGTGGCCGCGTCCATCGGGCCGCGGGTGAACTCCACCCCGAAGTCCGACAGGGTGCGCGCGATGGTGGCCGCCAGCTCGCCCCAGCGGCGGCCGGTGGCTCCGTTGGCGCTCTTCGGGTTCACCACGAAGAAGGTCTTCATCGGCCAGACTCTACCCAGCGGCGCAGGAGGCTGATCAGATCGAAGGCAGGGCGCCCCGCCCGTTCGAACATGCGCTTCGAGGTGGGGCAGGCGGTGACGATGGCGCTCTCCTCGGAGATCTCCTTCGCCTGGCGGCGCGCCACGTCGACGGCCACCTCGGGCATGGTGCGCGGCAGCAGCCCCCCGCCGCCCGCGCAGCCCGCCTCCCGGCGGATCGACGGGGCCTCCTCCACCTTGGCCACCGCGCGACGGAGCAGGCTGCGCGGCGGCTCGTACTGGCCCAGCCCGCGGCCCAGGTGGCAGGCGTCGTGGTAGCCGACGGTGTCGGGCAGCGGCGGCAGCTCCGGCGCGTGGCGCAGGTTCTCCTCCAGCACCTCCACCACGGTGCGCACGCGCGTGGCGAGCGTCACCCCGAACTCCGGGTACACCCGCAGGAAGGTGCGCGCGCAGCCGGGGTCGAGCACCACCAGCTCCGGCACCTCGGCCAGCACCTCGGCGGTGGCGCGGGCGTGCTCGCGGAAGGCGTCGTGGGCGCCGGCGGCGAAGAGGGGGTAGCCGCAGCAGCGCGAGGCGACGCGGGCCACGCCCATGGGCGCGCCGAAGGCCTTCGAGACGACGAGCGTGTCTTCGATGGCGCGCGGCGCCTTCACCAGCGCGCTGCAGCCGGGGAAGAGCGGGTAGCGCACGGGCGTGTCGCTGCGCCACGAGGCCACCAGGGCCGAGAGCTCGTGCCCGAAGGGGTTCTGCGCCTGCGAGAAGGTGGCCAGCGTCGAGGCCGCGCCCTTCGGCTGGGTGCCCGCCTGCACCGTGGCCTCGCGAGCCGAGAAGAGCGCCAGGCCCACCATGTTCTCGTGCTTGCAGAAGCTCGCGCAGCGCATGCAGCCCGTGCACGCGTGGATGGCCTTCGCCGCGCCCTCGTCGAGCGGCCGCTCGCCCGTCACCGCGAGGTGCGCGGCCGTCATCTTCCCCCACGTGGAGTGCGCCTCCGACTGCGTCGCCTCCGACACCGGGCAGGCGAAGCGGCACATCTTCGGGCAGTAGGCGCAGTAGGCGTAGGCCTGCTGGTGTCGATCGCTCGCGCTCACGGCGCACCTCCGAGCACGCGCCGGGCGTCGAGCGCCAACAGCCGCCCGGCCAGCGAGGTCCACGCCCTGGGCTCGTCGAGGGGCACCCCCTCGACCTCGCCGCGGGCCACCACCGACGCCAGCGACAGGCGGAAGAGCTGCAGCGCCCGCCCCTGCTCCAGCGACGCGCGCACCGCCGCCCAGGTCGCCTCGTACTCCACGGCCACGGGGCCCTCGCGCTCGCCCTCCCCCGCGCCCCGGCCGCCCGCCTCGTCGACGCAGCGGGCGAGCAGCGCGCGATCGCGCTCCACCGCGCCGACGCTCGAGGCCCAGCGCAGCTCCGCCACCACGCGGCCCGAGCGCGGGTCTGCGTGCACCCGCCACGGCGACAGCCCCTCAGCCAGGGCCCGCTGCACGGCGCTGACGAAGCGCTCGGCCGAGGGGAAGCTGAAGGCCATGCGCACGTCGCGCTCGGGCAGCGGCAGGCAGCGCACGGTGGCCTCGGTGGTGACCGCGAGGCGCCCGTGGCCGCCGAGCACCAGGGCCGAGAGATCGGGCCCCGCCGCGCTCCGCGGCGCGTCGGAGGTCTTGAGGCGCCGCCCGTCGGCCAGCACCGCCGTCAGCGAGGTGCACAGCGGCTCGAGGCGCCCCCCGGGGATGGCGCGCAGCCCCGCGTAGCAGCCGTCGAGGAAGTCGCCCAGCCGCAGCCCCATGGCCGCCGGGGTGAGCGGCCCCAGCGAGAGGCCGTGCGGCCGGAGCTGCTCGTCGAGGTCGCGCAGCACCACGCCGGCGCCCACGGGCACCGTCATCGATCTCGCGGCCACCGGCCCCACGCGGTCGAGTCGGGCGCGCGAGAGCGCCACGTCACGGTGGAGCGCGAGGCGGTGATCGCCCAGCACGTGGAGCAGCTCCACCAGCTCCCGCTCCGAGGCGGGCTCCGCGACGAGCGCGCCGTCGACCCGCTTCGTCACCTTCGCCAGCTGCTCGCTCATGGTGCTCACAGCCCCAGCTTCCCCGGGTTCATGATGCCGTCGGGGTCGAGGAGCCCCTTGAGGGCCGCCAGCGCGTGGCGCGCCTCGCCCAGCGAGTCTTGCAGCGCCTGCGCCTTGAGCAGCCCCACGCCGTGGTGGTGGCTCACGTTGCCCCCGGCCGAGGTGGCCGCCGACAGCGCCGCGCGCCAGAGCTGCTCGTAGCGCTGCTCCATGTCGGCCTCGTCGGCGCCGGAGCCGACGAACGAGAAGTAGAGCGAGCACCCGTCGGCGTAGGCGTGGCTGAAGTGGCACAGCACGAAGGCCCACGGCGAGGCGGCGGCGTGCACCCGCTCGTACACCTCGTGCACCCGCTCCCAGGGCGCGGCGATCTCCATGGTGTCGGCGAAGGTGCCCGACTCGATGAGCCGGCTCATGCGGTACGAGACGTCGTAGCGGCGCGCGAACCACGCGCGGCCCGGCGCCTCGCCGAGATCGTCGCCGCCGAGCTGCCGGCACAGCGCCGTGGCGGCCCGGTCCTCGGCCTCGGCGCGCGCCGGCTCGCCCTCGAACATGAGGATGAGGCGGCTGCGCTTGAAGACGCCCTGGAGCCGGTTCATCGCCGCCGGGCGCCCCAGCGTGTGCCGCGTCACCTGCCGCAGCACGAAGGGGAGGAAGGACCTCTGGGTCGCCGAGCGCTTCGAGGGCGGCGTGCGCGGCGCGTGCTTGCTCCCGGCCTTGCCCACGAAGGCCGTGTCGAACGGATCGTACAGGCGCACCACGGCCGGCCGCAGCCCCTCGCGGAAGATGAGGCGGATGGCCTCGAGGCCCTCCTCGACCGAGGCGAACTCGAAGCCGTGGAAGACGCGGCCCTTCGGCGAGGGGAAGACGCGCAGCCGCGCCGAGGTGATGGCGCACAGCGTGCCCTCGGAGCCGATGAGGAGCGGCGCCAGGTCGGGCCCGCTGAAGGGGCGCTCGGGCGTCTCGAGGCGCTCGCCGGTGCCCAGCACCGCGCGCATCGACAGCACCATGTCTTCGATCTTCCCGTACTTGCTCGAGAGCTGCCCCGCGCTGCGCGCCGCGAGCCAGCCGCCGACCGAAGAGGTGCTGATCGACGAGGGGAAGTGGCCCAGCGTCCACCCGCGGGAGTTGAGGTGCCGCTCGAGGCGCTCGCCCATCACCCCGGCGCCCACGTCGACGCAGCGCCGGGCCTCGTCCACGCGGCCGATGTGCTCGAAGCGCTTGAGGTCCACCGTCACGCCGCCGCGGGTGGCCCAGGTGCCGCCGCACACGCCGCTGCCCGCCCCGTAGGGGATGAGGGCCACCTTCCGCTCCCGGGCGACGGCGACGAGCCTGACCAGCTCCTCCTCGGTGCCCGGCCAGGCCACCGCGTCGGGCGGCGACGGCACGCGGCCCTGGCGGATCCACAACAGCGCGAGCGGCCAGAGGTCTCTCGCGTAGGCGAGGCGATCGACGTCGTCCGTCGAGACGCGCCCGCCCACGGCGGCAGCGACCTCGGGCATGGCCTCGACGACCACCGCCCTCGGGCTGGGGAGCGAACCGGCTGGGACCGCCGCGAGCCGCATCATCGAGGCCCCGAGGTGTAGCACCCCCGAATTCCGCGACCGAAGCGCAAACGGCGGCCGGGTGGTAGATGCCCCGGTCATGGCCCCGCGCCGTTGGCCCCGCCGCGCCCTCTGGACCCTCGCCGCGCTCGCGGGGCTCGTGGCGTCTGGCCTCGGGGTCGGCTGCGCGCTCTCGGCGCCCACCTGGCGAGGCGCGGTCAACGGGCACTTCGACGGCGAAAAGTTCGTGAGCCCCGGGGGCCCGCCGCGGGTGGCTGGCTTCGGCGACGCCGACGGCTTCATGGCCTTCCTCAAGTGGCAGCGCGAGAGCCAGCGCGGCGCCTGGCGCGAGTACCGCGAGGAGCCCCCTGGCCCGCCGCCGCCCCGCGAGGTGGCCACCGGCGCCCTGCGCGTCACCTTCATCAACCACGCGACGACGCTCCTGCAGCTCGACGGCGTCAACGTGCTGACGGACCCGATCTACTCGGAGCGCTGCAGCCCCTTCGACTTCGTGGGGCCGCGCCGCGTGCGGCCGCCGGGCGTGCGCTTCGTCGATCTCCCGCGCATCGACGCGGTGGTGCTCTCGCACAACCACTACGATCACCTCGACGTCGCGACGCTGCGGCGCATCGCCGCCACCTGGCCGGCCGCGCGCTTCTTCGCGGGCCTGGGCAACAAGGCCTTCCTCGAGGCGCAGGGCCTGCCCAACGTCACCGAGCTCGACTGGTGGGACGCCCGGGAGCTGCGCGGGGTGACGGTGCGCAGCGTGCCCAACCAGCACTTCTCGAACCGCGGCCTCTTCGACGCCGACGGCACGCTGTGGACGGCGTGGGTGCTCGAGGGCGCCGGGGGCCGCGCCTACTTCGCCGGCGACACCGGCTACGGGCCGCACTTCGCCCAGGTGCGCGAGCGCCTGGGCCCCATGCGCCTCGCGGTGCTCCCCATCGGCGCCTACAAGCCCGAGTGGTTCATGGGCCCCGTGCACACGTCACCGAAGGAGGCCGTGCGCGCCGCGCTCGACCTCGAGGCCACCCTGGCGGTGCCGATGCACTACGGCACCTTCCCGCTCGCCGACGACGGCGAGACCGAGCCGCTCGAGGACCTCGACCTCGCGCTGCGCGAGACGCCGGCGCCCTTCGTCGTGCTCGGCTTCGGCGAGGGTCGCGACGTCCCGGAGGTTGCACCTTGAAGAAGCCGCTGCTGCTGCTGGGACTGCTGGCGCTCGCGGGCGCCTGCGCGCAGGAGCGCGAGGCGGGCCTCGCGGTGCGCGTCACCTTCGAGCCGGGCGCCCGCTCCACCCACGTGAAGGTGACCGCCGCCGGCGGCGCGCTGGTGCGCTCGACGAGGTGCACCGCGGTGCAGGCGGGCGGCCTCGACGTGGGCGTGGCCCAGGCCGACCTCCCCGCTTCCGTCACGCTGAGCGCGGAGGGCTTTACCGACGCCGACTGCACCACGGCCCCGGACCCCGAGGAGCGCGCCGTGCCCGTGGAGCGCCGCTTCCGGCCGGGCCTCATCCTCGACGCGGCGCTGCACGTGCGCCCCACCCGGCCCTCGATCGAGACGCGGTGTGACAACGGCCTCGACGACGACGGCGACGGGCTCAAGGACTGCCTCGACGACGACTGCGTCGACCGCGCCTGCTCCACCGGCAACGCCTGCGTGGCAGGCCAGCGCTGCGCCAACCACGCGTGCGTCGGCGGCGCGCAGGTGCAGTGCGACACCGCGCCGTCGAGCTGCCTCCAGGCGCCCGGCGTCTGCGTCACCGACGCCGGCTGCCGGTACCTGCCCAACCCCGGCGTGGACTGCGACGACGGCAACGGCTGCACGGTGGTGGACCGCTGCGACGCCACGGGCACCTGCGTGGGCGCCGCGCGCGAGTGCCTCACGCCGCCCGCGGGCCAGTGCTGGGTGGACGTGGGCGTGTGCGTGCCCGACGCCGGCTGCACCTACGGGCCCGACGTGGGCGCCGGCTGCGACGACCAGGACAACTGCACCGTCAACGACGCCTGCAGCGGTGACGGCGGCTGCGCCGGCACGCGCGTCACCTGCACGCCGAACGAGTGCCAGCGCTTCACGGACACCTGCACCGGCGACGGCGGCTGCGTCTTCGCGCCCCTCGACGCGGGCCTGGCCTGCGGCGCCGGGGGCCAGTGCAACGCGAGCGGCGGCTGCCTGCCGCCCTTCGAGTTCGCGCCGTCGAACGTCGAGCTCACGAGCGTGCCCACGCCGCCGGCGACGAAGGTGACCCTCGACTGCGGCACCACCACCATCGACACCGGCTCGAGCGGCGCGCCCGTCGTCACCAACTGGTGCAGCGGCCAGCCGCTCTTCGGCGCGGCCTCCGTGGTGCAGCCGGGCGGCCTCGCGGCGGTGGTGCTGGCCTTCGCCGATCTGGAGCTCGCTGGCGGTGCGACGCTGGCCCTGGTCGGCGCGCGCCCGGCGATCATCGTGTCCACCGGCGACGTCACGGTGCTGGGGACGATCTCCGTGTCGGCCGGGGCGCAGGCCTGCGCCGGCAGCGGCGCGGGGGGCAACGGCGTCGGCGGCTTCGCCAACAACTCGGGCGGCGGCGGCGGCGGCTTCGGCTCGGCCGGCGGCGCCGGGGGCCGCGTCACCGCGGGCAACTCAGGCGGCCCGGCGGGCCCGTCGACTGGCGGCGAGGCCCTGGCCCCGCT
>CAYUZK010000022.1:0-46043 GCA_964449625.1 uncultured Archangium sp.
GCTCGGTCGCGCACGACGCGGCCGGAATCCCGCGGTTCCCTGAGATCGCTTCCACGTCGGGGGAGCCGTCGGCGTCGAAGAGGCCCCCGGTGCCCCCTCAGCGTGGGCGGTTCAGCGGTGCGGCTTCACCTTGCGCGGGTTGGCCATGGCCGCGTGCGCCGCCGCCAGCCGCGCCACCGGCACGCGGTACGGGCTGCAGCTCACGGAGTCGAGCCCGAGGCGGTGGCACAGGTCGATGCTGCGCGGGTCGCCGCCGTGCTCGCCGCAGATGCCCAGGTGCAGCGTCGGGCGCGCCTTGCGGCCCAGGGTCACCGCCTGCTTCATGAGCGAGCCCACGCCCGCCTCGTCGAGCACCGCGAAGGGGTTGTCGGTCAAGATGCCCTTCTGCAGGTACTCGGTGAGGAAGCCCGTCTCTGCGTCGTCGCGGCTGATGCCGAAGGTGGTCTGCGTCAGGTCGTTGGTGCCGAAGGAGAAGAACTCGGCGTCGTGGGCGATCTGATCCGCCGTCAGCGCCGCGCGGGGGATCTCGATCATCGTGCCGAACTCGTACTTCACCTTCACCTTCTTCTTCGTCATCACCTCCTTGGCCACCGCCTCGAGCATCTCGCGCTCGAGGTGCAGCTCGTTGGTGTGCGCGACGAGGGGGATCATCACGCGCGGCAGCACCTTGATGCCCTTCTTCTGGCAGTCGCAGGCCGCCTCGAAGATGGCGCGCACCTGCATCATCACCAGCTCGGGCATGTGCAGGCCCAGGCGCACGCCGCGCAGGCCGAGCATCGGGTTCTCCTCGTGGAGCCGCGACACTGCGTCGAGCAGCACCTGCTTCTTCTCGAGCTCCGCCGTGAGCGTGGGCGCGTCGCCGTCGTGCAGCCTGAGGCGCGTCTCGAGCACCGACACCTCCTGCATGAGCAGCTCGCGCTTCGGGAGGAACTCGTGCAGCGGCGGGTCGAGGAGGCGGATGGTGACCGGGCAGCCGTCCATGGCCTTGAAGAGGCCGGCGAAGTCCGCGCGCTGCAACGGCTCGAGCTTGGCCAGCAGCACGTCGCGCGTCTCGCGCTCGGTGGCGAGGATGAGCTGCTGCACCAGCGGCAGCCGCTCGGTCTCGAAGAACATGTGCTCGGTGCGGCACAGGCCGATGCCCTCGGCGCCGAACTCGCGGGCCCGCTGCGCGTCGCGCGGATAGTCGGCGTTGGCCAACACCTCGAGCTGCCGCAGCCTGTCGGCCCAGCGCAGCAGCTCGAGCAGCCGCGGGTCGTCGAGGGCCGGCTGCTTGGTGGGGATGCTGCCGAGGAAGAGCTCGCCGGTGGTGCCGTCGATGGAGACCTCGTCGCCCTCCTTGAGCACCAGCTCCGAGCGGGCCACGTGGCACTCGCGCTTCTCCACGTCGACGTCGAGGGCCATGGCGCCCACCACTGCAGGCTTGCCGAACTGCCGCGCCACCAGGGCCGCGTGGCTCGTGCGGCCGCCGCGGCTGGTGAGCACGCCCTTCGCCGCGAGCATGCCGTGCACGTCGTCGGGCTTGGTCTCCTGGCGGATCATGATCACGTCCTTCTTGGCCTTCGCCCACTGCTCCGCCGTGTCGGCGTCGAAGGCGAGCAGGCCCGTGGCCGCGCCGGGTGAGACGTTGAGGCCGGTGGTGACCATGCGCCGCGCCGCGCGCGCCTGCTTCACCGCCGCGGGGTCGAACTGCGGGTGCAGGTAGAAGTCGACGTGCTCGGGCTTCACCCGCTGCACGGCCTCCTCGCGGGTGATGCGGCGCTCCTTCACCAGGTCCACCGCGATGCGCACGGCGGCCTGCGCGGTGCGCTTGGCGTCGCGGGTCTGCAGCATCCACAGCGTGCCCTGCTCGACGGTGAACTCGATGTCCTGCACCTCGCGGAAGTGGCCCTCGAGCTTCTTCGCGATGCGCGCGAGCTCCTTCGCGGCGGCGGGCAGGTCCTTCGCCAGCTTCTCGATGGGCTTGGTCTCGCGTGTGCCGGCCACCACGTCTTCGCCCTGGGCGTTCATCAAGTAGTCGCCCTCGAGCTGCGGCTCGCCGGTCGACACGTTGCGCGTGGTGGCCACGCCCGTGGCGCAGCCCTCGCCCATGTTGCCGAACACCATGGTGACGATGTTCACCGCCGTGCCCAGCGAGTCGGCGATGCCGGCGGCCTTGCGGTAGTCCTTCGCGCGCTTGCCGTTCCACGAGCGGAAGACGGCCTCGATGGCGAGGCTGAGCTGCTCCTTCGGGTCATCGGGGAAGGGGCGGCCCGCGTGCTGCTTCACGATGTCGCGGAAGCGCGCGGTGATGGCCTCCAGGTCCTTCGCCGGGAGGTCGGCGTCGTTCTTCACGCCCCGCTTCGCGCGGAACTCCGCCAGCACCGCCTCGAAGGGCTCGTCGGGCACGCCCATCACCACGCCGCCGTACATCTGCACCAGGCGCCGCGTGGAGTCCCAGGCGAAGCGCGGGTCGCCGGAGCGCGCGGCCATGGCCCGCGTCACCTCCGGGGTGAGCCCGATGTTGAGGACCGTGTCCATCATGCCGGGCATCGAGAACTTCGCGCCGGAGCGGCACGAGAGGAGCAGCGGCGCCGACGGGTCGCCCAGGCGCTTGCCGGTGCGGGCCTCGAGGCGCGCGAGCGCGGCGTCGACCTGCGCGGCGAGCGTCTTGGGCCAGGTGCCCTGCTTCAAGAAGTCGAGGCAGGCCTCGGTGGTGAGGATGAAGCCCGGCGGCACCGGCAGCCCCAGCCGCGTCATCTCGGCGAGGTTGGCGCCCTTGCCGCCGAGCAGGCCCTTCACGTCGCCCCAGTCCTTGAACCGCTTCTGCACCGCGCCGAGGTCCTCGAACCCGTAGACCCACTGCTTCGTCGTCCTGGTCGTCATGGTGCGCCGCTGCGTGCAAGAAGCATGGCCAGCCGCTCCCCCCTCAAGGTAGGGGAGGCGCAGCGAAAGCCTTGCGCGAGATCAGGTGGCGCGGGCGGCCGCCTGCAGCTCGAGCCAGTCGTGGAGGAAGGCCTTCACGGCCGGGTGGCTCGAGGCGCGGAAGGCGTCGGGGGTCGCCGTCTCGACGATGCGGCCCTCGTGGAGCAGCCCCACGCGGTCGGCGATGCGGAAGGCCGTGGGGAGATCGTGGGTGATGATGAAGGCCGTCGCGCCGAGCGCCTTCTGCGCGGCGACGATGGCGTCGTCCACCGCGTCGGTGGTGAGGGGGTCGAGGCCGGCGGTCGGCTCGTCGGCCAGGAGCAGGCGGGGGCGCAGGGCCATGGCGCGGGCGAAGGCGAGGCGCTTGCGCATGCCGCCCGAGAGGTCGCCCGGCAGCCTGTCGGCCGCCTCGGTGAGGCCCACCAGGGCCAGCGTCTCGCGCACGCGCGCCTCGAGCTCGGCCTTCGGCAGGTGCCCCAGCTCCTTGAGCGGGAAGGCGACGTTCTGGGCCACCGTCATGGAGTCGAAGAGCGCGCCCGACTGGAAGGCGACGCCGAGCTGCTCCCGCGCTGCGGCGAGGGCCTTCGGGTCGCCGCTCCCCACGTCCTCGCCCAGCACCCGCACCGTGCCCGCGTCGGGGCGCAGCAGCCCCTCGAGGTGCTTCATCAGCACCGTCTTGCCGCTGCCGCTCCCGCCCAGCAGCACGAAGGTCTCGCCCTCAGCCACCTGGAGGTCGAGGCCCTCGAGCACCACCACCTCGCCGAAGCGCTTCGAGAGGCCGCGCACGTCGATGAGCGGCTCGGCCGGCATGCGCGCGACGTCAGCCTGCGCCGTGAGGCGATGCAAGGGCTTCGCGGCCTCGAGAGCGCGCGCAAGGCTTGCGCCAGGCCCGGGTGCGGCGGGGCGGCGCGCGACCTTTTCGTCGGCTCAGCTCCGGGGGCGGCGGAAGGGGGTCTCGCCGTCGTCGAGGGCCACGCTACGGCGCCCGCGAGAGCTCGAGGCGGATGCCGTCGTAATGGAACTCCGAGCGCCCCTCGAAGCCCGAGTCGGTGCCGACGAAGACGGTCATCGCGCCCGCCGGGTCGCTCGTCACCGTGTGCGTGCCCGAGCGCGCCAGCAGCACGAAGGCGGCAGGGTCGTCGCACCCGCGGCCGTTGGCCATGGTGCCCAGCAGCACCGAGTCGGGGCCGGCGTTCGACTGGAGCCCCTTGTCCGGCTTCGCCCAGATGGTGTTCCGCCCCTCCCTGGCGAGCTCCACCAGGCCGGAGATGCCGCCGGCCTTGAGGACGAGCGCTTCGCCCGGGGCGCCGCCGACACCGGCGCAGCCCGAGGGTGAGGCCGACGCCACCGACACGGTGAAGCGCACGGCGTAGCGGGTCGACGGCGACAGCCCCGTCACGCGCTTCACCAGCGCCATCCAGAGGTCGTCGCTCCGGTTGGTGCCGCCGAGGAAGTAGGCGCGTTGCCCGCCGCCCGTGATGGGCAGGTCTCGCAGGCCCGCGTCGAGCGAGTACAGCTCCGGCATCGCGAGATCGTCGTCGGGCGGGTAGTCGGCGAAGGCGTGGCTCCACCCGTCGGCGCCCGCCTCGAAGGTGTCATCGAGGACGACCTCCGGAGGCGCGCCGCAGGCGACGGAGAGCACGGCTAGCAGGAGGGGTGTCATGCGCATGGCCACGCAGGCTAGCGCAGCCGCGAGCCGCGGCCTTGCGCGATGGGCGCGCTCCAGCGGAGACTCCTCGCATGCGCTACGTCCTCATCCTCGCGGTGGTCGCCGGGGGCCTCTTCTACTGGAAGAGCCGCCAGGCGCCGCCGCCCGAGCCCGCCCCCGTGGAGCAGCGCGACACCGCGCCGGCCGCCAACGCGCAGAACCGCGTCAACCACCTCTCCGGGGCCGCCCCGCTGGACTGAAGGCGCGCCGTCGCCTCGCGCGGTACGATCACCCGCCATGCTCCCCGCGCACCTCGCCGAGCGCCTCGAGCCAGGGGCCCCGCCGCCGCGCCCCGAGGGTGACTTCGTCGTCTACTGGATGCGCGTCGCTGCGCGCGCCACCGAGAACCCGGCCCTCGACGTGGCCCTGGCCGCCGCCGCGGCGCTGAAGAAGCCCGTCTTCGTCTACCAGGCCCTCTCGCAGCGCTACCGCTACGCCTCCGACCGGCTCCACACCTTCATCCTCGAGGGCGCCCGCGACGTGCACGCGGCCCTCGCAGCGCGCGGCATCGGCGCGGCCTTCCACCTCGAGCGCCGCGGCCACGACGAGCCGGTGCTGCGCCACCTCGCGGCCCGGGCCGCCCTCGTCGTCACCGACTTCATGCCCGTGCAGCCGCTCCTGCGCTGGGACGCCGAGGTCGCGACGCTCGCGCCGCTGTGGCGCGTCGACGCCGCGTGCCTGGCCCCGCTGTGGAAGCTGACCCGCGCCCACGAGCGGGCCTTCACCTTCCGCGACGAGGCGGGGCTGCTGTGGCGGGAGCGCCTCGCGCAGCCGTGGCGCGAGGTCGAGCCCCGGGGCGGGCCCTGGCTCCCGGCGCTGCCCTTCACGCCGCTCGACCTCGCCACCGCTGACGTCCCCGCCCTCGTCGCCGCCTGCGACCTCGACCACGCCGTCGCCCCCGTGCACCACACGCCGGGCGGCACCACCGCCGCCCTCGCGCGCTGGCAGCGCTTCCGCGACACGGGCCTCGACGCCTACGCGAAGGACCGCGACGACCCCTTGCGCGAGGGCACGAGCCGCCTGAGCGCGTACCTGCACTTTGGCCACGTCTCGCCCTTCCTCCTCGCGCGCGAGGCTGCGGCCCGGCGCACCGAGGGCGCCGAGAAGTGGCTCGACGAGCTCCTCACCTGGCGCGAGCTCGCGTGGCACTTCTGCTGGCACCACCCGCACCACGAGTCCGTCGACGCGCTGCCGGCCTGGGCCCGCGAGACGCTCGCCGCGCGCGAGAGAGACCACCGGCCGCTGCTCCCCTCGTGGGAGCAGTTCGCTCGCGCGCAGACCGGCGACCTCCTGTGGGACGCCGCGCAGCGGCAGCTCCTCGTGCACGGCGAGCTGCACAACTCCGTGCGCATGACGTGGGGCAAGGCGGTGCTGCGGTGGACGCGCAACGCGAAGGAGGCCCTCGCGCTCCTCATCGACTTGAACCACCGCTTCGCCCTCGACGGTCGCGACCCGGCCTCGTACGGCGGCATCCTCTGGTGCCTGGGTGCCCTCGACCGGCCCTTCTCGCCAGAAGAGCCCATCCTCGGCGCGGTGCGGCCGCGGCCCATCCACGAGCAGGCCCGCCGCTTCGACGTGAGCGAGTACGAGCGCCGCGTGCACCGGCCCTCGCGCGGCGCGCCTCTCACCGTGGCCGTCATCGGCGCGGGCGTGGCCGGCGCCGCCGCGGCCCGGGCGCTGCGCGACGCGGGGCACGCGGTGACGGTCTTCGACAAAGGCCGGGGGCCCGGCGGCCGCGCGTCGACCCGGCGCGAGGGCGAGCTCGCCTTCGACCACGGCGCCCCGAGCTTCACCGTGCACGACGAGCGCTTCGCGCGCTGGGCCCGCGCCTGGTGGCAGGA
Organism: uncultured Archangium sp.; assembly: GCA_964449625.1. Lineage (GTDB taxonomy): Bacteria > Myxococcota > Myxococcia > Myxococcales > Myxococcaceae > Archangium_A. The sequence goes on from CAYUZK010000022.1 coordinate 6,451, forward strand.
GCGCGTGCTGGCGGAGTGGAAGCCGAAGCTCGAGGTGCTGGGGCCGCCGCCGGCGACGCCGCTGGAAGAGGGCCCCCGCCTCGTGGCGCAGCCGGGCATGAGCGCGCTGCTGGCCCGCATGCTGGTGGACGTCGACGTGCGCTACGGCGTCGAGGTGAAGGGCCTCACGCGCGACGGGCCGCGCTGGCGGCTGCTCGACGCCGCGGGCCACGCGCTGGGCGAGTACGAGGCCGCCGTGGTGGCCGCGCCCGCGCCCCAGGCCGCCGCGCTGGTGGACCCGTCGTCGTACGCGCTGGCCTCGCGGCTGCGCGAGGTGGTGATGGCGCCGTGCTGGGCGGTGCTGGCCCACTTCCCCGAGGTGCCCGGCGTGGAGTGGGACGCCGCCGTCAGCACCGTGGGGCCGCTCGCGTGGCTCGCGAAGGACTCCTCCAAGCCCGGGCGCCCTCAACTGCACGGCGAGGCGTGGGTGCTGCACGCCTGCGCCGAGTGGAGCCGCGCGCACCTGGAGGCGGAGCCCGAGGCCATCACGGCCATGCTGCTGGACGCCTTCGTCGCCACCACCGGCGCGCGCCGCGTCGAGCCGTCCTTCGTCAAGGCCCACCGCTGGCGGCACGCGCGCGTCGAGCGGCCCCTGGGCGAGCCCTGCGCGTGGGAGCCCTCGCTCGCGCTGGCCGTGTGCGGCGACTGGTGCCTGGGCCCCGGCCTCGAGGCCGCGTACCTCTCGGGCAGCGCCGCCGCCGGGCGCCTCAACGCGCTGCCGGGGCTCCCGGAGGACGACTCGCCCGCCGGTGGGGCGCGCCCGCGCACGCAGCTCACCCTCGGCCTGCGCTGAAGCGCGGCGAGGGGCGGGGCCTGCTACGCTTGGTGTTCCTCGCTTCAGCCCAGGCGGTGCCCGACCGTGTCGGCTTCTTCCAGCCCCGTCATCACCGTGCCCCTCTTCGCGGCGCCGCCCGCGCTCGCCGACGACGCCCTGGGCGTGCGCGCCTGGTTCATCGACCCGGTGGCGACGGTGGTGACGCAGGTGACGGCGACGGCGATGACGGTGCCCATCGCGCTTTACCTTCGCGACACCGTCTACCCCGAGGCCCTCACCCGCTACGTCAGGCAGGGGCGCCCGTGCCGCTTCCTGCACGACTGGTGCGCGCTCGAGCGCTACGAGGCTGACGCGCGCGACGTCCTCGTGCAGTGGGGCCACGCCTCGCTCCAGGACGGCACGGAGGTGGTGCTGGCCCTGGGGAGCTCGGCGCCGGCGCTGCTGCGCTTCACCGCCGCCACCGGCCTCGCGCTGCTGCGCATGATGGGCAACGAGATCCGCCTCGTGGACGACCTGGGGCCGCTGCTGGCCCCGCTCGCCGCGCACCTGCGTTGACACGGCCGAGGAGATCTCCCTTCCCGTCGCCGGACACGCCGAGTTGCGTCGCCGGGTCGCTACCTCTGACGTCAGCGGCCCCGGGCCCGCAGCCTCACAGCGTCGCGGCGCGCCAGCCCATGGCCACCGCGATGGTGAGCGCGAGGGCCGCGAACCCGTAGCGCAGCGGCTGCTCGGGCAGCCGGCCCGCGAGCGGCGCGCCGACGAGGGCGCCGAGCACCGCGCCTCCGGCGATGGGCAGCACCAGCGCCACGAGGGCCGGGTCGCGCACCAGCGTCGTCAGCGCGCCGGCGAAGCTGCTGCCGGCGATGATGGCCGCCGAGGTGCCCACCGCGCGGTGGAGCGGCACCTGCGCCAGCGTCACCAGCGCCGGCACCACGAGGAAGCCGCCGCCCACGCCGAGGAAGCCCGTCACCACGCCGATGCCCAGCCCCGCCGCGAGCACGACGGGCAGCGCCGCCGCCGTCGGGGCCTCGGGCTTCTTGCGGAACATCGCGGCCGTCGCCACCAGCAGCACGAGGGCGAAGAGGGCCATCGTCAGCCGCTCCGGGGCCAGCGCGTTGAGCCGCGCGCCCACCATGGCCCCGGCGATGGAGGGCAGCCCGAAGGCGAGGGCGACGCGCCAGTCGACCCGCTTCGCGCGCCCGTGGCCGAAGGTGGCCGTCACGGCCGCGGCCCACACCACCGCGAGCGAGCCGGTGGTGGCCGAGGACATGGGCAACGAGAAGAGGGCCAGGAGCACCGGCACGGCGATGATGCCGCCGCCCGCGCCGAGCACGGCGAAGACAAGGCCCATCACGATGCCGACGGCGAAGGCGAGCACGGGCCTTGAGAGTCCTCCCCAGGAGGACGAGATTCCAGCGCGCCGGGGTCGAACCGTTCAAGAAGCCCTCCGGCTCCCAGCCCGCCATGAGCACCGACCAGACGCCCACCCCCGCCGAGCTGGACCGCAAGAGCCGCAAGGCCTCCGAGCAAGGCACCTCGTTCCTCACCATGGGCCTCTCGGTGGGCGCCATCGGGCTGGCCGGCGCCGCCCTGGGCGCCGTCTGCCCGCTGTGCGTCATCGCCACGCCGGCGTTGCTGGGCGCGGGCGCGGTGCAGAAGCTCCGAGCCGCCGTCTTGTCGCGGCGGGCCGACCTCACCCCCCTCGCCGAGCGGAGCACGCCATGAAGATCGAGCCCTTCTTCGACGAGCGGACCTTCACCCTCACCTACGTCGTCTTCGACGAGGCCACCCGCGACGCCGTCGTCATCGACCCGGTGCTCGACTACGACCTCTCGAGCGGCAAGGTGTGGACCCAGTCCGTCGAGCGCGTGGCCGCCTTCGTCGAGGCGCAGCAGCTCAAGCTGCACTACGTGCTCGAGACGCACGCGCACGCCGACCACCTCTCGGGCAGCCAGTGGCTCAAGCAGCGCTTCGGCGCGAAGGTGGCCGTGAGCCAGCGCATCACCGAGGTGCAGGCCGTCTTCCGCGACGTCTTCGGCTGGAGCGACTTCCCCGCCGACGGGCGCCACTTCGACCACCTGCTCCAGGCCGACGAGACGGTGACGGCGGGCTCCCTCTCGCTGCGCGCCATCCCCACGCCCGGGCACACGCCGGCGTGCATGAGCTTCCAGGTGGGCGACGCGGTCTTCACCGGCGACGCCCTCTTCCAGGACGACGTGGGCGTGGGCCGCTGTGACTTCCCGCGGGGCGACGCCGGGGCGCTCTACGAGTCGGTCACCACGCGCCTCTTCACGCTGCCCGACCAGACGCGCCTCTTCGTGGGCCACGACTACCCGCCCGAGGGCCGCGCGTGGAAGGCCTCCACCACCGTCGGCGAGGCGAAGCGCAAGAACGCGCAGCTCACCGCGGCCATGCCCAAGGCGGACTTCGTCGCGAAGCGCACCGCGCGCGACAAGACCCTCTCGGTGCCCAAGCTCTTGTACCCGAGCCTGCAGGTGAACATCGCCGCGGGCGAGCTGCCGCCGGCCGAGCCGAGCGGGCGCCGCTTCCTCAAGACGCCTGTCAGCGGGCCGTAGGCCGGCGCGCTCGGGGGGCCACTGGCCTCGGCGCCGCGTGCGTGGCAAACGTGCGGGCTTCGGCCCGCCCATGAGACTCCCCCTCGCGCTCCTCGCCGTCGCCGTGCTGTGCGCCGCCTGCACCAGCGAGCTGCGCACGCCACAGAAGAAGGAGCTGTGCACCAACGGCCTCGACGACGACGGCGACGGGAAGCTCGACTGCCTCGACCCCGACTGCTTCGCGGACCCCATCTGCCAGCCCGTCTTCGAGGTCTGCGACAACGGCTTCGACGACGACCGCAACGGCCTCACCGACTGTGACGACCCGGCCTGCGCGGGCGCCGGCGGCTGCGCGCGCCCGGAGCTGTGCGAGAACGGCCTCGACGACAACGGCAACGGCGCCATCGACTGCGCCGACCCCGAGTGCGCGGGCGGCGCGCGCTGCGGCGACGGCGGCGCCGAGGCCCCCCTGCACTGCGCCAACGGCCTCGACAACGACAACGACGGCTTCCTCGACTGCGCCGACAGCGAGTGCCTCGGGCACAGCTGCGGCGGCGGCTGCCAGTGCGCCGACGGGGGCGTGCGCGCCGAGGTGGACTGCGGCGACACCCTCGACAACGACGGCGACACCCGGGCCGACTGCCTCGACGCCGACTGCGAGGGCCGGGTGTGCGGCGCCGGCTGCGCGTGCCGCAACGGGCTGCGCGGCGAGGGCACCTGCGACGACGGCTTCGACAACGACGGCGACGGCCAGGCCGACTGCGCCGACCCCGACTGCGCCAGCCAGGCCTGCGGCACCGGCTGCCTCTGCGCGCAGGCCCGGCGCACCGAGGTGGCCTGCACCGACGGCCTCGACAACGACGGCGACGGCGCCCTCGACTGCGCCGACCCTGACTGCGCGAACGTGTCGTGCGGCGTCGGCTGCGTCTGCCGCAACCTCCAGAAGACGGAGGTGGCCTGCACCGACGGCCTCGACAACGACGGCGACTCGAAGGTGGACTGCCTCGACGGCCCCGACTGCGACGGCACCTCCTGCGGCGCCGGCTGCCTGTGCCAGGGCGGCGCGCGGCGCGAGACGAGCTGCGTCGATCGCCTCGACAACGACGGCGACGGCCTGCGCGACTGCGCCGACGTCCTCGACTGCACCGGCGCTGCCAACCTCTGCGGCACCGGCACCAGCGAGGCCGCGGCCTGCGCCGACGGGCTCGACAACGACTTGAACGGCGACCGCGACTGCGAGGACCTCGCCTGCGACGCCGCGAGCTGCGGTGCCGGTTGCACCTGCCGCGCCCGCGCGAAGGCCGAGACGGCCTGCGGCGACTCCCTCGACAACGACGGCGACGGCCTCGTCGACTGTAACGACCCTGACTGCTCCACCACCGGCACCGAGACGAGCTGCAGCAACGGCGCCGACGACAACTGCAACGGCCTGGTGGACTGCGCGGACACCGCGTGCGGCGGCGACCCGGCGTGCATGAGCCTGCCGCTGGGGCGCGCCTGCAGCGCCGACGGGCAGTGCCTCTCGGGCCGCTGCCTCACCGAGCCCAACGCGAAGTGGCCCTCGGGCGCCTGCGTGGGCGCGGCCAACGGCTGCACGCTCGACGCGGGCGTCACCTACGGCTGCCCCTCGGGCGGCGTCTGCCAGAGCGACGGCTTCGGGCGCTTCTGCCGGCAAGCCTGCAGCGGCGCCGGCGCCACCGCGTGCCGCGGCAGCTACGCCTGCCACGAGAACCCCGCCGCCCTCGGGCCGCGCTGGTGTCACCCGCTGTGCGCCACCGACGCCGACTGCGCGCGCCTGGGCGGCACCTACGGCTGCAACCCCTGGAGCCGGCTGTGCGAGACGAAGGACAAGGGCCAGCTCCGCTACGGCGCCGCGTGCACGTCGGCGGGCCAGTGCGAGTCGGGCGTCTGCCTCTCGGGCGAGGGCGGCTACTGCGCGGGCCTGTGCCGCAAGGGCGGCAGCTGCGCGACCGACGGCGTGTGCGGCAACGACGGCACCTCAGATCAGACGGGGCGGTGCTTCGACGCCTGCGCCGGCCAGGCCGACTGCACGCGCGGCGGCGACTACCTGTGCAAGGCGCCCCCGTACGGCGGCGCGACCACGAACGTCTGCTACTGCAGCCGCCTCGAGGAGCCGTGCAGCAGCGAGGCCGACTGCTGCAACAAGAGCCCGCTGGGCTTCCCGCCGACCTGCTTCCTCAACTTCTGCACCTTCTGACTCACTCCCAGTGGCGCTCGCCTGCGAGCGCGCGGCCCAGCACGTCGCTCATGCCGTGCGAGAGGTGCGCGGGCAGCTCGGCCTCGGTGAAGAGGCCCACCTCGCGCACCTCGAGGGGGTTCATCGGCGGGCGAGTCGGCAGCGACACCTTCGCGGCCACCACCAGCGTCACCGCGTGGAAGCGCGGGTCGCGGCCAGGCGCGGAGTAGGCGCCCAGCAGCTCGCCGGGGGAGAGCAGGGTGACGCCGGCCTCCTCGGCGAGCTCTCGGGGCAGCAGGTCGCGCAGCGTCTCGCCCCACTCGAGGGTGCCCCCGGGCAGGCACCACTCGCCGGTGTCCCCCCGGCGGATGAGGACCACCCGCCCGTCGGGCACGCGGGCGACGGCGACGAGGCCCACCACCGGGCGGCGCAGCAGGTGCCGCGCCGTCTCCTTCACCAGCCCCCAGGCAGCCGCGGGCAGCCGCATCAGTGCTTGAGCACCTGGTGCCCCTGGGCGCCCTCCATGCCGTGCGTCAACACGAAGAGGTAGAGCGGGAAGTTCTCCGGGCCGCTGCCGCCGAGGCACTCGAAGCTCCAGTAGCCCGAGGAGGGGTTCTCGAGGTCGGGCGAGCTCTGCACCAGCAGCACCTCGGTGCGGTCGATGACGACCTCGCCCACGAGCGACTTGCCCAGAATGGCCTGCACCACCGCGCGGCCGTCGTCCTCGTCGAAGAAGTCCCAGTGGAGCTGGTCGTGGTCCATCAGCACCACCTCCGCGGTGCCGACGCGCACCAGGCAGTTGCGGTGCTCGGCCAGCCACCGCCAGAAGGCGTCGAAGGTAAGGGGGGCCGTCTGGGCGCTCGCGGACATGCGCAGGCACATACCGATGCCTCCGGGCGGCGACAACCACCGAAGCGTGGCAGGCTCGCCGTCGGGTCGCTTCGAGGAGGTGCGCGTGTCGCTGCTGGCCGTCATGGCGGGGGTGGTGCTGGCGTCGCCCGGCGCCCCGCTCGCGCAGCCGCTGGAGCCCGAGCCCCCTGCGCCCGCCCTGGCGCTGCCCGGCTCCACCGCCGAGGTGCCGGGGGCGCTGCTGCGCTTCGACGAGCTGCCCGCGCCGGCGCCTCCCCCGGCAGACGACCAGCGGGTCAAGCGCTTCCTCGGGGCGCTCGCCGGCGGGGCCGTGGGCTTCGCGGCGCCGCTCGCCATGCTGCCCCTGGGCGACCCGGGCTGCGGCTTCGGCTTCTGCACCGTCGCCGGCGCTCACCTCGCGCTCGCGGCGGTGGCGCCGGTGACGGGCGCGCTCGGGGCGTGGCTGGGCTTCCTCATCGCGGGCGGCGACGCCGGGCCGCTGACGGGCCTGGCCAGCCTGCTCCCCGGCGCCCTCATCGCGCTGTCGATGTTCGCCGTGGCCACGGCCACGCAGCAGGGCGAGACGGTGCAGCGGCTGATGCCCTTCCTCCTCACGGCCGGCGCGGGCTTCGTGGGCGGCGCGGCCCTCTCGCTCGACGCGCGGGAGCGGCAGCTCGCCGGCCTCGGCGGCGCGCGGAGCTGGGGGAGCGCCGCGCCCGGGCGCGTGGTGCTGACGACGCTGGTGACGGCCGTCGCTGGCACCGCCGGGGCCCTGGGCACCATCGCGCTCGCCTTCGCTTGCCGCGACACCGCTTGTGGGGTGCTCGCCGCCGGTGGGCTGGGCCTGTCGACGCTGCTGGGCACTGCAGCGGCGGCGTGGGGCGTGCACCGGGCGCTGGGTGGGCGCGGCGGCCTCTCGGCGGCGCTCCTGGCGCTGGGGCTGGTAGGTGGCGCCTCGTTGGTGGCGCTCCCGCTGCTGCTGGGGGCCAGCACCGGGTTCCCCGGCAACATGCTGACGGGGCCGGCGGCCGGGGTCGTGGCGGTGCAGCTCGCCATCGGCGGCGCCCTGTTCTTTCCGACGCTGGCCCTCGAGTGGAGCCACGCCGACGCCGTGGGCGCGCTGGCGACGACGCTGTCCTTCAGCGCCGCGCCCGTGCCGGGCGGCGGGCAGGTGGCCGCGGCGCTGCGCTTCTGAGGCGCGGCCCCGTCAGGGCGTGACGGCGGCCTGGGGCGGCAGCGACTGGAGGAAGTCGAACATGGCCTGCAGCTCGCGGTCGGTCAGCTTCTTCGCGTAGGTGGGCATGGTGGACATCGGCGGGCGCAGCGGCTGGCCGTCCTTGCCGAGGCCCTGGCGCATGGCGCGCTCGAAGTCGGCGTAGGTCCACCCGGCGAGGCCGGAGGCGTGGGGCGTGAGGTTCTTCGCGGGCGGCCAGTCGGGCGGGCCGCCGATGATGGGGCCGCCGGTGAACTGCGGGTTGTGGCAGCCGGCGCACACCTGCGTCACGTGCTTGCCGAACTCCGGCGACGTCTCGGCGGGCGGCTCCACCGCGTGCGGCGCCTCGTGGGGCACGCGCTCGCCCGAGAGCGGGAGCTTGCCGGTGGCCGTGAGGAGGTAGCCGATGGGGCCGAAGGTGGGCGGCGGCACGTCGGCGTCCACCGGCGGCAGCGAGCGGATGTAGCTGACGATGTCCGAGAGCTCGCGGTCCGTCATGGCCACGTAGTCCTCCGAGGGCATCGTGGTGAGCGTGCCGTCGGGCTTGATGCCGTGGCGCACCATGCGGTCCCAGTCGCGCGGCTGGTACTGGCCGGTGACGCCGCCCTTCCCCGAGGTGAGGTTGCGGCCGCGCAGGGTGCCGATGGCCGGGTCGTCGACCATGGTGCCGCCGCCGAAGTTGCTGCCGTGGCACTCGATGCACACGTAGCGGGCCTCGACGAGGTACTTGCCCCGGGCCGCCGCGCGCTCCTTCGCGAGGGCGTCGAGGTCGACCCCGGCCAGCACGTCGGCGCCTTCAGGGGTCTCCGCCGAGGTGCGCTCGGCGCGCAGGGCGGCGAGCTCCCCCTCCGCGAGCGGGAACGGAATCGGGAACTCCACGGAGTGCACCTGCGGCTTCTTCGCCAGGCGCTCGTGCGCCGTCGACTTCGCCCAGGCCAGCGTGCCCCCGGCGCCGACGCCCGCGACGACGACGAGCGCTCCGAGCCCCAGGCCCACCTTCTTGATCAAGCTCATGTGTTCTCCCCCGCTGCGTGGTGACTTCCATGAAACTGGAATCGCGAACGCCCTGAGTCCTAGCTTACCCTGCGCAAATCATGCACTTCCTTTCCGCGCCTTTCGGCCTGCCGGGTGAGCGCGACGCGCGGCTCCTCGGCTACCTGGCCCAGGACGACTGGGCCTCGGCCATCACGCTGCTGCGCGACGTGGTGACGCCGGCGACCACGCAGTGGCGGTGGCTGGTGCTGCTGGCGTACTGCCGCTTCCGCGACGCGTCGGAGGTGATGCCCGACGAGCTGACCGACGCGGCCCGGGAGGCCCTGACGCTCCTGGCGCGCGCGGCCGAGCAGGGCGCGCCGCACGACGCCGTGGGCCCGCTGCAGCAGGCGGTGGAGGAGACGCTCGACCAGCTCAGCCGGGGCGAGGAGGCGCTCCTGGCGAAGCTGGGGCCGGGCGACGAAGGCGACGCGCTCTCGCCAGAGGAGCTGGAGAACGCGGCGGCGCTGCTCCAGCGGCAGCAGCCGGCGCGGGCGGCGGAGCTCTTCGATGCGCTGGCCGAGCGCCTGGGTGAGGCGCCGCTCGGGGGCGTGGCGCGGGCCCGGGCGGCGCTGTGCCGCGCCCAGGCTGGTGACGGGGCGGGCGCGCGGCCCGGGCTCGAGGCGGCCCTCGCGCTCGACTGGTCGCGGCCGCCCTTGAACGCCGAGCGCCTCGTGCTGGAGGCCGTGGAGACGGCGCTCCTCGAGCAGGCCGACGGCGACGACTTCGTCGGCCAGTGGCGCCTCGCCGAGGCCCGCGGGGAGGCCCTCGCCTTCCCCTTCCCCGCGGCGTGGCCGCACCAGGAGCGGCTCTTCTCACGCTGCGTGGCCGTGCGCGACTTCCCCCGGGCGCGGGCGCTGGCCCAGCGCATGGAAGCCGAGCGCGCCGAGCTGCCGGCGGCGCTGGCCGAGCGGTTCCGCGTGGTGCGCCTCGAGCAGGCGTAGGGGGCCCAGCGCGCCCTCTCCCTTCGGCAGGAACGTTTTGGGGTGCCGGCGGCCTCTCACCTGTGTAGGGGAGCCTGACGTCGGGCCGCAGCGCGTGGAGTTCTCGAGTGATCGTCACCAGTCGCATCGACAGTCGCCTCATCCACGGGCAGGTCGTGGAGGCGTGGGTGCCCCACCTCAAGGTGGCTCGCCTCGTCGTGGCCGACGACGCCGCCGCCGCGGACCCGCTGGCGAAGGTGGCCTACGGCATGGCCCTGCCGCCCGGCGTGGAGCTCGTCATCTCGCCCGTGGGCGAGGTGGACTACGCGGGCCTCGCCGCCGACGCCGTGCGCACGCTGCTGCTCTTCCGCGACGTGCCGGCCGCCGTGGCGGCGCGCGAGGGCGGCCTGCCGCCGGGGCCGCTCAACGTGGGCAACGTGCACGCGGGCCCCGGCCGGGTGTCGGTGAGCCGCTCGGTGTTCCTCGACGACGGCGACGTGCGCGCGCTCTCGGCGCTCCGGGCCGGCGGCATGGACGTCAGCATTCAGGCCGTGCCCGCCGAGGCGCCGCAGCCGCTCCCGGCCTGACGCGCGCCGGAACTCGAAGCCGCCCCCCTGCGCGAGGGCCTGCTGCGTCGGCTCCGACAAGGTGGGCAGCCCGCCCCCGACCGCGTACCCGCTGAACTCGTGCCCGCCCGGGTCACTCCTTGTCGACGTCGCGGTCCCACAGCTGGGCGTGCTGCGCGAAGCTCGACTGCGTGAGGCGCTCGTGCAGCGCCTGGGCGATGGCCACCGAGCGGTGCTTGCCGCCCGTGCAGCCGATGGCCACGGTGAGGTAGCTCTTGCCCTCCTTCTGGTAGCGCGGGAGCAGGAACTCGAGCAGCTCGTAGGCCTTGTCGAGGAAGGCCCAGCTGTCGGGGCGGTCGAGCACGTAGGCGGCCACCGCCGGCGCCTTGCCGGTGTGCGCCTTGAGCTCGGGCACGAAGAAGGGGTTGGGCAGGAAGCGCACGTCGAGCACGAGGTCGGCGTTGGGCGGCACGCCGTACTTGAAGCCGAAGGACATCACCGTCACCGCCAGCACGCGCTCGCCGGTGGCCGAGAAGCGGGCGCCCACCTGCCGCCGCAGCTCGTGCACCGTCATCGTCGAGGTGTCGAGGTGGTGCTCGGCCTGCTCTCGCAGCCACTGCAGCGCGGTCCGCTCCCGGGCGAGGCCCTCGGCCACGCCGCCCGTGCCCGAGAGGGGGTGCCGCCGCCGCGTCTCGGAGTAGCGCCGCACGAGCGCGTCGTCCGACGAGTCGAGGAAGAGGACCTCCACGCGGTGCCCGGCGCGGCGCGCCTCCTCGATGGCCAGGGGCGCGTCGGCGAGGAAGGCGCCCTCGCGCACGTCGATGACGAAGGCGAGGTTGGGGTGCGCGTCGCCCAGCTCCGTCACCTTCATCAAGAGCGGCGCGGGCAGGTTGTCGATGCAGTACCAGCCCTCGTCCTCCAGCGCGCGGATGGCCGTGGACTTGCCCGAGCCCGACATGCCGGTGATGACGATGATGCGCTTCACTCCACCTCCTCTTCGTCGGCGTGGCGCCGCACTCCGGCGATGCCGCGCGCGGCGGGCACCCGGTGCTCGCCCGAGGCGTCGGGCGTGGAGCCGGTGCGGCCGATGGCCCGCGTCAGCCGCTCGGCGAACTCCTGCGCCGAGTGGTGCCCGCGCAGCTTGAGCAGGTGGTTGCGCGCCGCCACCTCGACGATGGTGGTCATGTTGCGGCCCGGGCGCACCGGCACCACCGCGTGCGGCGCGTCGACGCCCACCAGGCTGATGGACTTCTCGTCGAGGCCGAGGCGGTCGTACTCAGTGCTGGGCGCCCACTCCACCAGCTCGATGACCAGCTCGATCTTCTTGCGGTCGCGCACCGCGGCCACGCCGAAGAGGTCCTTGATGTTCAAGATGCCCAGCCCGCGGATCTCCATGTGGTGCTGGATGAGGTCGTTGCCGTGCCCGTAGACGTCGCCCTGCCGGCGCGTGAGGTTGACGATGTCGTCGGCCACCAGCCGGTGCCCGCGCATGATGAGGTCGAGGGCGATCTCGCTCTTGCCGATGCCCGACTTGCCCAGCAGCAGCACGCCCACGCCGAAGACGTCCACCAGCACGCCGTGCAGGTTGCCGGTGGCCGTCAGCTCGTCCTCGAGGAAGGCCTGCACGTGGCTGATGAAGGCGCCGCTGACGTGCGGCGTGCGCATGAGCGCCAGGCGGCTCTGCTGGCAGCCCTCGAAGAGCGCGCTGGGGATGTCGAGGCCCTTGGTCACCACCACGCAGGCCATGGGCGACTCGAAGAGGCGCGCCAGCACCGAGGCCTGCTGCGCCTCGGTCAGCGTGCGGAGGTAGGCGATCTCGGTGTTCCCGAAGACCTGCACCCGCTCCGGGTGGAGGTGCTCGGTGAAGCCCGTCAGCGCCAGGCCCGGCTTCTGGATGCGGCTCGAGCTGATGCTGCGCTCGAGGCCCTCCTGGCCCGTGAGGAGCTCGAGCTGCAGGTCGTACTGCTGATCTTCCAGCAGCCGGCCGACGACGATGTGGGGCGAGGTGTTGGAGGGGCTCAACGCCCCGCGATTGTGCATGCGCCCTGCGCGTCAGTCGAGGCTCCAGAGGACACCGGCGGTGACGCCCGCCAGCCCGGCGCCGATGCCCAGGCCCAGGGCCGCCGAGAGCTGCGCGTTGCTGCCGTCGCGCAAGGCCTCGGCCTCGGCGTAGCTGAGCGTCGCCACGCCGTCGGTGGTGGTGCCCAGCCGGCTCGCGCCGCCCGCCCCGAGGGCCCCCAGGGTCGCCGCGGCGCCGGCCGCCACGACGGCCACGCCCGTCACCACCCACGCGGCCACCTTCGGGCGCCGCGCCGGCAGGGGGGCCTCGCGCAGCGCCAGGTCGTCGTCGACGGGCGCCCGGGTCGGCGCCAGCACGGGCTCCGGCTTCGGCGCGGGGGTCGTCGGGGCGTCGCTCGCGGCCTTCGGCTCGAGGGGGCGGGTGGTGACCGTCATCGCGGGCTGCTCCGGCGGCTTCACCGGCGCGACGGCGGGCTCGGGCGTGGACTTCTTGAGCGCCCAGAGGAGCGCCGACACGTCGGGCCGCACCGTGGCGCGCAGCTTGCCCCGGGTGCCCTTCGCCGCCGTGCTCTTGAGCGTCTCGCCGCGGGAGAGGAGCTCGAAGGCGATGGTCACCTTCGGGCCCTTGATGGTGGCGCCCAGGATGATGACGCCGTCGACCTTCGCCTTGCCCTCGAGGTCGGCGAGGCAGGCGTCGCGCTTCGCCTTCACCTTGAGACAGCGCACGGCCGGCGAGCTGGCGCCGGCGAGCTTCACCGTCACCTCCTCGGCGCTGAAGGTCTCGATCAGCTCCTCGGCGATGGGGCGGGCGCGCTCGTCCTCGGGCACGAGGAGCACCGAGGACGCCAGGGCGGGCGCCGCGGCCAGCAGGACGACGCAAGAGGTCAGACCGCGCATGCGAGGGGTCCTTGGGGGTGGAGAGGCGAGGCCGTCGATTCCATCACACCCGCCGTCGCCGCGCCTGTTTGTGGTGGGGAAGGGTGCTACGTCGCGCGCCGGCCCATGCCTCGCACGCTCGCCGCCCGGGTGCTGTTGTTCGCCGCCCTCGCGGTGGGGTTGGCGCTGCGCGCGCACGTCGTCTTCACCGACGACGGCATCAACTGGCCCGATGAGATCTACCAGTCCTTCGAGCCCGCGCACCGGCTGGTCTTCGGCCACGGGCTGATGCCCTGGGAGTTCCTCGACGGCGCGCGCACCTGGGCCGTGCCGGGCTTCGTCGCGTGCTGGCTTTGGCTGTGCCGCCTCGTGGGGGCCGACTCGCCCACCGTCTACGTGCCGCTCGTGAAGCTCGTCTTCTCGCTGCTCGGCCTCGCCAGCGCCTGGGGCGCGTACCGCCTCGCGCGGACCTTCGGGGCGCGGGAGCTCGAGGCCAGCTTCGCCGGCGCCCTGTGGGCGCTGTGCGCCGTCGCGCTCTACTTCTCGCACCGCGCCATGAGCGAGAACCTGGCCGCGGCGCTCCTGCCGTGGGGCCTGGCCCTCGCGTGGGACGAGGCCTCGTCGCGGCGCGCGCGGCTCCTGGGCGCGTCGCTGCTGGGCCTGGCGACGCTGGCGCGGCTGCAGGCGGGGCTGGTGTGCGCGGTGGCGCTGCTGGTGCTGGCCCTGCGAGCCTGGCGCGCCCGCGGCGTCGTGGGCCGGTGGCTGGCGACGCAGGAGGTGGCGCTCGCGCTCGGCGCCTGGGCCCTCGTCTTCGGCCTGTGGGACGCCGCGGCCTGGCACGACGCGCCCGGCGCGAAGTGGGGCGGCCTCTTCCACTCGGCCGTCGTCTACGTGCGCTTCAACGTCATCGAAGGCAAGAGCGCCGGCTGGGGCACCGCCGCCTGGCCGTACTACTTCGTGCACCTGTTCCGCACGATGCCGGGCGTGGCAGTGACGCTGGCCGTCGCGGCCATCGTCGCGCTGCGCCGCGCGTGGCCGGTGGTGCTCGTGGTCGCGCTCTTCTTCGCGGTGCACCTCGCCGTCGGGCACAAGGAGCTGCGCTTTCTCGTGCCCGTGCTGCCGCTGGCCTGCGCGCTGGTGGGCGTGGCCCTGTCCGCGCTGCCCGAGCGCGCCGCCCGCCTCGCCCTCGTGGTGGCGGCCCTCGCCGCCGTGCCCTCCACGGTGAACCACCGCGCCCTCACCATGGGCCAGGTGGGCAGCTACCTCGAGCGCCCCGACTCGAGCGCGTGGGACGACTTCGGCCCCGTCAACCGGCTCTTGCTCGCCGCGAGCCGGCGCACCGACGTCTGCGGCCTGCGCGTCGACGCCGCGCACCTCGCGTGGACCGGCGGCAGCACCTACCTCCACGTGCGGGCGCCGCTCTACATGCCGGGCACCCCGCACCAGCGCGGCTTCTTCAACTACGTCATCACCCGCCCCGGCAGCGGCGGGGAGCTGGTGGCCCGCGAGGGCCCGTGGGAGCTCGTGCGTCTGGTGGGCCTTCAGTGCGTGCCAGACCCCGGCTACACGTGGCGGCTGCCCTGACGGGGCTTGTCGCCGGGGGCCCGAGTCTCCATCGTGGGGCCGTGGGCCTCCGCGTCGTCGTCATTCAGCACGTGCTCGAGCTGAGCGAGCGCAGCAACACCGGCCGCCACGTCGCGCCGGCGTGGCCCGACACGAGCGTGCGGCGCTTCGGCGTGCGGGGCGAGGCGCTCGAGCTGGCGGACCTGGCCGACGCGTGGCTCCTGTGGCCCGGCGCGGCCCCGCGCCCGCCCGGGCGCCCCGAGATGCTGGTGGTGGTCGACGCCTCCTTCAGCCAGGCGCGGCACATGGTGCAGAAGCTGCCGGAGCTCCGCGGGCTACCGCGGTGGTCGCTCGCGCCGCCGCCGGGGCGCCAGAGCCTGCGCGCGGCGCCGCCCGGCGGGCTGTCCACGCTGGAGGCGGTGGCCGAGGCCGTCGCGCAGCTCGAGGGTGACGCGGCCGCGGCTGAGCTCCGCGCCGCGCACGAGGCGCTGGTGCGGCGGCAGCTCGAGGCGCGGGGCTACGTCGGCCCGATGCGCTGAGGCGTCGCGCGCGCCGGTGTCGGGCGCCTCGACGTAAACGCCGCGGCGCAGGGGCCCGAGGGGGTGTCGCGCGCCGTCAGCCGACGTGCTGGGCCAGCAGCGCCAGGCCCGTGACGAGGAGCGCGTAGCCCGCGCCAGCGAGGAGGTTGAGGCGGTTGAGCTGCGCGGCGAGCTGCGCGGCCAGGAGCCCATCGATGCTGCCGCCGAGCTCGTCGCGCACGAGGGTGAGGTCGACGCCGCCGTGCTGCGCCTCGTCTTGCCGGAAGCGCGCCAGCGTCACCCGCGAGACGCGCTCGAGCACCGTCGCCATGAGCCGCCGCGCCAGCCACGCGCGCACGCCCGTCTTCGCGGCGCGCTCGGCCAGGAGCCCGGCCACGGCCGCCGTGAAGCGCTGCTCGGCGGCCTGCAGCGGTACGCGCTCGGCGACCCGCCCCAGCGTGCCCGCGCGCTCGCCGTGCGCCGTGTCGTCGGCCACGCCCAGCCGGCTGAAGGCGGCGCGCACCAGGCGCCCGCCCAGGCCCAGCCGCTGCAGCCCGGCGATGGCGCCGCGCAGCACCGCGTTCTTCGCGGCCAGCACGCCCGCGAGCACCACCAGCGCCAGGAGGCCCGGCACCAGCAGGAGCGCCGCGGAGCGCCACGAGTCGATGACCCACCAGGCTGCGAGGCCGAGGCAGGCGCAGCCGAAGAGGAGGACGCCCAGGGTGGTGCGCAGGAGCGTGCGGAGCGCCGTGCCGACGAGGGGGCCCAACACCTCGACGATGGCACCGAAGGCTGGACCCAGGTCGCCCACGGCGGCGCACGCTAGCACTGTGATGCGTTGACTCGAGCGGCGAAGACCGTGGCGTCGCCCGGCGCGGGTCAGTCCTTCAGCCCTTTGGCCTCGACCCAGCGCGCGACCTCGACGAGGCGCTGCCTCCCCATCGGGCCAGCCCCTTCGTAGCCGCGACGCGCAGTCGCCAGCAGCCCCCTGGCGCGCACGAGATCCTGACCGCTCTCCCACAACGCCCGCGCGAGCAGGAAGCGAACGTGCGCTTCTGCGAGGGGCTGCCCTGGGGAGCCCTGCCGCAGCGCGAGCGCCTGCTCGAGCCGAGCCACCGCGTCGCCCGGCTGGTGCGCCGCGAGCGCCGTCTCAGCCAACCCCTCGAGCGGCTCCGCGAGCATGACGTGCGCCGCGCCCTTGAGCCGTACGCTCATCGCCAGCGCTTCCTCGAACGCCTTCTTCCCATCATCAAGCCGGCCGAGCGCGAGCAACACCTGCCCACGCGTGACCAGATTGCCCACGACCCGCAGGTGATCTCCATCGAGAATCCCACCGAGAATCCGCAGACACTCCTCAGCGATGGCGAGGGCCTCTTCGAGCCGCCCCGCGTCCTTGTAGAGCGCCGCGAGGTTGCTCAGCGAGGTGGTGACCGCGAAGTCGGGGCTGGCGACCGCGGCCCGGCGAATGGCGAGTGCGCGCTCCTGAACTTCGATGGCTCGCTCGAGCTCGCCGAGCTCCTGCAGCACCATCGCAAGCCGGCCCAGCGTGTCCGCCTGCTCGACGCTCCCAGGCGGGTAGACGTCGAGCTTGATCTCGAGCGCGCGCTCCAGCTGCTCCTTCGCGAGCTCGTTCCTCCCCAGCCAGGAATTCGCCCAGCCCAGGTCATCGAGGATGATCGCCACTTCGGGATGATCAGGACCCCACGCGCGCTCAGCGTTCGCCAGCGCCTTCTCGAACGAATCCGCCGCGGCGGGAAAGCGACTCTCGCCGAGCTGAAAGCGGCCGACCGCGTCGAAGTAGTACGCGGCCACCTCAGGCTCGTCACCCAGCCGCGTCAGCGCCGAAGCGGCGAGGTCGGCCTTTTCCTGGGCCTGCACCGGCTTGTCCAACCGTCTCCCGTAGAGGTCGACCATCAGCGACCACGCCTTCGCAGCGACCTCGAACGATCCAGCGGCGATGCCCTTCGCCGCCGCGGTGTTCAGCGCGAGCTCGGCCTCGCTGAAGCGACTGCGCGCGTGGGCGACCATGCCCAGGACCAGCCACGCCTCGGCCTGTGCGCGCCGCGACGCGAGCGGATCCTCGCGGACCTCCTCACCGAGCACCTGCGCGCGTTCGACCAGGCCCAGCCGCGCCAACGCTCTGGCCTCCGAGAGCCTCGCCTCGACGTCGCCGCGCTCCAGCTCCGAGTCGGCGTACTCAGCCGAAGCCTTCACGCAGGGCGCGATGGGTCGAAGCCCGGACACCGCGAGGGCCGCGCCCTTGAGCACGGGTGCGTCGGCCGTCACGAGCACGCTCGTGAGCGCCCGGAGGTCGGAGAGCCGCCGGTCGAGGCAGGCCTTCTGCAACACGTACTTCGCGGCCGGCGTCTCCTTCGTCGCCCGATGCGCCTCGCAGACTTGCTGCGAGAGCCCCACCCATTCCTGTGCGTACGCGTCGAGTCGAGCCTGCACCGCAGCGCCCCGGGCACTCCCCCTCAGCGCCTGACTCAGCTCGGAGCGACGCGCGGCGTCCCACGCGCCGGCAAGCTGCGGCGCGGCCGACGCACAGTGCCGGCTGGCGACTTCACGCCAGACCAGTCCTCCAGCCGCCGACACGGTGGAGAGGACCAGCGTGGCCAACAGCAGGCGCTGCCGCCTTCGCGTCTGGGTCTCGTTCGAGAGCGCCTCGAGCAGCGCCTCCATCGAGGGGAAGCGGTCCGCAGGGTCAGTCGCGGTGCCACGGCGCAGGGCGGCGTAGATTCGCGCCGAGACCCGTCGCTGCGGTTGCGCAGGCAAGCCGGCGACGATCGCACCTCGAATGGTCGCGAGGCGGTCACCCAGGAAGGGGCGTTCGCCGAACAGCCCCTCGTAGAGCGAGATGCAGAATGAATACTGATCAGCGCGCGCATCGACGACGGCCCCATCGTGCTGCTCGGGAGACATGTACGCAGGGGTGCCCATCACGCTGCCCGCCACGGTGAGTCCGTCCGCCGGGAGCGCGCCGTCGACAGGGCGCCCAACCGGAGACACCACGCGCGAGATCCTCGCCAGGCCGAAGTCGAGCACACGCACCCGGCCATCGTTGCCGACGAGCACGTTCGCAGGCTTGAAGTCGCGGTGAATCAGCCCCGCCTGATGTGCCGCCGCCAGACCGCGCCCTGCCTGCCGGAACATCGCGAGCGTCTCTTCGGGAGCGCGCGGTGAGGCGCGGCACCAGTCGCTGAGCGTGAGCCCGTCGATGAACTCCATCGCGACGTAGACCTGACCGTCGTGGGTGCCGACGTCGTGCACCGCCGCCACGTTGGGGTGAGCGAGCTGCGCCATCGCGCGGGCTTCGCGGAGCAGCCGCTCGCGGCTCGCTTCCGCACCTGAGCCTCCATCCGAGTCCAACCGCAGCAGCTTGAGCGCCACCTTGCGATCCAGCTTCGGGTCGAAGGCCGCGAAGACCTCGCCCATGCCTCCTGCGCCGAGACGATCGATCACGAGGTAGCGGCCGAACTGGGCTCCCGTACCGTACGCGCTGGCCGCGCGCTGGCCGGCAACGAAGGTCGCCTCGAGGTGGGGCTTCGGGTTGGTGCGGGTGAGCGAGAGCCGAACTTCCTCGAACCGCGCGCGACAGGAAGGGCAGGAATCGACGTGTTCAGACGAACCCGATTCGCCGGCCGCGAGCAAGGCGAGGTCTTGATCGTCGAGGCAGGCCACCCGCTCAATCATCGCTCAGCTGTCAGCTCGAGGCGTTCAAATGCCGCAGCGGTCGGCGGGCCCACGGCAGGTCGACGCCCTGTTGCACTTGAGGCCGATCGAGGTGCAGTCGGCGTCGCTCGAGCACGACCTGGTGCACAGCTTGGGCTGAATGATGCCAGTGCAGTTCGTGCTGCCGCCTGTCTGCGTCGTCTGCATGCACGCGAGGCCCTGCAGGCAATCAGCAGACTCGTCGCAGAAGTTGCCTGGCTCCTTGAAGCCACAACCCGATGAAGCAACGACCACCAACACCAGGAGCAGGCGCATGCCGGCCCCATATCAGTGGGCGCCCCGCGCTCTCGCCGGCGGCGCGAAAACGAACCGCTTTGTCGCCACATCGCACCTGAACTGCGGCGAACGTCTGGTCCATGAATCGATCCTTGCCGCTCTGCGCGCTGCTGGCTGTGCTCTCCGGTACGGCCTGCATCAGGGCCATTCCCGGGCTGCCCAACACCACCTCCGCCGTGACCTCGCCGCGCGAGCTCAAGCCCCCGGACGGCATGGCCGCCTTCGTCGTCTTTCACGGGGAGGGTGACCGGGCGCACCCCGTGGTCTTCAAGGCCGATGGCACGGCGCTGTGCCAGATGCCCTCGGGCATGCAGTGCAAGGTCCTCCTCAGCCCCGGTCGCACGCGCCTCTACGTCACCTGGATGGGCCCCGTGCGCGGCGTGGACACCCGAACCGAGGCCTGGGATCTCGACGTCGTCGCAGGCCGAACGTACTTCGCGACGGTCAGCCCTCCGAGGTCGGGGTGGTCGGGCACCGTCAACGAGAAGTTCACCCCCACGAGCAAGCACTGGGGAAACCTGGACCGCTACCTTCAGTTCCCGGAGGTGACGCTCGACGCCGCGCGCCGCAGCGAGCTGCAGGCCGCGCTGGGCGACGTCGCCGAGATGGTCTCTCATGCCGATGCGCGGATGGCGAAGTACGACGCGCGCCACCTCGAGGCGCACTCCGTGCACCCCGACGATGGGATCTGAAGTACCTTCTTGAAGCATGGGGGAAGCCGCTTTCGAGTCGGTTTCGCATGAGCAGCTGACGAGGCAGGAGCACCCGCACTACTACCGCGCCGACGCGTTCACGGTCTGGTGCGCGCGGCAGGGCCTGACGGGGATCTTCGCCATGGCGCCGCAGGCCGTGCGTGACGTGCAGCTCGCAGACAGGATCTTCCGGGCGATGGCCGGGCGGGGTGCAATTCAAGACCTGCTCGTCGACGCCCGTGGCTTTGGAGTCGAGATCGCCGCCTTCCAACACCTGTTCCGCCAGTCGGGGGCGTGGCTCGAGCTCTCCCGCACCCACGTACGAAACCTCGCGCTGGTGCTGCCTGATGACTGGTCGAGTTCGTGGTGGGTCGGCTCCCTGCCGCTCTGGACGCCGTCGAAGGTTCGGGTGGCGACCTTCGGCGAGCTGATCGGCGCAGCTCGCTGGCTTGGTGAGCCGCTGTCCTTCGCGCGTTCGCTCAGCGTCCTCGAGCAGACCGTTCGCTCCGAATCAAAGGTCCGGCTCGAGCTGCAGGACCTGCTCCGCGCCGACCCGGTGCTGAGCATCGAGCAGGGGGCGCGCAAGCTCGGCATCTCCACGCGCTCGCTGCAGCGAGCGCTCCAGCTCAGCGGTGAGACCTTCGCTGCCGTTCGCGACCGGGTTCGCGCGGAGCTGGCCGCCTCCCTGCTGACCGAGACCGACTCGAAGGTCGACACCGTCGGCTCGACGGTCGGGTTCCGCTCGCGCTCTCACTTCATGACCTGGTTTCGACGCCTCACCGGCCATTCCCCCGGCGCCTTCCGTCAGCGGATGAGAGCGCCCACCTCATCGGGTGTCGTCGAGGTGCACGTCCCAGTCTTCGGCCGGCCTCAATAGCGCGACGTGCAGGACCGCACGCCGGTGCGCCGCCATCCGTTGCAGCGTGGCCTCGGCGGTTCCTTGCCGCTCCGCCTCTCGAGCGCGAAGAAATTGCGTCGCTCCTGGGCAGCCACGGTCTCCACAAGGCGAGAGCCCACCTTGGAAACCGAGGGGTTGACGCGAGCGCATGCTGGCTTGAGGCGCCACGCCCCAGTCGGCACGCCCGGTGCTGACACGCCGCGCGGAGGTGCTCCGTGCGATCCGCGAAGCTGCTGCTGCCTGCTCTGGGCGGTGCCCTGGCCGCGGGACTGGTGTGGGCGGCGCTCGTGGTGCCGACGGACGTGCAGCTGCCGGGCACGCAGCCGGGGCAGGTGACCAACCTCGAGTCGCCGGACAAGTGCGACAACTGCCACGGCGGGTACGATCCACCGCGAGAGCCCGGCCACACCTGGCGCGGCAGCATGATGGCGCACGCCGGCCGCGACCCGCTCTTCTGGGCGTCGGTGGCCGTCGCGGAGCAGAACTTCGACGGCGCGGGCGACCTCTGCCTTCGGTGCCACGCGCCCGACGGGTGGCTCAACAACCGCTCGACGCCGACGAACGGCTCCGCGCTCGTCGCCGCCGACTCGCACGGCGTGAGCTGCGACTTCTGTCACAAGCTCACGCGGCCGACGGGCAGCGAGTTTCCCGGCGTGCAGGCGGCGCCGTTCCTCGCCCACGACGAGGGCACGCCGCCGGTGCCGTACATCGGCGCCGGCCAGTTCGTGCTGTGGGGCGGCAACGAGAAGCTGGGGCCCTACGCCAACTCCGACGCGCGCCACCAGGCGGCGCAGTCCACCTTCCAGCGCTCGAGCGACCTGTGCGGCACCTGCCACGACGTCTCGAACCCGGTGGTGGGCGACCTCGCGCCCGGCAACGGCGCGCCCGTGCCGCTCGACGCCGGCACCTTCAGCGGCGTGCCCGGCACCGCGGTGGCCGGCAAGGCGGCCTTCAACAACTTCCCGCATTCTTACGGCGTCGTGGAGCGCACCTACAGCGAGCACCAGGCGGGCCTGCTCTCGCAGACGCTGGTGTCGAGCTACGCCACGCTGCCGGCCGAGCTGCGGGCGGGGTCCATCAAGGCGGCCTGGGAGAGCGCGCTCCTCGCGGGGCGCGGCGGCGACTACGAGGACGGTACGCCGCGGCTCTTCAGCTGCCAGACGTGCCACATGCGGCCGGTGGTGGGGCAGGGCTGCAACAAGAACCCGCCGGTGCGCGGTGACCTGCCGCTCCACGACCTGACGGGCGGCAGCACGTGGATGCCGGACGCCATCCAGTGGCTCGACGCTCGGGGGCGGCTGCGCCTGGGCGGCGGGCTCACGGCGGGTCAGCGCGCGGCCCTCGACGACGGCAAGGCGCGCGCGGCGGTGCACCTGGCGCAGGCGGCGTCGCTGACGGTGACGGGCGACCAGGCGCGGGTGGTGAACCTGACGGGGCACAAGCTCATCTCCGGCTACCCCGAGGGGCGGCGCATGTGGCTCAACGTCCGCTGGCTGACGGGGAGCGGCGCGGTGCTCCGCGAAGATGGGCGCTACGGCGACCTCGCGGTGGTGCACGACGGCTCAGCGCGCATCGTGCGCACGCTGCTTGAACCAGGTGATCCGAACACGCGCGTCTATGACGTGCACGGCGCCATCACGCAGCCGTGGGCGGCGCGCCTCGTGGCGCTGGGCGTGCCGGCCACGCTCCCGCTCACCTACGACCGCGCCAGCGGGGCGGTGACCTCCACGCTGGGCCAGCTCGCCGCCGAGCCTGCCTCGAGCTCACGCGAGACGTTCCACTTCGTGTTCAACGACCGCGTCACGCGCGACACGCGCATCCCCCCGTGGGGCATGAGCTACGACGAGGCGCGGCGGCGGAACGCGCTGCCGGTGCCGGCGACGCAATACGGTGGCCCGGGGTCCGGCGGCCGCTTCGACTACTTCGACGTGGTGACGCTCCAGCCGCCGCCCGGCGCCGTGCGCGCAGAGCTGCGGCTCCTCTACCAGTCGACCTCCTGGGAGTACGTGCAGTTCCTCTTCCGCGCCAACGCCGGTCTGGACCCGTTCCTCGGGCAGCAGGGTCGCAACCTCTTCGACGCCTGGGCCGCCACCGGCATGGCCGAGCCCGTGGTGATGGCGACCGCGACGTGGACGGCGCCCAGCGGTGGCGACGCTGGCTCGGGCGGTGGTGGCGGTGCTGACGCGGGCAGCGGTGGCGGCGCAGGTGGTGGCGGTGGTGCTGATGCAGGCAGCGGTGGCGGCGGTGCTGACGCAGGCAGCGGCGGAGGCGCTGGCGGTGGTGGCGGTGCTGACGCAGGCAGCGGTGGCGGCGCGGGAAGTGGCGGCGGTGCTGACGCGGGGAGCGGTGGAGGCGCGGGCGGTGGTGGCGGTACCGGCGGCGGCGTGGGTGGTGGCGACGGCGCAGATGCAGGCAGCGGCGGCGGCGCAGGTGGTGGCGACGGTGCAGATGCGGGCAGCGGCGGCGGCGCTGGTGGTGGCGGCGGCGCAGATGCGGGGAGCGGCGGCGGCGCAGGTGGTGGTGAAGGCGCAGACGCAGGCAGCGGCGGCGGCGCAGGTGGAGGTGACGGCGCTGATGCCGGGAGTGGCGGTGGTACTGGCGGCGGCGGCGGCTCAGGGTGCGGCTGCTCTGCGGCGCCGGAGGCCGGGCTCCTTCTCCTGCTGCTCGGCCTGATGGCCCGGCGTCGTTCGCGCGCGCTCGGTTGAGCCTCAGGTTGCGTTCGAGCGCGGGCGTCGCTCCAGTCAGGCGAGGCCTGGGCGTGGGCCGGTCGCCCTCACGCGTATCAGCAGGAGAGGAGATCACGCGCCGTCGAGCGTTCCGGGGTCTCGATGCGCACTGCGCGCCGCGCCACCATCGCCATTCGGCGCGCGTGTCCGCCCTCGAGGACGCCGCGGCGCCTGCCTGGCTCGGGACCGCGCCTGCGCTGATGGCCTCGAGCGTCCGCGCTCCAGGTCGTACGCGCCCCAGCGCGCGGCGGATCAGCCCGCTGCGCCCCGCCAACTCGCCCGCGGGTCACGCAGCCCCCGCGCGCGCGCTCGAGTCCGTCTGCGGCCCTCGTCCGCCGTCGTCTCCTCCCTCAGGTGCGGCTGGCGACGGCCTTGCGCAGCACCGGCGCGACGGCCCGCAGGGCGGCGAGCGCCGGTGTGCCCTTGCGCCAGACGAGCGCCAGCGTGCGCCCGGGGCTCTTCGGGGCGAAGGGCCGCACGTGCAGCGTGCCCAGGCGGTTCTCCACCGGCAGCGCGAGCGCCGGGAGCAGCGTGACGCCCACGCCGCCCACCACCATCTGCGAGAGCGTCGCCAGCGAGGTCGCGCACACGTCGAGCTCCGCGGTGCGCGCGCGGTGGCACACCTCCGCCACCTGGTCGCCGAGGCAGTGGCCCTCCGCGAGCACCAGCACGTGCTCCGAGGAGAGCACCTCGGTGGACACCGGCCCGGCCGTCTTCGCCAGCGCGTGGTCCTTCGCCATCGCCAGGAAGAAGGGGTCCTTCCCCAGCACCACCGACTGCACCTCGCCGAGGTCCGCCGCCTCGAGCGCCACGATGGCGCCGTCGAGCGCCCCGGCCTTGAGGCGCTGCGCCAGCTCGTGCGTGCGCTCCTCGACCCAGGTGAAGCGCAGCCGGGGGAAGGCCGCGCGCAGCGGCAGCGCCACCTCGGGCAGCAGGTACGGCCCCACCGTGGGGATGACGCCCAGCCGCAGCGGGCCGGCGAGGGGGTCGGCCGAGCGCTGCGCCTCCTCCACGAGGGCGTCGGCCTCGACGAGGAGCCGGCGCGCGCGCTCGACGAAGGCCGCGCCCGCCGCGGTCACCAGCACCCGCGTGGAGTCGCGGTCGAACAGCCTGAGCCCGAGCGCGCTCTCGAGCTGCGCCACCTGCGCCGAAAGCGCCGGCTGGCTCACGGCGCACGCGAGCGCCGCCTTGCGGAAGCTCCGTTGATCGGCCACGGCCACCGCGTACTGGAGCTGTCGCAGCGTCACGAGGTGAGGAGACAGGCGCATGGCGCTGACGTAGCCCTCGCGCGCCCGGGCTCCAACTGATCCCGTCCATGGCGGCCCGCTGGAGCGGCCAGTTGACCGAGGCGTTGGGGCAAGCTGGGTCATGCGCGCCCGGCCCGACTCGGGTACGGTCGACGCATGTCGACGCCCGAGGGCCGCTTCATCTTTCCTTCGGCCATCGAGGGCATCCTCAAGGGGCTGGGGCCGCTGGTGAAGCCCGAGCTCCTCGCGCACCTCAAGGCGCACGGGCTCGACGTCGAGCGCCTGCCGCCGGCCATCTCCGCGGAGCAGTGGCCGCAGCGCCTGGAGGACATCGCCGTCATCACCTGGCCCGGCGTGTCGCGCGACGAGGCGCTCCATCGCCTCGGGCTCCAGTTCGTGCGCGGCTGGCAGCGCACGGCGCTCGGCTCCGCGGCCTCGGCGCTCCTGCGGCTGCTCGGGCCGGCGCGCACCCTGACGCGCCTGGACCGCGCCATCCGCACCTCCGACACCTTCACCCGGGCCGAGACGACGCTCGACGGGCCGAACGCGGCGCGCGTGCGCATCACCGACGTGCAGGGCTGCCCGACGTACTGGGTCGGGGTGCTGGAGGCCGGCCTCGAGTTCCTCGGCCGAACGGGCACGGTGGCGCTCGACCGCGTCGACCCGCCCGGGGCCACCTTCCTCGTCACGTGGCGCTGAGCCGCGCGAACCGCCGCGGCGCCCGTCAGGCTCTGTGCAGGCCGTGCTCGTGCTCGCCCCCCTCGATGGCGCCGTGGAGTGGTGCTGCGCGCCGGGCGACGTCGTCGCGAAGGGCGCCACGCTGGCGTGGCTCGCCGGGCCCGGGCGCTGTGGCCTCGAGCCGCTCGTCGCGCCGGCGTCGGGCCGCGTGACGTGGCGCCGCGCGGGCGTGCTGGCCGGCATCGAGGCGGGCGAGCCCGCGGTGGTGCTCGGCGAAGACGACGACGGGCGCGCTCACGCCCGCGCGCGGGAGCAGGCCTCCCTCGAGGCGGCGCTGGCCTTGGTCGACGAGGAGCTCCAGGCGCTCACGCGTGGAGTCGCCTCGCCGCTGGCCCTCGCGCTGCTCGAGCCGCAGCGCGCGGAGGCTGGGCGGCGTCGCGCAGCCCTCGTCGCCGCGCTCACTGCTCGCTGAGCGCGCTTCGACGTTCTCGTCGATGGCGGCGCGCGGGCCTTGGAGTCGCCCTCGAGGTGGACGATTCTCCCGGCCATGAGCGCCTCGAGCCCGATGCTGCCGCCGTGCCCGCCTTCGGTCGAAGACGCCGGCGGCGCGCCGCGCTTCGGCACCTTCCAGGGCGCCCTCGACGTGGTGGACCTCTCGCGCCTGCGCGGGAGCTACCAGCCCGGGCGCCTCGACCGCCTGCGCATGCACAAGAAGTGGCTCTACGGCTTCGTCGCCACGCGCGAGGTGGCCGCCCTCTTCGCGGTGGTGGACCTGGGGTACTCCTCGAACGCCTTCACCATGGCCGTGGACCTCGCCTCGGGCCGCGTGCTGGCCGACGAGAGCGTGCTGGGCCCGCCGCGGCCGCTCGTCACCGTGGGCGACCACCCCAACGCCGGCCTCGACGTGGCCTTCCGGCACCCGCTCGCCTCCTGGCGCGCGTGGCGGCCCTTCGGCGACGAGCGCTTTCACGCCGAGGTGCGCGCGGGGCTGCCGCTGCCCTTCGTGAAGCCCAAGCTGCACCTGGGGTGCGACCTCCTGGCCGCCGGCGGCCCTCCGCCGCTCACCGTCATCGCCCCTGTGGACGGCGGCGTGGTGAACGTCACCCAGAAGTGGGCGGGGCTGCTCACCTTCGGCGCGCTGGAGGCCGACGGCCGCCGCTACGCGCTCGACGGCGGCGTGGGCGGCCTCGACTACACGCACGGCTACCTCGCGCGGAAGACGGCCTGGCGCTGGGCCTTCGTGTGCTCGCGCCTCGAAGACGGCACGCCCTTCGGCATCAACCTCGTCGAGGGCTTCAACGAGTCGCGCGACGACGTGAACGAGAACGCGCTGTGGCTGGGCAGCCGCCTCATTCCCGTGGGGCGCGCGCGCTTCGAGTGGAACCGCGACGACGTGCTGGCCGGGTGGAAGGTGAAGACGGTCGACGGCGTGCTCGACCTCGAGTTCACCCCGCTCGCGGCGCACCAGGAGGTGCGGGACCTGAAGCTCGTGCAGAGCAGCTTCAAGCAGCCGGTGGGGCTGTGGCGGGGCACCCTCACGGTCGACGGCGTCACGCACCCCTTCCGCGAGGCGCCCGGCGTCGCCGAGGACCAGTCGGTGCTGTGGTGACCGCCCGGCGCGGTGATGCGGTAGCCTCGCCCTGATGCTGTCCCTCCTCCTCGCCCTGGCGCTGACCGCGAAGCCGCCTCGCCCGCCGCCGTCGGCGCTCGCCACCGTCCGCGCGGCCGTCGAGAAGGCCCAGCCGGGCTGCAAGAGCGCCCTCCAGGGGCGGCTGGCGGCGCTGGAGGCCGCGGTGCAGGCCGCCGCCACCACGCCGGCCAGGCGCGGGCCCGCGCTGCAGCAGCTCACCGACGTGATGGGCGAGGCCGACGCCGCGTGCGGCGACGCGGTGCGCCTCGCGCTCGCCGAGGTGCGGCAGAAGCTCATGGGCAGCGACGACCACGACGACGGCCTCGTGCCCGCGCCCCCGCAAGACGCGAACTACCGCGTCGTCGCCATCAACTACCTCGAGCTGGCGAACCCCAGCGCGGAGTCGAAGGCCTGCCAGGCCGCCGCCGGACCGCTCCTGGTGAAGTGGCTCGCGCACCTGCGCACCGAGAAGCCGGCGAAGCCGCTGGTGAAGGAGCTCCGCGCGAAGGCGCTGGCGCTCGAGAAGGTGTGCGGGGAAGACGTGACGGAGCGCGTCGCCGGCGCCGCCGTGGCCATCTCGGCCGCGGAGTGAGGCCTCTAGGCCGGCTTGCGCGCGATGAGCTGGATCTCCCGCCGCAGGTGCGTCACGCGGGAGGTCGTCGTCCACGCCTTGAGGCCCGCGTAGCGCAGCGCCTCCCACGCGGCGGCCGGGCCCTTCGCGAGGCGGCGGCGGAGCATCGCCTTGTCCGTGGAGACGACCTCCAGGCCCGCGTCGCGCAGGGCCCGGGAGAGGTTGCCGATGGAGTAGTAGACGTGGTGCTGCCAGCCGAGCTCTTTGGGGCGGAAGTACTTGCCGCTCCGCGGCGCGAGGCCGCAGCGCCAGTACGCGGCGTCGGGCACGACGATGAAGGCCACGCCGCCGGGCTTGAGCACCCGCACCACCTCAGCGAGGCCGTCGCGGGGCACGCGCACGTGCTCGAGCGTGTGCTTGGCGGTGACGACGTCGAAGCTGCCGTCTCGAAACGGGAGCGCTGTGAGCGACGCCGTCGCCGCGTCGAAGCCGCGCTCCTTCGACAGGCCCGCGCTGAAGGCCGCGATGTCGATGCCCGTGCCGTGCAACCCCAGCCGCTTCGCCGCGGCCAGCACGTAGCCAGCGCTGCAGCCCACGTCGAGCACCCGCTGGGCGTGCGGCGCGAACTCGAGGCACATCAGCAGCTGCCGCGTGCACTTGGCGACGCGGTGGTCCCAGCGCTTCAGGTACTGCGCCCGCCCGTGCACGAAGTAGCCGGCGTCGTAGGTCTTGGCGAGGCGCGCGCGGAGCCCCGCCTCCTCCTGCGTCTTGTAGAGGAGCCCGCACTCCTCGCACCGCACGAACACCAGCTCTGGGAAGTCGACCAGCGGCGACTGGGCCGCGGCGCTGCACACCGGGCAGCGCTCGAAGAAGGGCGCCAGCGCGCTCACGACGCCAGCGCGTCCACCAGGCGGGGCACGTCGCGCTCGGCGGCGCTGCACAGGGCCACGCGCAGCGCGCCCTTCTGCGGCACCACGTAGACGCCCTGCGCCTTCATCTTCTCGGCCTGCTGCTCGGCCTCGGGGTGGAACACGGTCACGAAGAAGCCGCCCTCGTAGCGCGGGTACTGCAGGCCCTTCGGCTGGGCCGCGGCGTTGAAGGCCGCCACGCGCCGCTGGAGCAGCGCCTTGAGCTGCGCGCGCTCGGCGTCACAGGCCGCCTTGAGGCCCGCGTCGGTGAGCAGCCGCTGCACCGTGAAGAGGCCGCCGCGCACGCAGTTGCTCCAGGTGCCGCGGCACGCGTAGGCCAGCGCGGCCTGGGTGGCGGCGCGCGCCTTCTCGTCGGGCTCGCAGGCGATGAGCGCGCCCACGCGCAGCCCGTAGTGCGTGTACGACTTGCTGCCGCTCCAGGCGAAGAGCAGGCCCGTCTTGCCCAGCAGCGGGAGCAGCTCCTGCTGGAAGGCGCGCGGCTCGCCGCCGGCCGCGTAGAGCCAGTAGGCCATGTCCACCAGCAGCGTCACCGGCTGGTCGGCGTGCTTGAGCAGCACCTCGACCACCGCCTTCCACTCGGCGCGCGTCATCGAGTAGCCGGTGGGGTTGTTGCAGGGGTCGTTGAGGAAAATGAGCGCGCGGCCCTGCGACGCGAGGTGCTCGGTCAGCTTCGCGTCGAGGGCGGCGACGTCGAGCGTGCCGTCGGCGGCGAACATGCGGAAGGTGTCGAGGCCGCGCTCGTGCTCCTCGCAGAGCGTCGCGTAGGGGCCCCAGTAGAAGTTGGGCGTCAGCAGCTTCTGCCCCGCCTGCAGGTAGTTCATCAGCGCGTGGCGCAGGGCGCCCGTGCCGCCGGGCGTGGCCACCGCCGTCGCCGAGGCCTTCAGCGCGGGCTGTGCGGCGAAGGTGTCGTCGATGACGGCGCTCAAGAAGCCCGGCGTGCCGCCGATGGGCGCGTAGGCGGCCCACTCGGTGGCGGGCACCTCCTTGAGCACCTTCGACACCGTGCCGAGGATGGCCAGGGTGCCGTCGTCGTTCATCAGCGAGCCGATGGTGGCGTTGACGACCGACTCGCCCGCCTGCGCGCGGCGCGTGGCCTCGGCGTTGAGGGCGAAGATGACGTCCTTGTCGGGGCGAGTCTGCCGGGCGGGGATGAGGTGCAGCATGGTGCCTGCGATCTGCCCCAAACCCGCGGCGCGCGCCATGGGGAACGGCTCAGGGGGAGAGCGAGACGGCCCAGCGCTGGTGATAGGCCAACCAGTCGGCGTTCAGCTCTTCGATGCGCAAGATGTCGACCCAGCGGCCGGCGAGGTCGAGGTACTCAGCGCGCGCGTCGGACAAGGCGCGCAGCAGATCTTCGAAGTCGCGGTTCATCGCCGGGGAGCCCCTTCATCTTCCGGTAGTCGTTGACGAGCTGCCACATGGCCTCCAGCCGCGCGCGCGGCCCGGCAGCCGCCCAGAAGGCTCGATCGAACTCACCGTCGTCGCGCTCTCCAGGTCGGAGGAGTCGGGTCATGACCACGCGTGGGCGAGGCGGTTGCGTCACGCAGACACTCTGACCGGTTTCTCCGCTGCGCGCACGTCACGCCGCCCGGCGCTGCTCCTCCGGCTCGGCGACCGCCGCGACCTTCGCCGCGTACTTCGCCGGGTTGAAGAGGCTCGCCCGCTCGTGGTGCGTCTGGTGCGCGTAGATTCCGCAGAAGAGCGCGTTGCCCAGCGTGTACATCGGCCCCGGCAGGTCGACCGGGCGCATGTCTTCGATGCCCTTCGCGGCCTCGCCGTTGTGGGTGCTCCAGTTGAAGTGCACCACGAAGAGCCCCGCGAGCAGGTTCATCGGCGCGAAGACCAGCAGCGCGAACCAGGGCCCCAGGAACCACACCCACGCGGCGATGAGCACCAGGTTGGTGCCGTAGCTCATGCGCGCGCGCCACTTCTCGTGGGTCCTCGTCGCGGGCGTGTCGCCCCAGGTGTCGAAGTACTGCTGAAAGAGCTGCTGCTCGACCTGCACGATGGTGTTGAACACCGTCTTCCAGAACGACGGGAAGTTGGGGTGCGGGTCGCGCGCGCGGTCGTCGGAGTACCTGTGGTGCCGCATGTGCACGATGTCCCAGCTCGCGAAGCGCACCACCACGAGGAGGCCCAGCAGCTCCCCGGCCACGCGGTTGATGGCCCTGGGCAGGTTGCCGTGCGTCGCGTTGTGAATGAGCAGGTGCGCCCAGATGAGCCCGAAGAGCAGCACCGGCGCCGCGACCGCGAACCACCAGGCCGGCGCGCCGAAGAGCGGCGTCCACCCCGTGAGCCAGAACGCCAGGAGCACGGCCGCGCAGACTGCGAACCAGAACCCGTCGTACTGCAGATAGAAATTGGGGTTCTTCCGAAACTGGTTCGATGGATGCGCCGTCAGCATCCGGGTGAGCTCACGCACGATGGACTTCCTCCCGAAGGGCGCCCCTCATAAATGGTCCCCGAGGGAAATGTCTACCGGTGGAGCCCAAACTGTCTGCCGTCAGCGGAACCGCAGAAACTGCGGTTTGAGTCGAGGCCCCGACCGTTGCTAGAGGGCCGACGCGATGGCCGCACGACCCCGCGCCGACTGGCGCCAGCTCTTCGTGGTGGGCGCGTACCTCGCGCTCGTCTTCGCGATGTACTTCGTGCCGGCGTGCCGCAACGTGGGCTTCCTCGTCGCCGCGTGCGCCTTCAGCTTCTACGTGATGACGGTGAACCACAACGTCATGCACCTGGCCCTCTTCGAGCGCGCCTGGGGCAACAAGCTCTTCCGCATGGTGCTGAGCTTCTGCGCGCTCTTCCCGGTGTCGTCCCTCATCCCCTCGCACAACCTCGTGCACCATCACTTCGGCGACGACGGCGAGCCCGACTGGGCCGACAGCCGGCACGCGCGCTTCACGTGGAACCTCCTCAACCTGCTCCACTTCCCCAACATCATCGGGCCCATCACCTTCGCGGGCATCGGGCGCTGGGCGAAGGTGAGGGGCCGCGCCGACTACCGCCGGCAGTCGGCCATGGAGTCGGTGTTCGCCTTCGGGCTGACCGGCGTGCTGCTCGTCAACGACTTCTGGGGCGCGCTCTTCTACGTGATGGTGCCGCAGCTGTGGGGCGCCCGCTGGTTCCTGCGCGTCAACATCATCCAGCACGACGGCTGTGACACGGCGAGCGAGTGGAACCACTCGCGCAACTTCGGCGGCCGGCTCCTCAACTGGTTCTCGGTCAACGCCGGCTACCACACGATTCACCACAACCGCCCCGGCCTGCACTGGAGCGAGCTGCCGCAGGCCCACGCCCGCGAGGCCACCCCGCGCATGCACCCGGCGCTCATGGAGAAGAGCCTGCTGGGCTACCTCGCGCGCACGTACCTCTTCCGGTTCAGCCGGCCCCCGATGGTCGACGCCTCGGCCTTCGAGCGCGCGGCCCCGACGGGCGAGCTGCCGCCCCTCGACGAGCGCCTCGCCGCGGCCGAGAGGGCGGCCTGATGCTGCAGCCTCAGTGGATCGGCCTGGCGCTCCTCGCCCTCTCCTGGGTCACCGCGGCCATGGTGGCCCTCGACGCCCTCATCGACGTGCGCGCGCTGCGGCGGCTCCTCGCCGGCTGGAAGACGTCGCTCGTCGAAGGCACCGTCGCCTCGCCGGAGCTCGGCGCCCTCGCCATCGAGCAGCGCGTGAAGCACCTCGACGGCGCCCCGGCGGCCCTGGGCTTCTTCGAGCGCGGGCACGTGAGCGCCATCGAGGGCCAGGCGCAGCTCGGCGACGAGACGCTGCCGGTCACCGCGGCGCCCGGCGCGGAGGTGTGGCCCGCCCCTGACGCCCTCGCCGCCGCGGCCCGCTGCGCGTCGCCCGAGGCCTTCGACGCCCTCGCCGCGCAGGTGAAGGGCAAGGGCGCGCTGCGCACGGTGCGCGTCGCGCTGCGCCAGGGCCAGCCGGTGTGGCTCGCCGGCCGGCGCGAGGGCGGCGCCTTCGTCGCGGAGCTCGCCGCGGGCGTCGACCCGCGCGCGTGGGTGCGCGGCCGCCTCACCCTCAACGCGGGCCTCATCGCCCTCGACCTCGCCTGGTGCGCCCTGGGCTCGACGCTGGCGCTGTGGCCGCCGGCCTTCGGCACCATCAGCATCGTCGGGGCGCTGGTGCTCGTCGGGCACTTCCTCGGCGTCACGCCGCTGGCCGTGCTGGTGCGCGAGCGGAGCAAGACGCCCGCGAAGGCGGCGCTCCTGGGCGAGTGGGTGCGGCCGGCGTCGGGTGCTCCAGCCGGCGTCCCCGCGCGCGGCTGACGGGTTGAGGCGCCTCAAGGCGCCGCGGTGGCCCATCGACTAGCGGCCCCACTCCATGTGGATGGACTTCATCGCCCGCTTCGAGCCCGAGGAGCGGCTCTTCTGGCCGTACCTCGTCAGCGCCCTCGGCATCGCCGTCGTCGGCTCGCTCCTCGGCCGCGTCGACCTGGGGCGCGACGTCTTCTCGGCGCGCATCTGGTGGCACCCCAGCGCCCGCGCGGACTACGGCTTCTTCTTCGTGCGCATCGTGGTGGCGGTGCTGCTCATCGGCCCGCTGCTCCTCTCCTCGACGGTGGTGGCGGTGAAGGTGGTGCTGGGCCTCTTCGCGCTGCTCGGCGCGCCGCCGCGCTGGCCCCTCGACCGGGCAGCGACGACGGTGCTCTACACCGGCTGCCTCTTCGTCATGGCCGACGGCTCGCGCTGGGTCGTGCACTGGTTCGCGCATCAGGTGCCCTTCCTCTGGCGCTTTCACCAGGTGCACCACTCGGCCGAGGTGCTGACGCCGGTGACCGTCTTCCGCACGCACCCGGTGGAGGGGCTCCTCATGGCGACCCGCGGCGTGCTCGTCACCGGCCTCGTCGCCGGCGTCTTCTCGTGGTTCACCCGGGGGCAGGCGGTGCCCGCCGACGTGCTGGGCGTCAACGCCGTGGCCTTCGCCCTCAACCTCGTGGGCAGCAACTTGCGGCACTCGCACGTGTGGCTGGCCTTCGGGCCGCTGGAGCGCGTGCTGTTGAGCCCCGCGCAGCACCAACTGCACCACGACGCGACCAACTGCGGCCACCGCGTCAACTACGGCTCCTTCCTCGCCGTGTGGGACCGGTTGGCCGGCAGCTGGGTGCCCGCGGTGACGCGGCCCGCGGCCTTCGGCGTGCCGGCGTCGGAGCTCAACCACTCGCCGCGCAGCGCGTGGTCGCTCCTCGTGGGGCCGCTGCTTCCGCGGCGCCTCGGGGCACCGGCGGGGCCCGCGAAGCCTGACGCCGACGTCAGGGTGTGACGCCGCTGCCGGAGTTCCCCGGAGCGCGCCCCTCGGAGGCGAGGCTGGCGCGCCGGTTGCTACCCGCGGCGGCCATGACGACTCGAGCAAGGTGGAACGTGGTGGTGCTGGGGCTGGGCGTGGCGCTGGCGGGCTGTGGCCCGGCGGAGTCGAAGCTCACGGACGGCACCTACGCCCTGGCTTCAGGGCAGGAGCCGGCGGGCACGACGCTGGTGGTGGACGTCGCCGCGAAGACGGCCACCCTCACCAGCCCCGGGGCCGCGGCGGTGACGCTGGGGCTGGCCCCCGTGGCTCGCGACGCGTG
Organism: uncultured Archangium sp.; assembly: GCA_964449625.1. Taxonomy (GTDB): domain Bacteria; phylum Myxococcota; class Myxococcia; order Myxococcales; family Myxococcaceae; genus Archangium_A. The sequence goes on from CAYUZK010000022.1 coordinate 40,526, forward strand.
GGCGCGCGGCTGCCCCGCCAACTTCTCCTCGGTGGCCGTGGAGACCTTCGACGTCACGCCGCGCCCGCTGACGGTGGGGAGCGCGACGTTGGAGGCGCCGCGGCTCCTCGCGGGCTGCGGCCTCGACGTAGCCAACGCCGACGAGGTGAGCCTCGAGAGCGGCGAGGTGAAGCTCGTGTTCCAGCGCCGCTGAGGCGGCCCGGGCCGTCAGCCGTCCTGCGACAGCGCCCGTGAGAGCACCCGCGCGGTGAAGTTCACGAGCGGAATGACGCGCTGGTAGTCGAGGCGCGTGGGCCCGATGACGCCCACGGTGCCCAGCACCTGCTCGCCGGCGCCGTAGGGGCTGGCGATGAGCGTCACGTCGCCCTGGCTGCCGAACTCGCTCTCGGCGCCGATGAAGATCTGCATCTCCCGCGCGCGCTGCACCCGGTCGAGCAGCGAGAGCAGCTTGTGCTTCTCGTCGAGGGCCTTGAAGAGGGCCTTCATGCGCCGCACGTCCTCGGCGAACTCCGGCGCCTCCAGGAAGCTGCCCTGGCCCTCGATGACGACCCGCTCGGCCGAGGACACGTCGGTGGCCTGGGCGCCCAGCTTGAGCGCGCGCGCGGCGAGCTGGTCGTACTGGGCCCGCTCGCTGTCCAGCTCCTGGAGGATGCGCCCGCGCACGTCCTCGATGGAGCTCGCCGCGCGGAACAGCTCGTTCAAGTAGCTCGACGCGGCCTGCAGCGCCTCGGCCGAGAGCGGCTGGTCGAGCGCCACCAGCTTGTTCTGCACCTGCCCGCCCGACCCCACGAGAATGGCCAGCGCCCGGTCATCGGACAGCCGCACGAACTCGATGCGCTGGAGCGTCACCGCCGACGGCCGAGGTATGAGCACCACCCCCGCGTGCCGCGAGAGCAGGTGGAGCACCTTGCCGGCCTCCTGCATGCGCTCCTCGACGCCCGAGGCCCCGAGGCCCTGCTCGATGAGCGCCTGGTCCTGCGCGGTGGGCGCCTTGAGCTGCAACAGCGAGTCGACGAAGAAGCGGTAGCCCTGGTCGGTGGGCACGCGGCCGGCGGAGGTGTGCGGCTTCTCGAGGTAGCCTAAGGCCTCGAGCTCCGAGAGCACGTTGCGCATGGTGGCCGGCGAGACCTCGAACTCCGCGCGGCGCGTGAGGTGCTGGCTCCCGACGGGGTCACCCGAGGCGATGAACTCCTGCACCACGGCCCTCAGGACGTCACGGCCGCGTTCGTCGAGCTCTTCTGCCATCTCGCGGGCTATTCTGCGTACGGCGTCTCCTTCGACGCAACCTGTCGCGAGAGACAGCGGAGGCGTGCGCCCTGGCCTGGTTCGTCTACATCGTGCGCTGCGCCGACGGCTCGCTCTACACCGGCTGCACCAACGACCTCGCGCGGCGCGTGCAGGCGCACAACCTGGGCCGCGGCGCCCGCTACACGCGCTCGCGGCGGCCGGTGGCCCTCGTCTGGCACCGGCGCGCGAAGGACCGCTCGGCGGCGCTCTCGCGCGAGGCGCGGCTCAAGCAGCTCACCCGCGCCGAGAAGCTCGCGCTCGTCGAGGCTCCACCGGCCCGGCGAGCGCGGTCGCGCTGACGCACGGGGCTGGCGTGGCAGGCCCTCGGCCGTGCTATGCGCCGGCCATGGCCAAGCTCCGCACGGTCCTCAGCGCCTCGGTGGGCGGCGCCCTGCTGGGCATCCTCCTCGTGAGCCTCGTGGGCCCCAGGTACATCCAGTGGGACACGACGGCCGGCGGCGTCAACGCGATGTGCCTGTGCGCCGAGACCGCGCGCAGCGGGGCTGACCGCCTGCTCGCGTACCAGATGACGGGCTGCGCGGTGGGCGCCGCCCTCGGTCTCATCGCCGGCGTCGTCTTCCTCGCCCTGCGCCGCAAGCAGCTCCCCGCGGCCACGCCCCCCCCGGCGGCCTGAATGTCGGCCCTCGTCGTCCTCGCGCTGCTGCTGCAGCTCCTCGCGGTGGTGAGCTTCGTGCCGGTGCTCGTGCACGCCTTCCAGCGCAGCATCGGCACGGGCTTCATGGTGCTCTGCCTGCCGGTCTACACGCTCTACTACGCGTTCTCCCAGTTCGAGCACCGCCGCAAGGGGCTGGTGCTGGCCGGCTGGCTCGGCGCCTTCGTGCTGGGCGTGGTGTTCCGCGTGGTGGGCCTCTCGGCGGTGAACACCTGACCACTCGCGTGCGGGGGTGCCCCCGCAGCGGGTGGAGCACCGGCGCTCCAGTGCAAAGCCGCTGCGCCCCAAGTTCGGGCTGATCCACGCTGGCCGGCTTCGTGCACCCACGCGGCCCCATGCGCCGCATGCTCCTCCTCGCCAGCCTCCTCGCCGCCCCCGCCGCCTTCGCCACCGGGGAGCGCATCACCCTCACCGGCGCCAGCGAGGCCTTCCGCGACACGCTGTGCATCTCGATGAGCTGCGTGAGCGCCGGCCCGAAGGACTTCACCGTCAACGTGCGCGCGGTCAAGGGCGCCTTCGAGGTGAAGGTGACCTCCGCGAGCGGCCAGCACCGCCTCACGCACCTGGCCCCCGCCAACACCGAGGGCCGCCTCTCCTCCACCGACCTGGTCCGCGCCACCTCCCTCGTCGTCAGGGCCATCGAGGAGGGGCCGATTCCGTCGGCTGCCCCCGCGAAGAAGGCCGTGGCCAGCCGCAAGGCCCGCCCCAAGAGCTACCTCGCCGCCCGCTAATTGACCTATTTTCAGGAGCTTCTGGAATCCCACAGGGAGGGGGATTGACACACCTACCCCTACAGGAGCATCCATGTGCCATCACCAAGGGGATGCACATGGACAACGCCTTTACGAGTTCGAATTCGGTTGGGTCGGTGGCTCGCCGTCGCGTGCGCAGCAAGGCGTCGGCAAAGTTCTCGCCGAGCTTCGGCGTGCACCGCGGCCTCATCAAGGACCCCAACTGGCCGCCGGCCGAGTTCCCCGAGCACGGCACCGCGGCCTCGCGCCGCTTCCGCCGGGTCGAGACGGCCTTCGACGTGGGCCTGCGCGGTGAGAGCGTGACCGTCGTCGGCGACGTGTCGCAGGGCGGGGCGATGTTCCTGCTCGGCCGCCGCGTCGAGACGAAGGTGGTCGACATCATGGTGCAGGGCGTCTCCGCCCGCGCCGAGGTGCTCTCCACCTCGAAGAAGGGCGCGCTGTGGGCCCACCACTGCCGCTTCCTCGACGCGGCCGAGTCGATGCCCGTCTGGCAGCAGGTCGCCTCGAGCTGACCGCCGGGCCTCGTCACCTCGCTCGCGGCTGACGCGGAGGCGGGCTAGCCTGCCCGCCACCGTGGCCAGCAGGGTGGGGGACGAGACGATTCGCAACTTCACCGTGGGGGCCACGAGCGACCCGCTCATCGGCCTCGTGGTGGACTCGTACAAGATCGAGTCGCAGGTGGGCACCGGGGCGATGGGCATCGTCTACCGGGGCGTGCACACCGTCATCGGCAAGGCCGCGGCCATCAAGGTCCTCAAGCCCGACTACGCCGACGACCCCGACATGGTGCAGCGCCTCATCCGCGAGGCGCGCAGCGTCAACGCCATTCGCCACCCGGCCATCGTCGACATCTTCGGCTTCGGCACGCTCCCGCGCAGCGGGCAGCCCTACATCGTGATGGACCTCCTCGAGGGTCAGCCGCTCGACCAGTTCATCGCGGAGCACGGGCCGGTGCCCCCGAAGGACGCGCTGCCGCTGCTCGACGAGCTCCTCGGCGCCCTCGCGGCCGCGCACCAGGTGGGCGTCATTCACCGCGACCTGAAGCCCGGCAACGTCTTCGTCGAAGACAAGCCCGACGGGAAGCGGGCCATCAAGGTCATCGACTTCGGCCTCGCGCGCCAGGCCGACCGCGCCGGCGGCTCCGTGCGGCCCACCAACCCGGGCACGCTGCTGGGCACGCCGGCCTTCATGGCGCCGGAGCAGGTGCTGGGCACCAAGGTGATGCCGCAGACCGACCTCTACGCCGTCGGCGGCATCGCCTACCAGATGCTGACCAACCACCTCCCGCACGAGGCGCCGTCGGCCATCGAGGTGCTCTCGCAGAAGATGCAGCACGAGCCCATTCGCCCGCGGCAGTGGGTGCCGTCGCTGAGCGAGGAGCTCGACGCGTGGGTGATGAAGCTGCTCTCGCGCGAGGTGGAGGACCGGCCCGCGACGAGCACCGAGGCGCGCCGCGCGCTCCAGCGGCTCTCCGCGGGGAAGACCGCCTCGAGCACGAGCCCCCGGCACACGCCGCAGCGCTCCAACGCCGCCACCGGCGTGGTGCCGAAACGCGAGTGGGGCGAGGCCAAGACGCTGCTCACCGAGAGCGCGGTGCCCGAGAAGGCCGCCGAGGTCAGCACCAACGAGCACTTCTCGCCCTGGGCCGAGACGAACACCGGCCAGCCCGCGCTCTCACCCCGCGAGGAGCCCGTGCCCACGGTGACCGTCGCGCCCGTCAGCGTCGGCACCGAGAAGGACGTGCCGGTGACGCTGCCGGCGCGCGAGGTGGAGGTCGTCACCGTCGACGCGCCAGCGCCGGCGCAGACCAGGAACTCGCTCTACCTCGCGCTCGGCGCCGCGCTCGTGGCGCTCATCGGCGGGCTGGTGTGGCTGCTCGTGCAGATCAAGTGAGGCCTGCGTCGAACCTCCTCAGGTGGTGAAGCGCTGCGCGAGCCAGGTGACCAGGCGCGAGGTGGCCGCGCGCGTCGTCGCCAGGCCCTGCAGGCTGAAGAAGCCGTGGAGCTGCCCCGGCACCTCGTCGAGCGTCACCACCACGCCGGCCTCGGCCAGGCGCCGCGCGTAGGCCCGCCCCTCGTCGCGCAGCACGTCGCACTGCGCGAGCAGCACGTAGGCCGGCGCGACGCCCGCCAGCGCCGGGGCGTAGAGCGGCGAGACGTCGGCGTCCTTGCGGCGGGCCTCGTCAGGCACGTACTCGCGGCGGAAGAAGCGCATCGTCTCGCGCGAGAGGAAGTAGCCGTCGGCGAACTCCGCGTACGAGGGGTGCTCCGTCGCGCAGTCGGTCACCGGGTAGACGAGGGCCTGGCCAGCGAGCGCGGTGCCGGTGGCGGCGAGGCGGTTGGCGACGACGGCGGCGAGGTTGCCTCCCGCGCTGTCGCCGCTGACGGCGACGGGCCCTGAGGCCAGCAGCGCGCGGGTGACCGCCTCGCAGTCGTCGGCGGCCGCCGGCCCGCGGTGCTCCGGCGCGCGGCGGTAGTGCACGGCCACCACCTCGCGGCGCAGCTCGCGGGCCAGCACGCGGCAGAGCGTGTCGTGGGTGTCCAGGTCGCCCGTCACCCAGCCGCCACCATGAAACCAGGCGAGCGCGCCGGGCTTCACCTCCGCCGGCCGGTAGCGCCGCACGGGCACGCCGGCGAGCGTCTCGCCGGTGACCGAGGGGAGCGGCGGCGGCACCCCGAGGATGAACGGCGGGCCGCGCGTCGCCTTGCGCATGCCCGCGCGGGCCTGCGCGAGGGGCACGGTCTCAGCCGGCTTGGCGATGAAGCGCGACGAGAGCGCGAGGAGCCGCATCGTCCAGGTGAGCATC
>CAYUZK010000023.1:0-43394 GCA_964449625.1 uncultured Archangium sp.
CGTCGTGCCGATGAAGAGCTCCCGCACGCGGCGCGCGCCCACGCGGCCGACGACGACGAGGTCGGCGCCCACCTGCCGGGCCTGCGCGGTGATGACCTCGTCGGCGTCCCCCTCGGCGACGTGGGGCTCGACGGTGGCGCCGGTGGCCCGCGCCAGGCGCGCGGCGGCCGCCTCGAGCGCCTCGCGGGCGTCCTCGCGGGCCTGGCGCCGCACGGCGGCCGGGAGCGCCGAGGGCACCACGTGGAGCAGCGTCAGCCGGGCGTCTGGCGCGAGCGGGAGCGCCGCGGCGCGCGCCAGCACGCGCTTGGAGCCCGGGAGCAGGTCGACCGCCAGGAGGACGGAGCGCAGCATGGCCCCGCTCTACCGTCGCCGGGGCGGGGAGGCCAGCGGCGCCCATCACGGCGCTCCTGCCTCGGGCCGCCATTGCGTAGAGTGACGCGCCTGTCCCCCCCGGAGCCGCATGACACGCGCCTGCATCGCCCTCGGCCTGGCCCTCCTGGCCACGGCCTGTCGCACCGAGCCCGCCCCCGACGCCGGCTGCGACGGCACCCTCTTCGGCCAGCCCATCGCCGCTTCGGGCCTCGACGGCACGCGCTGCACGGGCACCTGCGCGTGCAGCGGCTTCACCTCGCGCGACTTCTCTGCCGCGCAGCTCGAGACGCTCGGCGCGTGGACGCTCTCGCAGCCCTTCGAGCCGCTGGCGAAGAACCCCTACCTGGACCCGGTGCCGGAGCAGGCCCCCGCTGTCTGCGCCGTGGTGGTGGAGGACCTCGCGGCGAGGCGCTACCACCTCGAGAGCTTCGCCGACGAGGCAGCGGCGGCGGCGGCCGGCGCGGTGCTGACCCACCACGACGCCTGCGGCCGGTGCTCGACGCTGACGGACTTCGTCGTCTACGCGAAGGACCGCGACATCGGCACGCCGGTGAAGAAGTGCGGCTTCGACAACTTCGGCAAGCCCATCGCGAGCCTCGTGGCCTGCCTCGAGGCCCTGGGCTTCACCACGCCCTGCGCGCAGACCTGGGCGTGGAACGTGCGCGAGACGCAGGGCAAGTGCCTCGAGCCGTGCCTCCTCATCGGCGACGGCCCGTACCACTCGGACGACGGCGCCCTCAACGCGTGCCTGGCCTGCGACGAGCGCGTCAGCGGCCCGATGTTCAAGGCGGTCGCCGGCCGCACCCGCCGCAACACCGGCCTCGCGTCGTCCATCTGCCGGCCCTGCGGTGAGGCGAAGCCCGTCGCCCACGCCTACCCCGGCCTGGAGTGACCTCGCCGCACGGGGTCGTCGGCGCGGCGCCCAGGTAGGTAGCGGCGGGCCTCCATCGTCACGGCGTCCTCGAGCTCCAGCAGCCAGTAGCCCTCGCCGCCCGGCTCCGTGGCGCTGCCCGCGGACAGCACGTGGGGCCGCGCCTCCGTGCGCCGGTGCCAGTAGCGCTGGTGTGAGTGGCCGTGCAGCAGCACCGCGTGGTGCTGGCGCACGCGCCGGGTGAGGGCGCCGGCGTCGAGCAGCGCCGAGTGGTTCCAGTGGAAGCGCCCCGAGGGCCCCAGCGGCCCGTGGTGCGAGAGCACCAGCACCGTGCGCCCGGCGAGGCGCGGGTCGGAGAGGAGCCGGCCGAGCGCGTCGAGCTGCGCTTCGCCCACGCGCCCCACGAGGTAGTGCGTCCACCCGGGCACGCGCGTGCTGTCGAGGCCCACCACCGCGAGCCGCTCGTTGACCAGGCGCACGAAGGGGTAGCCGTCGGGGCCGGCGTACTCGGGCCAGTCGCTGCGCGGCGTGAAGAAGCGCTCGAAGACGCGGGCGCCGGGCCGGTCGGTGTAGCGGTCGTGGTTGCCGGGGATGACGGTGAGCCGCCCCGCGCGCACCAGGGGCTCGAGCAGCTCGTGCACGCGCCCCACCTCGTCCTCGTGGCCCAGCGCGCTCACGTCGCCGGTGAGCACCGCGTGGTCCACGTCGAGCGCGTGGAGGTCGTCGACGAGCTGCGCGATGCGCGGCTCTACGCCCTCGAAGCGCGCGAGGCGGCCCAGGCCGTGCAACTCGAAGCGGCCGGGCACCCCGCGCCAGCCGGAGCTGCCCCACGAGCGGGCGCCCCAGTCGAGCTGCTGGTGGAGGTCGCTCAGGTGGGCGATGCGGACGCTCTTCATGCGGGGTGGCCCAATCATGCCCGGGCGACGCGGGCCGCGCTGCGACGGCCTGCCAGTCCTGCCAGCATCAGGCACGCTCTCTCCCCGTTCGCCGGTTTCAAGTACTTGTGCTTTCAGGGGCACGAGTCTTGTCGGGAGACTTGAAGCTCGCGGGTCTCGAGGAGCACCACCGAGGCGTCGAGTCGCCACTCGGTTCGCAGGGTCATGGCTCCTCCGTTGTTGACGCTAGCGGAAAGGAGGAACGTGTCGGCCGCGATGGGGCGCGCGTCAAGGGCTGCTCGCCACAACTGCCCGGTCGCCTCCCCCAGCGTCCAGGTGAGGTCGAAGCCGCCCGACCGCTCGGTCACCATTCCGGCGGGCCGAATGCCGGTGGCGGCGCTCACTTCGCCAGTGGGGCGGACACCAAAGTCGCGGCAGGAGTGGGTGAGTATGAGGCCGCCGTCAAACAGATCGAGCCGAAGCGGACTCCAGCTCATGCCGCCATCACCAGTTGGCAGCACGTAGACCACCACTCCTTCGCGCAATCCCGGTTCGCCGTCGGTGGCCCAGACCCCGGTCAAGGTGCTGTGAGACCCACTCGGGGGACACGCGAGCAGGGCCAGCGCCACCGTCGCCAACGCCGTCGCGGGCCTCATCGCGGCGTCTCGCAGCCGAGGTCGACGGTGATGCGCGCGTTCGGGCAGTCGAAGTCGACGTTGCCCCGGCCACCCGGATCGATGTCCGGGAATTCGAGCAGGCTCTGCGGTTGGTCGCGCTGGCACGCGCCCGCGTCGTCGCACGAGCAAGTGCAAGGTCTGAGCTGGCTCAACTGTGCGGTGGTCAGCGTCCGAAACGCAACACAACAGCCCGTTGAAGGGTCGATGACGGGCCGAGAGAAAAGGCCTGTGTCGCACGAGAAGGGACAACCGGAAAGGGCGAGGAGAACACAGGTCGCCATCAGCCTCACCTGCACTCGACGCCGATGCGCTCGACCCACGCTTCGCCTCCCTCTGAGGAGTCAAAGCACAGGCGCACCGTTCCGATGATTGCGGCATCGCGGCCCCACGGGCGCCATCGATGACCCTCATCGATCACACGGTCGTCAACCAAGAGATGCATGGGAATCACCGTGCCGGAATGCGGGCCGACGGCCCCGTGCCTCGTATGGCATGCAGTCCCCCTGGTTGTTGCCGCACACTGAGCTTGCCGCGCTCACCCTGCGCCGGGCAACCCTGACTTCCACACACACGTGGGCGCCTGCCTTCGTTCGTGGTGTGCGTCCCGCGAAGCACGCACCATCGCTCGCCCGGTCGCGGGGGCTCTGCTACGCCGCGCGCCGTGCCCCACCCGCTACCGCATGGAGTGTTGCTCGCCTTCGAAGGCATCGACGGCTCGGGCAAGTCCACCCAGGCCCGCCGCTTCGCGCAGTGGGCGCAGGCCCGCGGCCTCGACGTGGTGCGCTCCCGCGAGCCGACCGACGGGCCCTGGGGCCGGAGAATCCGCGAGGCGCGCTTCACCGAACGCCTCTCGCCCGAAGACGAGCTCCAGGCCTTCTTGAACGACCGCCGGGAGCACGTGGAGGCGTTGATCCACCCGTCGCTCGCGCGCGGGGCCGTGGTCATCGTCGACCGCTACTACTACTCCACCGTCGCCTACCAGGGCTCGCGGGGCCTCGACCCGACTGAGCTCCTCGCGCGCAACCGGGCCTTCGCGCCGAAGCCCGACCTCGTGGTGCTGGTCGACGTGGAGCCCGCGACGGCGGTGGAGCGCATCGAGGCGCGCGGCGAGGGGAGGGATCTCTTCGAGGCCCTCGAGGCGCTCGCGGCCGTGCGCCGCATCTTCCTCTCGCTCACCGAGCCGCACCTCGTCGTCGTCGACGGCGGGCGCGACCCCGACACCGTCTTCGCCGAGGTGCTGCTGCGCGTCCTCGAGGGGCCGCTGCGCGCGTGGGCCCAGGGCGACGTGACCCTGCGCGCGGCGCTCGAGGCTGGCGCCGGCCAGGACGTGCCCGGCCGCGCCCGCGCCCTGCGCGACGCGCTGGCCCTGTGACGCACGCCGCCTGACACCGGGCTCGCCGTCAGGCCCGCAAGGCGCAGTAGGCTCTGTCACCTCACGCCGGACCTGAAGGGGGACAGCCCGTGGACGCTACCGAGTACCCGATGCACAAGAGCGCGCGCACCTCGCTCTATGTGGTGGCCGCGCTGCTGGTGCTGCTGTGCTTCACCGTCCCCTTCGCCGTCTACATCGTGCTGCGCGTGCGCACGGCGAGGGTGCGCGTGACGAGCAGCGGCCTCGAGGCGCGGGGGCTGCTGACGACCGCGGTGGAGTTCGACCAGGTGGAGCGCGCGGGCGTGCTGCGCATTCCCCTCGTCGCGCGTGGCCTCGGCGGCGTGCTCGCGCGCATGAAGCTCGACAACATGAACGAGGGCGTGAACCTCGTCTTCCGGCTCCGCGGCGGGAAGGACGTGAAGGTGCTCGTCAACCAGTTCGAGCGCCACGCCGAGCTGGTGGAGCGCGTGAGCGGGGCGGTGCGCGTGCCCGTCGAGGACATCACGATGGGCGTCTTCGGCTGGAAGTGGCCGCAGCGGCAGAGCTGACCCCCCCGGCCAGCCCTGCCGCCCGGCGTCATCAATTCATGGCTTCGCCGCGACGATGCGGAAGTTGAAGGCGCCGTTCTTCGTGGCGCCCCACACCCGCAGCCAGATGGGCAGCACCGACTCGGTGGCGCGCGCGGCGGAGAGGTCGCCCAGGTCCAGCAGCTCCTCGTCCTTCCAGCCGAAGGTCGTCAGCAGCGCCTTCACCTGCGCCTTGGCCTCGGCGTCGTTGCCGCAGACGTAGTTCACGTGCGTCTCGGGCAGCATTCGCGGGTTGACCATCAGGCCGCACCACATGGTGTTGAGCGTCTTCACCACCCTGGCCTTCGGGAACTCGCGCTGCACCGCCTCGCCCAGCGAGTCGGTGTTCGAGAGGAAGAGGCTGGGCGGCATGCCCTTCGAGAAGTCGAGCGGGTTGGCCACGTCGATGAGCACCTTGCCGTCGAAGGCGCCCTCGCCGGCCATCTTGAGCGCCTCGATGGTGCCGGACCCCAGGGTGCAGTTGAAGACGAGCTCGGCCTTCGCGGCCGCGTCGCGGTAGGTGGCCGTCGCGGCCTTGCCCCCGGTCTTCTGCACCCAGGCCTGCGCCTTCTCGTTGGTGGCGGTGCGCGAGCCCAGCGTCACCTCGTGGCCCAGCGACGCGAGCTTCGCGCCGATGGTCTGCCCGACGTCTCCCGTTCCGAACACGGCGATCTTCATGGTGTGGCCCCTGGCGTGACGGCGCGGTCTGCGCACCGGCGTGAGGAGCGGCACCCTAGGGTGCGACGGCGCCCGCCAGAAGACCGGGGCTGGTCATATGACTCATTCCAGATTGGAATGAGTGGCCATGGATCGCCTCCAGCGCATGCGGGTCTTCGCCAAGGTCGTGGAGCGGGGGAGCCTCTCGAAGGCCGCCACCGACCTCGGCGTCACGCAGCCCACCGTGAGCAAGGCGCTCGCCGCGCTGGAGCGGGAGCTGCGGACGCAGCTGCTCTTGCGCAGCACGCGGCGGGTGTCGGTGACGGAGCCCGGGCGGCGGTACTACCGGCGGTGCCGCGCCATCCTCGACGCGCTGGAGGAGGCGGACACCGAGCTGCTCGAGGGCGAGGCCCCGCGCGGCGCGCTCAAGGTGCACGGCCCGGTGGTGCTGGGTGAGCAGTTCCTGGGGCCCGTCGCCGCCGAGTTCCAGGCGCGGCACCCGCTGGTGCGCTGCGAGGTGACGTGCCTCGACGCCTTCGTGGACCTCGTCGCCGAGGGCGCCGACTTGGCGCTGCGGCTGGGCGAGGTGAAGGACCCCTCCATCGTGCGCCGGCGCCTGGGCACCATGCGGCGGCTGCTCGTGGCGAGCCCGGCCTACTTGAAGGCCCACGGCACGCCGCGGCAACCGGCGGAGCTCGCGGGACACCGCTCGGTGCGCTTCACCGGGCTGCCCACCGGAGACCAGGTCACGGCGGGGCGCACCACGGTGACGCTCCAGCCGGGCTTCCTCTCGAACAACGCGGTGGTGCTGCGCGAGGCGCTGCTCGCGGGCTTGGGCGTGGGCCTGGTCATCGAGTTCCTGGTCGCCGATGACTTGAAGCGCGGCCGCCTCGTGGAGGTGCTGCCGGCGCACCCGCTGGCACCCATCGACGTGAGCGTGGTGTTCTCCTCGGCGCGCTTCATTCCGCTGCGGGCGCGGGTCTTCGTCGAGGCGCTGGTGGAGCGGCTGCGGCGCGTGCCGGGCATGACGCTGGCCGGCAAGCGCGCCTGAGTGTCGTCGCACGAGAGCGATCCGTGCCCGGTCCGCTCGCGGCACGACGAGCATCACGACGGCGCGACGCTGCGTCATGCGTCGACCCGCCCGACGCCGCCGGAGCTCCGCTCGGCTGTCCTCCCTACGGCACGACGAGCGTGACGACGCCGGCCGGCGCGCCGTTGCCCCAGGCGTCGACGAGCCCGTCGGCGCCGACGTCGAGCGTCCAGGTGCCGGGCTGCGAGACGAGCGGGCCCACGTAGCGCGCCTCGGTGTCGCTCCAGGCGAGGGTCACGGGCGCGGAGGTGCCGCCCGGGTCGCGCAGCGTGCCGGTGAGTTGGCCGCCGCGCAGCCGGGCGCCTTCGTTCGGGTTCGAGTCGTCGTCCCAGGAGCGCCAGCCGCCCACCGGGTCGCCGTCCACCTCGCGGGCGGGGTTGGGCGGGAAGCGCGCCTCGACGGCGAGGCGGCCGTCGGCGAGCCGGGCGATGGCGAGGCGGCCCGCGGCGCTGGCCGACACCGAGAAGACGCGGCTCTCGAGGCGGTACGGCTGCGCCGCGCCCGCGCGCTGCGTGGTGCCCGTCACCACCAGCCGGTAGCGCCCGGTGGGCGTCGAGGGCACCGTCTCGAAGCGCGCGGTCCAGGTGTGCGTGCGCGCCGTCGCCTCGGGCGCGGCGACGAAGGTGGGGCTCGCCGCGTAGCGCAGGAGCACCTCGGGGCCGTTCACCACCGCCCGCGTGGCGCTCGCCTGCGCCGGCACGAAGCCGCCGCTCGTCTCGACCTCGAGGGCGACGCGCGGCAGGCCGAGCGAGGGGTCTCCGCCCTCGAAGACGAGCGCGTGCACTGCGAGGCGTGGCGCGTCGAGCGGCTCGGTAATGATGGCCGGCGCGCCCGCGGCGTCGCTCGGCGTGCGCGGCGTCACCGGGGCGACGGGCGGCAGGTCTGGCGCGGCCTGGGGCTCGTCCACCGTGGCCACGAAGCGCTCGAGCTCCGCGAGGAGGTAGGCGCCGAACTTCCAGCCCCACGGCGACACCGTCGGCTCGTAGCCGCCGCGCAGCCAGTCGTCCTCCTCGAGGAGGTAGCCGTAGTGGTCCTGCGCGTAGCCCACGGGGAGCGCGGTGCCGGCGTCCAGCGGCGCCAGGGCCGCCTGCGCCTTTCGCGCGAAGCCGGTGGAGGGCTCGCCGGGCAGCGAGAGGAAGAGCAGCTCGTCGACGCGCAGGAGCGTCAGCGTGGTGCGGAAGGGCTTGCGCGGCTCGAGGGGCAGGCACACCACGTCCTTCGGCTCCGACTTGATGGCGCCGCACTCGCCCGGCCCGCCCGCCTGGCACTGGATGGCGGGGGCCTCGGTGAACTCGCCCTCGCCGTAGCCGATGGCCTCACGCGTCAGCAGCACGCCGCGCTGGAGAAACTCGAGTCGCGACACCGCCTTCGGCGCGCCCGGCGTGGCCCGCGCGAAGGCCTCGGCCACGCGCTTCGCGGCGGCGCGGCCCTGGCGCTCCATGCCCTGCAGGCTCGAGTGGCCCAGGGGGCTCCCGCGGGGGGACACGTCGCCTGCCGCGCCTTGCACGTACATCACCGGCACGCCGAGGAGGTCGCCGGCGGCGAGCTCCACCGCGCCCGTTACCTCGGTGGACAGCAGCGTGTTGCCGCTGCCCAGCACCGTGCCGTGCATCGCGAAGTGCACGAGGGCGGTGAGGGGCCGCGCGCCGGTGGCCGTCACCTCGTCGAGGCGCACCACGGTGAAGTCGGTGTCGCGGAAGTCGCGGCCGTACACCGGGTCGTTGGCGCAGCGGCGGTCGTTGTTGAAGTCGCCGCCGTCCACCGTGGCCACGCCGACGGCGACGGGCACCAGGCCCGCGCGCGCCTCGAGGATGGCGGCGACCACGGCGTCGGCCATGCGCGCCTCGGTCTCCGCGTCGTAGCCGTCCATCACCAGCGAGACGAAGTCGGTGCCCGTGGCCGAGCCCAGGCGCGCGGGCCCGAGGAGCCGCGCGGGCCCGGCGTGCGTGTGGCTCGCGTGGAGGAAGACGTCTACCGTCGCGCCGGCCTCGGCGAGCGAGGCGAGCACGCGGCTGCGCAGCGTGGGCGAGGTGAGGCAGGTGTCGAGGCGCACGAAGGCCACCGTCGCCGCGCCGTTGTCGAGCACCAGCGCGCGCGCCGTCGGCTCGGTGTGCACGCCCTGGCTCGCGGGCAGCTGCTTCGCCCACGGCGAGCCCGGGTCGGTGCGCGGCCGGCTCCGCAGATAACCGCCCATGGCGATGCCCACTGGCACCTCCAGTAAGCGCGTCGCCACCTGCGCGCGGAGCGGCCCGGGCTCGGGCTTCGGCTCAGGAATGGGCGGCGTCACGGGCGCGCACGCGGCCGCCAGCACCACCGCACAGCAGGCCTTCACCAGCAGCGACGACCGCGGGCGCTTCGACAGCGACGACATGCCCTCACCTCTAACCGAAGGAGGCCGCGCCGGGCAGGTGGGCACCCCAGACATTCCCCTGCTTCCGGAAATGTCCTCACAGGTTCTCTGAACACTGTCGTGCTCCAGTGGAGCGCCCAGGCTCCAGTCGAGCGCCGTCTTGACCTGCCTCAGGGGTGTGGATCAGCCCACTTGGCGGCTCCGGACCCACGGCGCTGGAGTTGCAGGGGTTTGGCGAATGCGGCGCGCCCTCCTCCTCCTGCTTCCCCTGGCGGCCTGCGACGGCGCCATCCTGGGAGATCGGCCCCTGGGCCCGCCGCCGGGGACGACCTCGCAGCCGCCGCCGGTGGTGCCGACGGTGGAAGAGGAGCTGCCGCCCTTCGCGCCGGCGCCGCTGCGGGCGCGCCTGCTCATCGCCGCGCAGTATCGCAACGCCATCGCCGACGTGCTGGGGCCCGAGGCGGCCGCCGCGGTGACGCCGCCGCGCGACGTGCCGGTGAACGGGCTGACGGCCATCGGCGCGGCGTCGCTCGCCATCTCGGGCAGCGCGGTGGACCAGTACGAGGCCAACGCCTTCCTCGCGGCCCAGGCGGCGCTGCGCACGCGGCGCGCGGCGCTGGTGCCTTGCGCGCCGGCGACGGCCACCGACGCCACCTGCATGCGCGCCGTGGCGGTGCGGCTCGTGCCGCGGGCCTTCCGCCGCCCGGCCACCGACGAAGAGGTGGTGCGGTGGACCGACGTCGGCCTCGCCGCCGCGCGCGCCTACGAGGTGTTCGACCGCGGCGTGGAGTTCCTCGCCGCCGGCCTGCTCCAGTCGCCGGCCTTCCTCTACCTCGAGGAGACGGGCGAGGCCGTGGGCGGCGTCGCCACGGCCCGGCGCCTCACTGGCTGGCAGCTCGCCAACCGCGTCTCGTTCTTCCTCACCAACGCGCCGCCCGACGTCGAGCTGCAGGCCGCCGCCAGCACCGGCGTGCTGGACACCGACGAGGGCCTGCGCGCCCAGGCGCGGCGGCTCCTCGAGCTGCCGCAGGCTCGCGAGGCGATGAAGGATCTCTTCGACGAGGTGCTGGAGCTCGACCGCCTCGAGCACCTCTCGAAGGACGCGCAGCGCTTCCCCGGCTTCCAGCTCTCGCTGGGCCACTCCATGCGCGAAGAGACGCGGCGCACGGTGGCCGACGTCGCCTTCGACCGCCCGTCGGACTTCCGCGACATCCTCACGCGGCCCACCACCTACGTCGACGGGCCGCTCGCGCAGCACTACGGCCTGCCGCCGGTGTCGGCGTGGACGCTGGTGCAGACGCGCACGGGCCGCGCCGGCGTGCTGACGCAGGCCAGCTTCCTTTCGCTGCAGTCGCACCCTTCGCAGAACTCGCCGACGTACCGCGGCCGCTTCATCCGCGAGCGGCTGTTGTGCATGCCCATTCCCGCGCCGCCGCCCGACGTCAGCACCACGCTGCCCGAGCCGCCGGCCGGCACGCGGTACACGCTGCGCCAGCGTGTCGAGCAGCACATGCAGAGCGCCTCGTGCCGCGGCTGCCACCAGGTGATGGACCCGCCGGGCTTCGCCTTCGAGGGCTTCGATGCCGTCGGCCGCGAGCAGACGCACGACGACGGCCTGCTGGTGGACACCACGGGCGAGCTCGACGACCTCGGGGCCTTCTCCGACGCCGAGGGCCTGATGGCGCTCCTTGCGCGCGACCCGCGCGTCACCAACTGCCTCACCCGCGTGGTGTACCGCCAGGGCGTGGGCCACGTGGACACCGCCGGCGAGCTGCGGCCTCTCTTCGCCGCCGAGCGCGCCTTCGCGGCGGGCGGCTACCGCTACAAGGACCTCGTCGTCGAGCTGGTCGCCTCCGAGAGCTTCCGCACCGGCACCCTGGAGGCACGATGACCTTCCGACTCTCTCGCCGTCACCTCCTCCGCGGCGCCGGCGCGGCGCTGGCGCTGCCCACCCTCGAGGCGATGCTGTCGGGCTCGGGGCTGGCCTTCGCCGACGGCACGCCGCCGCCGCGGCGCTTCATCACCTGGTTCTTCGGCAACGGCGTCATTCGCAGCAAGTGGCGGCCGGCGCAGGTGGGCACGAGCTACCAGGTGACGGAGCAGCTCGCGCCGCTGGTGGACAGCGCGCGGGGCTTCGACCTGCGCGGCGACGTCACCGTGGTGAGCGGCTTCAACGTCAAGACGCCGAACCTGCGCGGGCACCACAACGGGGCCGCGGCGCTGCTCTCCGGCGCGCCGATGATCCCGCTCGACCCGGGCGGCGCCGGCTACAACTCGAAGTTCGGCATGAAGAGCATCGACCAGGTGGCGGCCGACGCCATCGCGGGCACGACGACCTTCAAGTCGCTGCAGCTCGCGGTGAGCAAGCGCTACACCACGGGCGAGGGCCCGACGCTGGCGAACCTCTCGCACCGCGGGCCAGATCAGCCGATGCCGCAGGAGACGAACCCCGCGCGGCTCTTCAACACGCTCTTCGGCAACTTCACGCCGAAGGACCCGCGCGACCCCCGCGACGCGCTGCGGGCCAGCGTGCTCGACGCCGTGCGCGACGACGCCCGGGCGCTGCAGTCGCGGCTGGGCACGGCCGACCAGGCCCGCCTCGACGCGCACCTCACCGGCATCTCGGAGCTGCGCACCCGCATCCTCGCGCTGCCGCCCGTCCTCACCTCGTCGTGCAGCAAGCCGGCGCAGCCCACGCAGACCAACGCCGACGTGGCCGGCGTCGAGCCCATCGAGGCGGTCTCCACCGTCATGAGCGATCTGCTGGCCATGGCCTTCGCCTGCGACCTGACGCGCGTCGCCTCGTTCCAGTTCTCGGGCTCCGTGGGCGGGCACTGCTTCAAGCACCTGACGCCCTCGGCGCCGCGCGACAGCGAGCACGCCATCACCCACGAGTCGACCCAGCAGGACAAGGTGAACGAGGCCGTCATCTTCACCATGCGCAACTTCGCGTACACCCTGCAGGCGCTCAAGCGCACGAGCGAGGCGGCGGGCACGCTGCTCGACAACACGGTGGTGCTCTGCACCTCGGACGTGGCCGAGGGCCTCGACCACAGCATCAACGACTACCCGGTGCTCCTCGCAGGCCGCGGCGGCGGGGCGCTGCGCTCGGGCTACCACTTCCGCTCGGCCACCGGCCGCAACACCAGCGACATCCTCCTCACCTGCCTGCGCGCGCTCGGCACCAACGCCACCTCGGCCGGCAAGGACTCGGGCCTCTCGACGACGCCCATCAGCGAGCTGCTCGTCTGACGAGCGCCGCACGGCTTCGTCTCCAACTGAGAGGTGGGCCCCAAGGGCGACTACTTCCGACTGGCGCGGTAACGCTTCGCTGCCCGCGCCAGCGGAGCGGCGACGCGCTCGTCTTCAAGGACCTCGAGGAACCGCTTCCAATCGCGCGCGCTGAGTCGTCGGCGGGTCTCCTGGGCGACGACCTCCTCGGCGCGGGACAGCAGCGTGCTGACCGCGAAGGCCGTCAGCGGCTGACCCAGCAGTTCCGCGGCGCGCTCGATCAACTCTCGATTGGCCGGGGTGAGCCTGAAGTCCAGCCTGTCGGTCAGCTGTGCCATGGCACCAACTTGTACGGAGAAAATCCGTACAGAGCAAGGCGCCTTGCCGTCGACACCTGGAGACGAGTAGGAGATGACCGGGGATGGCCGGCGAAGCGTGGAAAATCGAGCCGTTGGGAAAGCGACACGACCGGTCGGGGTTCGACTGTGGCTCCGAGGCGCTGAATCGGTTTCTCCGCGACTTCGCGCGCCAGAACCAGGAAGAGAATGTCGGGCGAACGTACGTCCTCGTGCGTCCCGGAGACCGGCGCGTTCTTGGCTTCCACACCCTCACGGTGGCGACAGTCGAGCGAGAGACCCTCGCTGCCGAAGAAGCCCGCCGGCTTCCTCGGTATCCTGTTCCCGTGGCGCGCCTCGCCAGGCTGGGCGTCGACCTCTCGGCCCGGGGGGAGGGGCTGGGTGCCATGCTCCTCGTTCATGCGCTCGAACTGGCCGTGAAGGTCTCCGAAGTCGTCGGCATCTTCGCCATCGAGGTGCAGGCCAAGGACGCAGTTGCCCGCGAGTTCTACGAGCACTTCGGCTTTCGCGCTCTGCGTGATGAGGAGCAGCACCTCTACCTGTCGATCAGGGCCGCGCGAAAGGCACTCGCCTGACCGCCGCTGCACGAGGGCCACGCGACGCGCCGCGAAGTTGCGTAGCGTGCCGCGCACCATGAGCTGGAACGACGTCCTCAACGCGACGGCCCTCGAGCAGGCGCGGCTCGTGCGCACGCGCGCGGTGTCGAGCGAGGAGCTGACCCGCCTGTACCTGGGCCGCATCGACGCCCTCGACGGCGCGCTGCACGCCTTCGTCTCCACCTCGTACCGGCGGGCGCTGGCCGACGCGCGGAAGAAGGACGAGGCCGTGCGACGGGGTGAGGCGCTGCCCCTCTTCCACGGCGTGCCCACCGGCATCAAAGACCTGAACTTCGTGCGCTGGAGCCGCACGCGCATGGGCTCGCGCGGCTCGCTGCCCTTCCCCTCGCCGCTCGACGACCTCACCACCGCCGCCGTGCGCCGCGGGGGCTTCGTCATCCTCGGGAAGACGGCCACCTCGGAGGTGGGCGCCATGCCCGTCACCGAGCCGGACATCCACCCGCCGACGCGCAACCCGTGGAGCCTCGACCTCTCGGCCGGCGGCTCGAGCGGCGGCGCGGCGGCGGCGGTGGCCGGGCGGCTGCTCCCCATCGCGCAGGGCTCCGACGGCGGCGGCTCCATTCGGCTGCCAGCGGGCTTCTGTCACCTCTACGGGCTCAAGCCCTCGCGCGGGCGCCTGCCGAACGCCTTCGGCCGGCCCGACCGCGACATCCTCTACTCCTGTGGCCCCATCGCGCAGGACGTCGCCGACGCCGCGGCGATGCTCGACGTGTTGGCCGGCCTCGACGTGGGCCAGCCGCACTGGGCCCCGCCGCCGCCGCGCCCGTACCGCGAGACCTTCGCCGCGCCGCTGCCGCGCCTGCGCGTGCGCTTCACCACGCGCGCCCCGCTGGGCACCACCGACCCCGAGCTGGTGACGGCGGTGGAGGACGCCGCGCGGTGCCTCGCCGAGGCCGGGCACGACGTCGAGGAGGCGACGCTCCCCCTCACGCCGCTCGAGGAGTTCCTGCCGGTGTGGCAGCACCTCGTCGCGTCGGTGCCCTTCATCCGCTGGTCGCAGGTGCAGCCCATCACCCGGTGGCTCGCCGAGGCGGGGCGCAGGTGGACGCCGGCGCAGGTGCTCGCCCGCCAGCGCGACCTCGCCGCGCGCTACCTCGCCTGCTTCGAGCTGGCCGACGTGTGGCTCAGCCCGACGTCGCCCGTCCCCGCGCCGCGCGTGGGCGCCTACGCGCACCGCCCGCCCGAGGAGGCCTTCGCCGACGCCGCGACGCTGGGCAGCTTCACCGCCATCTTCAACGTCACCGGCCAGCCGGCGGCCAGCGTGCCGCTGGGCCTGACGCGCGCGGGGCTCCCCTTCGGCCTGCAGATCGCCGGGCGGCCCTTCGCCGACGACGTGGTGCTGCGCGTGTCGCGCTTCTTCGAGGAGGCCCGGCCCTGGCGCGGGCGACGGCCGCCGCTGCTGACGGGCGAGCGCGCCGCGTGAGGTGAGCGCATGGTTTCCACGGCGGGCCTCTCGGATTTCCGAGAGGCCCGCTCAGCGAGCTGGGCGTAACCGCGCGTCAAGACGAGTGGAACCTGCTTGGCCCACTGCGTGCTGAGCCAGGCTGCCATGCGCACTTCGCTCCTGGCCCCCGCGGTCGCCGTCGCCGTCTTCGCTTCCTGTGGTCGCGGCTTCGAGCCGCCGCCGGGCACACGCCCCGACCCGCTCGAGCCCTGCGAGGAGCTCGGTCGCGCCGCCTGCGGGGCCCGCACCGACTGCACCGTCGAGGCGCTGTTCTGCGCCGCCGTGTGCCTCGACGACGGCCAGGGTGGCTGTCGCCCCTGCGACGCCTTCCAGTGCGTGACGGTGACGCCGCGGACCTGCGAGCAGCTCGACGCGTCGACCTGCGGCGCGCGGAGCGACTGCATGCTCGAGACGCTGGAGTGCGCGACGCCCAACGGCGCCGGGAGCGCCGGGAGCCCCGCGGGGTGCTTCGCGTGCGACCCGGCGCCGCGCTGTGTGACGCGCTCGCCGCCGCCCAACCCCTGCGACGGCCTCGACGGCCCCACCTGCGCCGCCACGCCCGGCTGCGACTTCATCGCCAACGGCGCGTGCCCCGCGTGCGAGCCGGGCGCGACGTGCTCGCCGTGCGCCGCCATCACCTGCGTGCCGGTGCAGCCGCCGTCGCGCTGCGAGGGCCTCGAGGCCACCGCCTGCGAGGCGACCCCTGGCTGCCTCCTCGCGGGGACGTGGTGCCCGGACTGTGGGCCGAACATGCTCTGCGCGCCGTGCGAAGACGCGCTGACGTGCATCGTCGCGCCCGCGCCGCCGCCCCCGTCGCCGTGCCTCGGCTACGACCTGGCGACCTGCTCTACGCACCCTGAGTGCGAGGTCGTCTCGTACGCCTGCACCGCCGAGTGCCGCGACGACGGCAACGGCGGGTGCCTGCCCTGCGACGCGCCGCCGCCGTCGTGCCAGCCGCGCGCCGACGAGCCGGTGGCCGGCTGCGGCTCCGGTGGCTCGCCGCCGCCGATGCCCTGAGGCCCCTCACGGGCTCTGCTGGAGTCTCCGCGGCGCGCTTCTCCTCCGGGGAGCGCGCCGCGAGGCGTTCGGCGCCCGAGCTCGGGCGCGGCCGGGTGCGCCAGGGCGGCCCGGTCAGCGTCAGTCCCCGATGACGGCGGCCAGCGCGAGGGGCTGGTCGTTCACGATCGCCAACGGCGCGCTCGTCTCTGCTCGCCCTGAAGCAGCCCTCCGCCGCGCTTCCTGCGTGCGCCGCGCGCCGCGGCGGGTAGAAGGCGAGGCCGTGCGTCTCCTCCCTTCGCTGCCGCTGTTGCTCCTCTGCTGCTCCTGCGCGACGACCTTCTCCGTCCGCCCCGCGCCCGAGGGCCTCGCCCGCTACGCCGACGCCATCGACTGGGACCAGGCCGGCGACGAGGCGGTGCAGGTGCTGGCCGACTATCTCCGCGTAGACACCATCAACCCGCCCGGCAACGAGACGGCGGGCGCGCGCTTCCTCGCCGAGGCGCTGGCGCAGGACGGCATCGAGTCGTCGGTGCACGAGTTCGCGCCGGGCCGCGGCTCGCTCGTCGCGCGGCTCAAGGCCACCGGCACGCCGGAGGACAAGCCCCTGTGCCTGCTCTCGCACCTCGACGTCGTCACCGCCGAGGCGAAGGAGTGGCCCGACGACGCGCAGCCGCTCTCGGGCGCCATCAAGGACGGCGCGGTGTGGGGCCGCGGCGCCCTCGACATGAAGGGCATGGGCGCGCTCGAGCTCCAGGTGCTGCGCTGGCTCAAGCGCACCGGCGTGCCGCTGCGCCGCGACGTGCTGCTCCTGGCCGTCGCCGACGAGGAGGTGGACAACGGAGGCATGCACCTCCTCGTGGACACGATGTGGAGCGAGCTCGACTGCGGCGTGCTGCTCAACGAGGGCGGCATCGGGCTGCCGGGGCTCCTCTTCGAGGGGCAGACCATCTTCCCCGTCACCGTGGCCGAGAAGGGCACGCTGTGGCTGCGCCTGGTCGCCTCGGGCGAGGCGGGGCACGGCAGCACGCCGGTGCCGGGGCGCGCGCCGGCGCGGCTGCAGGCGGCCCTAAAGCGCCTCGCCACGCGGCAGCCGAAGCCCGACATTCACCCCGCGCTGTACGAGCTCCTCGCGCGCGTGGGCGCGCACCGCGGCGGCGTCTCGGGCTTCGTGCTGCGCCGGCCGGCGCTGGTAGACCTCTTCGTGACGGGCAAGCTGATGGCCCAGCCGCCCACGCGCGCCGCCTTGACCAACACCTGCCAGGTGACGGGCTTCGAGGGCAAGGGGAGCGCGCCCAACGTCATCCCCTCCGAGGTGGCGGCCATCGTGGACTGCCGCGTGCGGCCCGGCGTCACCACCGCCTCGCTCAAGGCCGAGCTCGAGGCGCTGCTGGCGGGCCTCGAGGGCGTGCGTCTCGAGGTACTGCAGGAGGAGCAGGCCTCGGCGTCGAGCTGGGACGACCCCTTCTTCGACGCGCTGGTGCGCAACCTCTCCCGCGGCCGCGATGACGTGGTGGTGGGGCCGGCCATCTCGCCGGGCTTCACCGACTCCAACCTCGCGCGGCCCAAGGGCACGAAGGCTTACGGGCTGGTGCCCTTCGAGGTCGACGCCGAGCTGCTGGGCACCATGCACGGCAAGCGCGAGCGCGTGCCGGTGGCGCAGGTGAAGCGGGGGCTCGAGCTCCTCTTCCGCGTCGTCGTCGACGGGGCCGCGCGGCCGTGACGTGGTGGCTCGCCTTCGCGCTGGCGGCGGCGCCGGCCGAGGCGGGCTGGCCGCGCGTCATCGACCGCGTGGAGGTGAAGGGCATCTCGTGGACGAAGGAGTTCGTCGTCGTGCGCGAGCTGCCGTGGAAGCCCGGCGAGGCGGTGAGCGAAGAGACGTGGGAGCTGGGCACCACCCGCCTGTGGAACACCGACCTCTTCAGCCGCATCGACGCGCGCCTCGAGCCGCGCGAGGGCGAGCTGGTGGCCGTCTACGAGCTGGAGGAGCGCTTCAGCCTGAACCCGCTCTTCAGCTTCGGCGTGGGCGGCGGCAAGTGGTGGCTCCGCGTCGGCGCCAACGACGTCAACTGGCTCGGCCGCTACCTCGAGTGGGGCGTGCGCTACGAGCGCTTCGACGTCTACAACGGCGGGCAGGGCTGGCTCCGCGACCCGCGCCTCTTCGGCAAGCGCCTCATGGGGCTGGTGCAGGTCGACTACCTCTTCCGCCCGCGGCCCGAGTACGTGCGCCGGCGCCTCGGCGGCACCGCGGAGCTCTTCGGCGAGGTCGACGACACCACCCGCGTGGGCCTGCGGCTCGAGGTGTTCCGCGACGAGTACCTGCCGCCGCTCGACGGTGAGGCGCGGCTGCCGGAGGAGCTCCTCGCGGGGCAGCTCACGGGCACCCTGCGCTTCGGCCGGGTGGACACGGTGCGCCTGCGGCAGAAGGGCTGGAGCCTCGAGCTGCGCGAGACGCTGGGGCTGCCCTCGTCGGGCCGGGTGTACGCGCAGACCTTCCTCGAGTTCCTCGGCTTCGCCCTTTTCGGCGCGCGCTGGAACCTCGCGGTGCGCGCCCAGGGCGCGATGTCGAGCGAGGCGCCGACGGAGCTGCAGTACTGGCTCGGCGGCCTCGACCTCGTGCGCGGCTACGCCGACAGCCTCGTGCGCACCCGCACCTTCGCGCTCGCCAACGCGGAGCTGCGCGTGACGCT
Organism: uncultured Archangium sp.; assembly: GCA_964449625.1. Lineage (GTDB taxonomy): Bacteria > Myxococcota > Myxococcia > Myxococcales > Myxococcaceae > Archangium_A. The sequence continues at coordinate 18,165 of CAYUZK010000023.1, forward strand.
CTTCGACTCCATGTGGTTCGCGGTGGTGGCCGCGGCCTTCGTCGACGGCGCCGTGGCCCTCGAGGCGCGGCAGGCGCGCGGGCTGCTCTCGGCCGGCGGCGGCGTGCGGCTGCTGGTGCCCCGGCTGGTGAAGACGGGCGTGCGCGCCGACGTGGCGGTGACGCTCCTGGGCCGGCCCGAGGTGGGCTTCAGCTTCGGCGTCTTCCAGTTCTTCTGACGGGCGCTTCGCTTCAGCGGTGCGCGCCGAGCGCGTGCCGGGCGGCGAAGCCGGTGTCTTCGTCGATGATGGCCACCTCGACGAGGCCCTGCTCGTCCACCGTGTAGCGCTCGGTGATGAGGGGCCCGTCGCCTTCGAGGCGGCGCACGGCCACGCCGTCGAGCGGCCGCCCTCGCAGCGCGCGGTCGAAGGGGAAGACGATGCTCGTCATGGGCGCGATGTCGCCCTGCGGGGTGCCGCGCGCGTCGAAGCCGGCGCACTCGAAGAAGCGGTAGTGGCCGACGTTGTGGGCCGCGCGGTAGCGGCGCACCACCTCGAGGGGCGCGCTGCCGGCGCGGGGCAGGGCGGTCTCCTGGCCGAAGATGGTGTCGTAGGTGGCCGCGCGCCCGCCGGCCGCCTCGCGGAAGACGCCGAAGTTGCGCGAGAAGCGATCCTCGAGCTCGAAGTGCAGCTCGCGGTCCGCGGCGATGGCCAGGCCAATGGCCACCGCACCGTGCGGGTAGGGCGAGCGGTGCACGCGCCGCCCGTAGGCCTCACGCAGCGTGCGCGCCACCACCGGCAGGGCGCTGCCGCCGCCGACGACGTAGAGGCCCGCCAGGTCGTCGCGCGCCGCGTCTTCGCCGGGCAGGCGCTGGAGCAGCGGGCGCATGGCCTCCACGGTGCGGTCCACCAGCGGCTGGCACGCGGCGGCGTAGTCGGCGGCCGAGAGCGTCACCACGGCCACCGGCGCCTTCGCGCCCAGCGCGCTCTCCAGGTCCACCGAGACGCGGCGCGAGTTGGGGGTGAGCTGCTCCTTCGCGGCGCGGCAGGCGTCGAGGAGCCGCCGGCGGGACCACGGCGAGAGGCCGGCCGGGTCGAGCTTCGCCGTCTGCAGGACCAGGCCGAGGAGCACCTCGTCGAAGTCGTCGCCGCCCAGCTCGGCGAGGCCCGCCGTCTGCACTACGTCGTGGCGCACGCCCGTCATCTGCACCAGCGAGGCGTCGAAGGTGCCGCCGCCCAGGTCGTAGACGAGCACGTGCTCGCGCTGGGAGGTGAGGGTGCGCGCGTGGCGGTGCGCGTACTCGAAGCCGGCGGCGCTGGGCTCGTTGAGCATCGCGCGCACGGTGAAGCCGGCCTCGCGGAAGGCCTCGAGGGTGACGAAGCGCTGCGTGCAGAAGGCGTTGGCGGGCGAGGCCACCACCGCCTCGAGGCGCGGGGCCTTGCGCAGCGCCGCGGGGAGGTTGGAGCGCGTGCGGAGCGCCTGCTCCAGGGCGCGGAGGAAGCCGGCGAGCAGCTCCGGCAGGCCCACCTCGCGGCCGCCGAGCGACACGGTGCCGCCGCTGCGCAGCGAGTGCCGCGAGAGGAGCCGCTTGAAGGAGCGGGCCTGCGTCCACTCCGGCTCGCCGGCGACGGCCAGCGCGTCGAGGCCGAAGCGGAGCTCGCCGTCGCGGGCGGCGACGACGGAGGGGAAGGTGTCGAGGGCCTCGCCCGAGTCGAGCTCGAAGCTGACCAGGGGGAAGTTCCCCCGGTCGGCGAAGGCCACCACGGTGTGCGTCGTGCCGAAGTCGATGCCGAGGCTCATGGGGCGCGTATACGGGAAAGGGAGGGGCCCTGTCGTGAGGGGGCGTGCAGACAGGCCCGGCGACGGCGTGGCTCAGTGACGGAGCGAGGCAACGATGGTTTCCATCGTCAGGAGCATGGGCAGCGGCTCAGACAGGAGGTGCCCCTCTCGAACGCCCTCCAGCGGCTGGAACCCCAGCGACGCGTAGAACGCCACCGCGTCGGGCTTCGCATCCGCCACGACGCCCACGCACCCGAGTCGGTCTCGCTGTTCGAGGGCCAGCGCGAAGACATGGCGAAGGAGTGCCTTCCCGATGCCGACGCCCTGGGCGCGGATATCGACGCCCAGTCGCGCCAAGCGCACGATGGGCAGCGGGTAGCCCGGCAGGCGCTTGCGCAGCCGCGCGCCGGGGACGCTGAGCCGCTCGAGCGAGGAGGCTGCGACGGTGGCGAAGCCAGCGAGGCGCCCTTCGACGACGGCGACGTAGGTCACTGCCAGGTGCAGCTTGAACTGGTTCTGCCCGGCGTAGTGTTCGAAGTAGCGGTCGAGTTCGGGCTGGCCACACGAGAAGCCCGTGCGGTCGTCGGACCTCTCGAGCGGGCGGATCTCAACGCTTCCGGCCACGCATCAACTCCCGAAGCGCCGCCGTAGGCGCGGGTGGCTTCTCGAGAAGCTCGACGACGCGGTCGAAAGCCTCGTCGTCGAGAACGAGACGGGACGGGATGAGCGCCTCGTCGGGCAGTTCGCGGCGCGCCTCCATGAAGAAGAGCAGCGCCTGTTCGACCACGAAGTTCTTCTTCAGGCCGTGGCTCTCGGTGAAGCGGTCGAGTTTCTCCTTCGTGGCGGCTGAGACGGTGGCCGAGATCTGTGAGGGGTCATTCATGGGTGCTCCTGTGCTCTCGAACAAAATCCATGGGAGAGCATGGAAAAACTAACCTGATGGGGCCTGGGCCGACAAGGCAGGCACCAGGCCCCTGAAACTGCTGCCGATAGCTCGCGCGCGTGCCCGCGAAGGTCAGGGGTCCTTCATCGGCATCAGCGCGGCGTGGACCGCGCCCGCTTCGACGAGCAGGACGGGCTCAAACGGCGCCTTCACCAGCAGGCGCGCGTTCGGGTAGCGCGGCTCGAGGTAGTCCAGGTACACGCAGTTCACCTTCGCCTCGACGCCCGGCGCGACGACCGCGCAGTCCCAGGAGGCCGTGCCACGGCGCTCGGCCGTCGCGGGCAGGTGGCTCGCCTGGTCGCGCTCGAGCCGATGCAGCAAGCCCGCCATCGCCGAGGTCGTCGGCTCAGCCGGGGGCGCCGCCTTCAGGTGCGCGGCGAGCGACGTGGGCAGCTGCCTGGCGCGCTCGAGGATGGCGCTGTCGGTCCACACCACCTCGTCGGCGACAGTGCCCGAGGCGACGACGCGCTGGCCATCGATGAGGTGCTGGACGAGCAGCTTGACGCTCATGGGCTCGGGGGCCTCCGGTGGCGGCGCAGCCTTGCGGCAGGACAGCGCGAGCACGGCGGTGAGGCCGGCGACGAGCGCGAGGTGGCGGGTCATGGGCGCGTCTTAGCGCGCACAGTGAGCGGAAGCCGAGCGGCCCTGGCGTGAGCCTGCGCGAAGACAGGCGACGGCCCGCGGCGCCTCGGCCAGACTCGTGCCCCATGACGACGACGTTGCTGGTGCTCCTGGCGCTGGGCGGGGTGAAGGCCCAGCCTTGCCGCCCCACGGTGGCCTGTACGGCCGAGCTGGTGCCCGCGGGCCACGCGGAGGTGGAGGTGGGCGTGCTCGGTACGCGCGCCATCTCCGCGGTGACCGTGCTGGCGAAGCTGTCGCTGATGGACTGGCTGCAGGTGCAGCTCGGCAGCGACGGCTTCCTCGTGAACCAGGGCGGCGCCATCACCGCGGTGGACGGCGCGGTGGGCGTGCTCAAGGCGCGGCTCCTCGCGCAAGACGGGTGGCTGCCCACGGTGTCGCTCTCGGCGCGCGCAGCGGTGCCCACGCGGCCGCCGCTGCCGGCGGTGCAGTCCACGCTCGACCTCGGCGGCACGCTGCACGTGTCGAAGGACCTCGGCGACGCGCACCTCGACCTCAACGGCACGGTGCTCGTGGCGGGCCTCGCGGCGCTGCAGGGGCAGGTGGCCTTCGCGGTGTCCACCTCGCTCTCCGAGACCCTGGGCGCTGCGCTCGAGCTGCACTCCACGATGGGGAGCGCCCTGCCCAACGACGGCGGCGTGCGCGCGGTGCTCTCGTGGTCGCCGGCGCCGCAGCTCGTCTTCGACGTGGGCGCCGACCTCGGGTTCTTCCGCCAGACGCGCGCGTGGTCGCTCTTCGCGGGCGTGGTGCTGGTGCCGACGGCGAGCTGAGCGGCGCGGCGGGTCTCCGGCGACCTCCTCGCGCGCTTCCTCCGTCCAGCACGCGGGCGGGCCGCTCCTCGGGCTCGGAGGGGCCGCGGCGCGACGCCCCTGGGGTCGATGGTCGAGCACTCCTCACCTGGCGAAGGCGCGCGCGGCGCTACACTCCGCCCGGTGCAGCGCGTGCTCGCCAGCTCCCGTCGTGCCCTCGGGCGCCCGCTGCTCTTCGGCGGCGCCGCGACGGCGCTGGCCCTCGTCATCGCGTCATCGACGACCTTCCGGGCCTTCGAGGAGCGCGCGCAGGCGTTGGTGCTCCGCCAGCGCGGCCCGCTGCCCTGGCACGAGCGGGTGCTCGTCATCGACCTCGACGAAGACACCTTCGAGGCGCTCGGACGCCCCGTCCCGCGGGCGCTGACCGCGCGCCTGCTCCGCGCGATGACGGCGGCGGGCGTGGCGGCCCTCGGCTTCGACCTGGTCGAGGCGGGCGGCCTGCGCCTCCCGCCCCTCGCGCTCCTCACCTGGCTGCGGGGCCGCGGCCTCGGGCTCGAGGCCGTCGAGCAGCAGCCCGCCGCGCTGGTGGTCGACGGCGTTCGGCTCGACGTCGACGCTGCGGGCGACCTCCTCGTGAGCTGGCGCGGGTACCCGGCGGAGCACGTGTTGAGCTTCGCCGCCCTCGTGCGCGCCCTCGCGCCGGGGGAGGACCGCTTCGTCGACGCCACTGCAGCGGCTGCCCTCGGGCGACGTGGAGCTCCAGCATCTGGCGTCGAGCAACGGGGTGCGCGTGAACGCGCGGGAGCTCGGCCCCGACGAGCGCGTGCGCCTCCGGAGCGGGGACGCCATCGAGGTCGGCCGACACGCCTTCGTCTTCTCCATCGAGCCCGGCGTCGAGCCCTTCACCGCCGCGCAGCTCGCCGCGGCCGCGGCCGCCGCCCAGGACGAGCGCGCGCTGGCGGTCTGGGTCGACGCGCTCCTCGAGCGTGGTGACCCCGCGGCCGCGCGGCTGCGCGCCGCCCCAGAAGGCCCCGCGAGCCTGGGCCAGGTGCTCGACGGCGCCCGCGCCGACGGCTCCCTGGTGCTCGAGTGGAGCCAGGGCTTCGTGCGCCGCGCCGTCATTCGTCGCGTGGCCCTCATGGCCGACGTGCGGCAGCTCGTGTACCGGCTCCTGCGCACGCCGCTGGCGTGGCTCCTGGTCGAGCTGCAGCTCCCGGCCTTCGAGCCCTGGCTGCTCATGCCCGAGCTGCGCCTGCGGGCCCTGCGCACGCTCCGGGTCGGGCCCTACTTCCTCGCCGAGGAGGCAGCGCGCGCTCGCCGCGCCCTCGCCCAGGCGCACCTCGCGCACCTACCGCACCTGGAGCGTCGCGAGGTGCTCGAGTACCGCACGGCGTGGGTGGTCTTCGCCGACGGTCGTCAGCGCGCGCTGCGGGCAGGTCAGTCGGTGTCCCTGTCCGAAGCCGAGCTCGTGTGGGAGCCCAGCCTGTCGTCTCCCGGCTGGGTCGCGCGCGCGAAGGGCCCGGCGACGCCGGTGCGTCACAACGGCCAAAGCTGCCTCTCTGCGCCGCTGGTGCCGGGCGACGAGCTCATCTGCCGCGGTGGCGAGCGCTTCGTCTTCCGCGCCGAGCCGTGAGGACTCCGCGCCGGCTGGCTCGATGAGCGTCACGCCCGCAAGCGCAGGTCCGCTGCGGCTGAATCACCAGTCCACTGCGCCGGTACTTCAGCCCGCCCGGACTCTGGCCGTCTGACTCAGCGCGAATTGACCCTGATCAACCGAGTGACGACACTGCCCTCTCGATGGCGCCGATGGTCGTCGCCAGCGCAAGGGGGTGAGGCCAGATGTTGAACTCGACCTTCGGGGCAGTGCTCGACGCGGCGCCCGACGCGATGGTCGTCGTCGACGCCGCGGGCGCGATGGTGCTCGTCAACCGGCAGGTGGAGCGCCTCTTCGGCTACGAGCGCAGCGAGCTGCTCGGCCAGCCGGTCGAGCGGTTGGTGCCGATGCGGCTCCGGGGCAAGCACCAGTCGCACCGCGCGGGCTACGGGCGTGACCGGCAGGTGCGCGAGATGGGCTCGGGGTTGGAGCTCTACGCGGCGCGCAAGGACGGCACCGAGTTCCCCGTGGAGGTCAGCTTGAGCCCCCTCGACACGCCGGAGGGCCCCGTCACCATCTGCGCCATTCGCGACATCACCGAGCGGCGGCGGGCGCGGCAGAAAGACCTGCTGCTCCGCGAGATTCACCACCGCATCAAGAACAACCTGCAGATCATCTCGAGCCTGCTCAAGCTGCACGCCGAGCGCATGCAGCTGCCCGAGGCCCGGGTCGCCTTCGAAGACGCCCAGCAGCGGGTCCGGGCCATCGCCCTGCTGCACGAGCAGCTCCACCAGGCGCGGGAGCGGGGGCCCGTCGCGCTGGGCTCCTACCTCCGGGCGGTCGTCGCCTCGATCCTCGGCTCGGCGGGGCGCAGCTTCGACGTCGAGTTCGAGGTCGACGAGGTGCCGCTCTCGCTCGACCAGTCGCTGCCCGTCGGGCTCATCGTCAACGAGCTCATCGTCAACGCCATGAAGCACGCCTTTCCTGACGATGGCCCGGGCCCCCGGACCATCCACCTGCAGGCGCGGCGCGAGGGCACCAGCGTCGCGCTGCGCGTGGCGGACAACGGCATCGGGTTCCGCGGCGTGCCCGGGCCCGGCAGCCTGGGCATGCACCTGGTGAGGACCCTGACGCGGCAGCTCGACGGCTCGCTGGAGTTCGCCTCAGAGGGCGGCGCGCAGGTGCGGTTGGTGTTCCCATTCGATGAAGCAGCGGAGAGCGGTCCATGAGCCAGGCGAGCGTGTTGGTGGTCGAAGACGAGCAGCTCATCTCCGACGACCTCGACCGGACCCTGCGCCGGCTGGGGTACCTCGTGTCGGGGGTGGTGGCCGACGGGGAGGCCGCCATCGCCGCGGCCACCTCGACGCGGCCCTCGGTGGTGCTCATGGACATCAAGCTCAAGGGCCCGATGGACGGCGTCGACGCGGCGCGGGTGATCCGCGACGCGGTCGATGCCCCCATCGTCTTCCTCACGTCGCACTCCGACGACGGCACCCTCGCGCGCGCCAGCGAGGTGCGCCCCGAGGGGTACGTGATGAAGCCCTTCGTCGAGCGCGAGCTGCGGGTCGCCATCGAGCTGGCGCTCCACAAGCACGAGGTGTCGCGGGTGCTCGCGACGCGCGAGCGCTGGTTCTCGGCGACCCTGCAGTCGCTGGGCGAAGGGGTCGTGACCACCGACGACCGCTGCACCGTCACGTTCCTCAACGGCGAGGCCGAACGCTTGACGGGGTGCCCGGCGAGGTCCGCCGTCGGTCGCCCCATGGGCGAGGTGCTCCGCTTCGTCGACACCTCGGGGAGCGCGGTGCCGTCTCCGGCCCGGGAGGTGATGACCAACGGCAAGGCCGTCAGCCTCGGGGGCGCGCTCTTCCTGGAGTCGGTCGGCGGAAAGCCCCGGGTGCCGGTGGACGACTCCGTGGCGCCCATCGTCGGCCCCGGCGGGAAGGCCATCGGCGCGGTGGTGGTGTTCCGCGACGTGACCGAGCAGCGCGAGCTCGAGCAGCGCGTGGCCCGCAGCGAGCGGCTGGCGGCGCTGGGCACCATGGCCGCCGGCATCTGCCACGAGATCAACAACCCGCTCACGGTGGTCCTGGGCAACCTGGACCACGGGCTCGATGGGCTGCGTCGCCAGGGGGTGGAGCCCGCGCAGCTCGAGCCCTTCACCGACGCGCGCAACGCGGCCGACCGCATCGCCCAGATCGTTCGCTCCATGCGCACCCTCGCGCGCCCCACCGACGAGCCGATGCACCTGGTGTCGCTGGTCGACGTGCTGGAGCAGGCGCTCCTCATGGCGAGGCCCGAGCTGCGCGGGCGCGCCACCGTGGAGTGCCGCTTCGAGCCGGGAACGGCCCGGGTGCTCGGCAACGCCACGCAGCTCGTGCAGGTCTTCACCAACCTCCTCGTCAACGCAGCCCAGGCGCTGCCGCCGGGTCGCTTCGAGACGAACTCCGTCGTCGCCACGCTGGGCACCAACCCCGCGGGTGAGGTCGTCGCCGAGGTGCAGGACAACGGCGCGGGGATCCCCCCCGAGGCGGCCCGCCGCGTCTTCGACCCCTTCTTCACCACGAAGGTGAAGGAAGGCGGCATGGGCCTGGGCCTCGCCATCACCCACGCCATCGTCGAGGCGCACCACGGTCGCCTGCACGTCGAGAGCGAGCCGGGCCGCGGCTCCACGTTCCAGGTGACGCTGCCGCCCGCGCCCCCGATGGCCTAGCGACGGGCGCGCTACTGCGCGGCGTTCCCGGCGCTGGGCGGGAGCCCCACCGAGCGATGCTGGTGTCCAAGAGCCCGAAGACCCAGGCCACGCTCCCCTTGCCCGCGACCACCGAGACCGAGCTGAGCCAGCCGCGACAGGAGCCGCTCGAGTGGGGCGACCGATTCGCGGAGCCTTGGCGTCAGTTGACGCAAAATGGCACAAGTGCAGCCAATTTCGACGACAAAATGTCGCTTCATGACGCAGGGCAATCCTGGTTGACGTCCGCTCGAAGCAACCCCCTCGGCTCCGGGCGACTCCGGCAGTGGTCCGCCGCTTGCTCCCTGCCCCGCGATGGCGCCCGGGTCTCCCAGCAAGCCGCTTCGCGTGACGGTCATCGCCGAGCGCCGCGAGACGCTCGACGGCCTTCACCTCTACTTCCAGGGCGCGGGGGTCGCCTCGAAGACGACGCGGCGCCTGGGGGGCGGAGCGACCGTCAGCGCGACGACGACGGCCGTCGTGCTCTTCCCCGACGAATTCGACCCGGATGAGGTGGTGAAGGCGATTGCCTCGCTCCGGAAGGCGCGGCCGCGCGCGCTGCTGGTGGTGGTGACGAGCACGCCGCAGGCGTTCGGCCCGGCGCTGGAGCCCGACGGCCACTCGACCCTGCCGCTGGTGCTGCCCCGGCCGGCCTTCGGGTGGACGCTGCTCGACGTGATTCGCGCGCACGCTACGGCGCAGGCGGAGGCGCGATGAGCGCCACGCGCGAGGTGCGGCCGTGCTGACGTCGGTGCTGCTCAGCCTGCCGGTGCTGCTGGGGGGGGCGGCGCTCGCGCTGGCGCTGCGGTCGAACCGCGCCTCGGCCGCCGTGGCCATCACCACGCAGCTCGTGGCGACGGGGCTGGTGCTGGGCGGCGCGTGGCCCCTCCTCGAAGGCGGCGCGCCGCTGGAGCTGACCTGGCCCTGGCCGCAGCCCATCGACCACATCGTCTTCCGGCTCGACGCCCTGGGCGCCTTCTTCCTCGCCTGGTCGTTGCCGCTGACGCTGCTGGGCACCGTGTACGCGGTGAACTCCCTCGAGCCGTCCTTCGCGAAGGGGCGCCACGGCGCGCCGCACTTCGCGCTGCTCAACGTCGTCTCCGTCTCCTTCGTGCTCATCTACACGGCGCAGAACGCGCTCGTGTTCCTCCTGGGCTGGGAGACGGCGGCGGTGGCGGCGTGGCTGCTCGTCATCTGGGACTACCGCAACCAGCGCATTCGCTTCGCGGGCTTCAACTACCTCGTGTCCACCCACGTGGGGCTCTTCGTGCTGGTGGCTGCGTTCATGCTGCTCCACAGCAAGACGGACTCCATGGAGTTCGCCGCCTTCGGGCAGTTCCTCTCGCGACCGTCGGAGGCGCGCGGCACCATCTTCCTCCTGCTGGGCGCGGCCTTCGGGCTCAAGAGCGCCTTCTTCCCGCTGCACACGTGGCTGCCGCGCGCGCACTCCGCGGCCCCGGCGCACGTCTCGGCGCTCATGTCGGGCGTCATCCACAAGGCCGGGCTCTTCGCCTTCCTCCGCTTCACGCTCCTGCAGGGGCAGCCCGAGGAGTGGATGGGCTGGAGCGTGCTCGGCTTCGGCGCGCTGTCCGCCTTCTTCGGGGTGCTCCACACCGCGACGCAGCGAGACCTGAAGCGCCTGCTCGGCTACTCCTCGACAGAGAACGTGGGCATCGCCGCCATGGGCTTCGGCGTCGGCTTGCTCGGCTGGGCGTGGGGCCAGCCGGTGCTGGTGGTGTGCGGCTTCGGTGGCGGCCTGCTCCACCTCCTCAACCACGCCCTCTTCAAGTGCCTGCTCTTCTACGCGGCCGGCGCGGTGTATCGGGCGACGCACACCGTCGACCTCGAGCGCCTGGGTGGGCTGGCCCGGCGCATGCCACGCACCGCCGCGCTCTTCCTCGTGGGCGCTCTGGCCATCAGCGCGCTCCCGCCGCTCAACGGCTTCGTGAGCGAGTTCATCATCTACGCCGGCCTCTTCTCCTCGGGGCCGGCCTCCGGGGCGAGCGAGGTGGCGCTCGTGGCGGCGGCGGCGCTGTTGGCCTTCGTGGGCGCGGTGAGCGCGCTGGCGATGACGCGGGCCTTCGGCGTCGCCTTCCTCGGCACCCCGCGCGACGCGACGGTGCACGCGCCCGAAGACCCACCGGCCCCGATGCTGGCGCCGATGGTGCTCCACGCGGCGGGAGTCATCGTCTTCGGGCTCGCGCCGGAGCTGGCGCTGCGCTTCATCGGCGGCACCGTCGCGCTCTTCGCGCCGGGAGCAGACCTCCTCACCACGCTGCCGGTGCTCTCCACCGTGGCGTGGGCGAGCCGGGCGCTGGCCGCGGCGCTCGTGGTCGCCGGCGTGGTGCGCTGGTGGCAGGGCCGCGCGGCGCGCCGCACCGTCACCTGGGGCTGCGGCTACACCGCGGCGAGCCCGCGCATGCAGTACACCGGCAGCGGCTTCTCGGAGCAGTTCTCGCGCGTGATGGAGGCCTTCATCCCCGCGCTGCGGCGGGAGCAGGTGCCGACGGACCTCTTCCCCCAGCGTGCCGGGCACGTCGCGACGCACCACGCCGACGCCGTGGAGCGCCGCATGTTCGAGGCCCTCGGCCAGGGCGAAGCGTACGTGACGCAGGCGTCGAGCCACCTCTCGGAGCAGCCGCGCTTCGCCTTCGCGGCGGGCCTGGTGGCCCTCTTCCTCATCGGCGCGCTGCTGCTCGGCTCGGGGCACCTGTGGTGATGACACGCGCCCTCACCGTCGTTGCGGTGCTGGTGATGCCCTTCGTGCTCACCGGCCTCATCACGCGGGTCAAGTCGCTCTGGTCAGGCCGCCAGGGCGCGCCGCTCCTGCAGCCCGCGTGGGACGTGCTGCGGCTGCTGCGCAAGCGCCCGGTGTACAGCGAGACGACCACGCCGCTGTTCCGCATCGCGCCGTGGGTCTTCCTCCTCACTGCGCTGAGCGCCGCGGCGGTGGTGCCGGTGCTGGGGAGCGACCCCGTCGCCGCCTTCCGCTTCGACTTCGTGTGGTTCGCCTACGCCTGGGCCCTGGGCCGGGTGGCGCTCATGCTGGCGGCGCTCGACACCGGCAGCGCCTTCGAGGGCATGGGGAGCGCGCGGGAGGCGACCTTCTCCACCTTCCTCGAGCCGGTGCTCTTCCTGGTGCTGGGCGCCCTGTGTCTCTCCACGGGCGCGCGCACCCTCGCCGGGGCGCTGGCGCCCGCGGCGCACGGCAGCGCCGCCAGCCTCGTGGTGTGGCTGGGCAGCGTGGTGGCGCTGGTCATCGTGCTGCAGGTCGAGGCCGGGCGCATGCCGGTGGACGACCCGACGACGCACCTCGAGCTCACCATGGTGCACGAGGTGATGGTGCTCGACCACAGCGGCCCGGACCTCGCCGCCATCCAGTACGCCTCGGCGCTCAAGCTCTACGTGGCCACCGCGCTCGTGGCGACGCTCTTCAACCCCTGGGCAGGCACCGGCAGCGCGCTGGCGGCCGTGGTGAACCTCGCTCTGTGCGCGGCCCTCGGCGTGCTCGTGGGCACCGTCGAGTCGCTCATCGCCCGGCTGCGGCTGCGCGTGGTGCCGCGGTACATCGCGGTGGGGCTGGCCTCGGCCCTCGTCGCGCTGCTGGCGACGGCGTGGGACTCGGGAGGCGCGCCGTGAGCCCCCTGCTCGTCGCGCTGCTGGGGGTGCTCGTGGTGCCCCTCTTCGTCGCCACCTGGCGCACCAGCCTCCTGGGCCTCGGTGGCCAGGGGCTGCTCATGGCGATGGTGGCCTGGCGCCTCCACCCATCACTGCACGGCCCAGGCGAGTGGCTCACGCTGGTGGACCTGGGCCTCGTGCGCGGGGTGCTCGCGCCGCTGGCGCTCTCCACGGTGCTCGCCGCGCGGCGGGCCCCGGCGCGCAACGACGTCATTCCCCCCAACCTCCTCTCGTGGACCCTGGCGCTCTCGATGGTGCTGGTGGCCTTCACCTTCGCGGAGCGGCTGGTGCCACAGGTCGGCGGCGCGCGCACGCTGGTGGCCGTGTCGGTGACCGGCGTGCTCCTGGCCTTCCTCGTGCTCTCGACGCAGTCGGGGCCCTTCAGCCAGATGATCGGCGTGCTGCGCCTGGAGAACGCCCTCGCGCTGCTGGAGTTGGGGAGCGGCCACCACCTCGCGCCGCTCGGCGTGCGGGTGGGGCTGCTGCTCGCCTTCGTGGCCACGGTCGGCTTCTTCCGCTGGTTCCTGGGCACGCTGGGCCCGGGGGCGACCACCGCCGAGGCGCCGACCCAGCCCGAGGGCCCGACGCTATGAGCCCGCTCGGCCTCGTCCTCGCGCCCGCCGTCGTCAGCCTGGGCCTGGCCTTCCGCGGCCTGCGCCCGCACGCCGCGCCGGTGCTGGTGGGCGTCGGCCTCGTCGCCTCGGCGCTCGCGGTCGCGGAGCTGGTCTCGCCCACGAGCGGCGTGCTGCTCGACGGGTACCTGCGGGTCGACGCGACCTCGCGCCTCTTCCTCGCGCTCATCAACCCCATCTTCTTCGGGGTGGCGGCGTACGCCTGGAACCGCGTCACCACCACGCCCGAGCTGCGCGCGCGCATGGGCCGCGTCGTGGCGGCAGCGCTGGTGTTCCTCGGCGCGTCGAACGCGGTGCTGGTGGCCAACCACCTCTTCGTGGCGTGGCTCGCGCTGGAGGTCACCACGCTCGCGGGCACGGTCCTCATCATCCGCGACGACGTGGAGGCCTCGCGGCTGGCGGCCTTCCGCTACCTCGTCTTCTCGGCGGTGGGCCTGGGCCTGGTGCTGCTGGGGCTGGCCTGCCTGGGGCGGAGCCTCGAAGCCGGCGGGGTCGAGCCCTCCTTCTTCTTCGACCGGCTGGAGCTGCTCGCCGCGGCGACGGGGAACGACTGGGGGCGCCTGGGCCTGGCGCTGGTGCTGCTGGGCCTGGGCACGAAGCTGGGGCTCGCGCCGATGTATGCGTGGCTGCCCGACGCCTACGACCAGGCGCCGCCGGCGGTGACGGCGCTGCTGGGCGCGGTGCAGTTCAACGTCGCCCTGGTGGTGCTCCTGCGCGTGGTGCACGTCTTCCGGCCGGTGCACTCGAGCCTCATCACCGGGGAGCTGCTGACGATGGGGCTGCTCTCGATGGTCGTCTCGACCTTCAGCCTCATCGCCACGCGCAACATCAAGCGGCTCCTCGCCTACGCCTCGATCAACCACGCGGGGGTCATCGCCATCGGCCTGGGCCTGGGGAAGGGCGCCTCGTACGGGCTGTTGCTCTACGTCGTCAGCAACGCCTTCATCAAGGCGATCCTCTTCCTCACCGCGGGGAAGATCAAATCGCACTACGGCACCAAGGACACCCGGGAGATCGCCGGCCTGCTCAAGGACCTGCCCTACAGCGGCGTGTTCCTCATGGTGGGCACCTTCGCGCTGCTCGGCTTCCCGCCCTTCGGCAGCTTCTTCGGGGAGCTGCTCATCCTCTCCGCGCTGGTCAGCGCGGGGCACCTCTTCGTCTTCGCGGCGTTCTGCGTGCTCATCACCATGAGCTTCGTCGCCACCGGCCGCACCGTCTTCCCCATGCTCTGGGGTGAGCCGAAGCAGCGCCGGAGCTGGCCGCGGCAGACCTTCCTCTCCGCGCTCCCCAAGCTGCTCTTCCTCGGCGCGCTGCTGGTGCTGGGCCTCTACATCCCACCGGTGGTGAACGAGCTGCTCCAGCAGGTGGCCGCGTCCGTGGAGGGCCCATGAGCGCCTCGGTGCCCGTGCTGTGCGTCGACCTGGCCGCCGTGCCCTCGCTCGAGGTGAAGGCCTGGCGCGAGGACGTCGTGCAGCGCCTGGGGGCGGGGGCGCGGCTCCTCACGCTCTCCGGGCGGCGCGAGGGCGACGACGTGCGCCTCACCACCGTCTTCCGCGACGAGGCCGGCGGCCTGCACGTCTCGCGCACCGTGGCGCAGGCGCACGTCGGCTCCCACGCGCTGACGGCCGACGTGCCCGCGGCGCACTGCTTCGAGCGGGAGGTGCACGAGCAGACGGGGCTGCGGCTGGCCGGGCACCCGTGGCTCAAGCCCGTGCGCTTCGAGGGGGGCGAGCCGGCGACGATGAACGCGTACCCCTTCTACCGACTCGAGGGGAAGGAGGTGCACGAGGTCGCGGTCGGCCCCATCCACGCGGGCGTCATCGAGCCCGCCGCCTTCCGCTTCCAGTGCCACGGCGAGCAGGTGCACCACCTGGAGATCCACCTGGGCTACCAGCACCGCGGCGTGGAGGCGCGGCTCCTCGAGGGCGACGCCCGGCGCCTGGCCCCGCTGGTGGAGACCATCGCCGGCGACACGAGCGTCGCGCACACGTGGGCGTACTGCGCGGCCCTGGAGCGCCTGGCCGGCTGCGAGCTGGACCTCGACGCGGAGCTGGCCCGCGCCGCGGCCCTGGAGCTCGAGCGCGTGGCGATGCACCTGTCCGGGCTCGCGGGCCTCGCGGCCGACGTGGGCTTCCTGCAGGGCGCGTCGAGCTACGGCCGGCTGCGCACCACGGCCATCAACACCACCATGCGCCTGTGCGGCAGCCGCTTCGGGCGCGGCGCGCTGCGGCCCGGCGGCCTCGGCCTGCGCCTGCCCCCGGCGCTCGTCGGCGAGGTGCGGGCCAACCTCGACCTGCTCCAGAAGGACGTGGCCCTCATCAACGAGTGCTTCCTCGCCTCGCGCACGGTGCAGCACCGGCTCCGCGGCGCGGGCACCCTCACCGCCGCGCAGGCCGGGGCGCTGGGCCTCGTGGGGCTCGTGGCGCGCGCGTCGGGGCTCGCCGTCGACACGCGGCAGGGCCTCTCCCACGGCGCGTACGCGGTCGAGCCCATCGCGGCGCGCGGGAGGAGCGAGGGCGACTGTTGGGCTCGGGCGTACCAGCGCATCGAGGAGCTCGACGCGTCGCTCGAGTGGCTGCAGCGGGTGCTGGCGCGAGACCCGAGGTGGGACGGCCAGCGGACGCCCGTGGGCCCGCTCGCGCCCGGGCAGCTCGCGGTGGCGGTGGTGGAGGGCTGGCGTGGCGAGGTGGTGCACTGCCTGGAGACGGACGCCGAAGGGCGCCTGGCGCACTACAAGGTGCAGGACCCCTCGCTGCGCAACTGGATGGGCCTCGCCCAGGCCGTGCGCGGCAACGAGATCTCCGACTTCCCCATCTGCAACAAGAGCTTCGACCTCTCCTCCTGCGGGCACGACCTATGACGTCCTTCAAGGCGCTGCGGGTGAGGCTGTCGCAGGGCACCCAGACCATCCCCGACGTGCGCACGGCGACGCCGACGGGCTTCCGCGGGCTGCCGGTGCTCGGATCCAGCCCGTGCGCCGAAGCGTGCACCGCCTGTCGCGACGCGTGCCCCACGCGCGCCATCAGCCAGGGGCCGCTGCGCCTCGACCTGGGCCGCTGCGTGTTCTGCCAGGCCTGCGTCGAGGTGTGCCCGCCTGAGAAGCTCCACTTCTCCCCGGAGCCGCGCATGGCCGCCGCCGCGCGCGACGCGCTCTTCGTCACCCAGGGCGTCACCGAGCGGGTGCAGGTGCAGGCCTCGGCGGCCTTCGCGAAGCGCTTCGGGCGCTCGCTCAAGCTGCGGCAGGTGTCGGCCGGTGGCTGCAACGCCTGCGAGCTCGAGCTCAACGCCGCGACCAACGTGAACTTCGACGTGCAGCGCTTCGGCATCGAGTGGGTGGCCTCGCCGCGGCACGCCGACGCGCTGGTGCTGACCGGCCCGCTCACCCGCACCATGAAGGACGCCGTGGGCCTCGCGTGGGACGCCATGCCCGAGCCCCGCTTCCTGGTGGCCGTCGGCGCCTGCGCCATCTCCGGCGGCCTCTACGAGGGCGCGTCCGGCGTCGACCGCGGCTTCCTCGAGCAGGTGGGCCCCGCGCTCTACGTGCCCGGCTGCCCGCCGCACCCGCTCACCTTCGTGAACGCGCTCCTCGACTTCCTCGGCGTGCGCTGAGGCCCGGCGTGACACGGCGTGCTACGCCGCTCGCTGATGCCCCAGCCCAAACGACAACCTGACGTCGTCTTCGAGCCGGTGATGCGCTCGGCCGCCCTGCGCAAGGTGGACCAGGTGCTCCGGGCCGTGGCGGGGAAAGAGGTGACCGTCACCCTCGTCGGCGAGAGCGGCGTGGGCAAGGAGGTGCTCGCGCGGCGCGTGCACGAGCTCTCCGGGCGCCGGCGGGGCCCCTTCATCCCCATCAACTGCGCGGCCATCCCCGAGGCGTTGTTCGAGAGCGAGCTCTTCGGCCACGAGCGCGGGGCCTTCACCGGCGCCACCGAGCGCGCGCACGGCAAGGTGGAGGCCGCCGAGAAGGGCACCCTCTTCCTCGACGAGATCGGCGAGCTGCCGCTGGCCATGCAGGCCAAGCTGCTCCGCTTCCTCGAGAACCGGCGGTACATGCGGGTGGGTGGGGCGACGAAGATCGACGCCGACATTCGCCTCGTGTTCGCCACGCTGCGGCCGCTGGAGCAGGAGGTGCGCGCCGGGCGCTTCCGCGCCGACCTCTACTACCGAATTCAAGGCGTGACCCTGCAGGTGCCCCCGCTGCGCGAGCGCCGCGCCGACCTCGCCCCGCTCCTCGCGCAGTTCACCGCGCAGCTCTCGGGCCTGCACGGGGTGAAGCCGCCGCGCCTGGGCCGCGAGGCGAAGGCGCTGCTGCTCGCCTACGACTGGCCGGGCAACGTGCGCGAGCTGCGCAACGTGGTCGAGACGCTGTGCCTCCTGCGCGACGGGCGGCCCGTGCGGCCGCAGCACCTGCCCGAGGTGATCCGCGCGCAGGCGAGCGCCGCCGCGGCCCCGGCGAGCGGGCGCAGGCGGAGCACCACCGTCACCCTCGACCTCGACGAGGGCCTCGAGGCGCTCGTGCAGCACGTCGTCGAGGCGGCGCTCGAGCTCGAGGGCGGGAGCACGGTCAAGGCCGCGGCGCGGCTGCGCATCAGCCCGCGCACGGTGCAGCGCGCCCTCGCCACCGGACGGGTGCGGGCGCCGCGGCCCTCGAAGCCCGGGCGGAGCTGACGGCTGCGCTCACCGAGGAGGACCTCGCGCGCCGCCTCGACGCTGGCCGCGATGATGGTTCCACCGCGCAGCGCCGTGGTCGAGGGCGACCGGTCGGGGCTCGCCCGAGTGGCCCTGAACGGTGACTCGAATGACAGCAGCGTCGTTCGGTTCCAGCTTCAGGATCCGCGCGTCGTCCTGGGCGGTGCGTCATCGCCCGCTCCCTCCAGGGCAGGCGCGCCCACGGCGACCTCGACGCGCTCACGCTCCCGAGGCCGGCGCCCGCGTCACCAGCTCACGACCACGCGGCCCGGCTTCCCGTCCGCGTTGGTGAGCCCACCGACCCCGTCGAAGCCGCCGGCGCCAGCGCCCTGGCTCTCCGCGACGTTGCCCTGGGCGCGGTCCTGGCCGGCGACGAGCTGCACGCCCGTGGCGCTCGAGGCCACGAAGCTCGAGCCGCCCCCGCCGCCACCAGCGCAGTAGGTCCAGATGAAGCCCGCGCCACCGCCGCCGAAGTAGCCCGCGCCGCCGGCGCCGCCACCGCCGTTGCCCTGGCCGCCGCCCTGGCGCCACTCATTCGCGCCCGTGCCGGAGTCGCAGTTGCCGTTGACGCCGGTGGCCCGCCCGCCGGCGCCGAGCTGCCCGGGTTGGCCGGGGCACTTCGTGGTGGCCGAGCCCGCCGACGCACCGCCGGCGCCGCCCGCCGTCTGCGTGCCGCCCTGGCCGCCAGTCGCGCTCGTGCAGTACTGGACGATGGTGCCGATGAAGTTCGCGCCCGCCTGCCCGACGGTCGCGCCACCGGCGCCGCCGCGCCCGCCGGCGTGGGTGCCACTGTTGCCGTCACTGCCGCCGCCACCGCCGCCGGCGACGCGCACGAGGAGGTCCGTGCCGCGGAGGATGGACGTCGCACCCCCTCCGCTTCCGGGCGCCGTGCCACCTTCGGCGACCTGAATCTCCAGCGTCTCGAGCGGCGTGACGGGGAGCGTCGCCGTGGCGTGGGCCGCGCCGCCGCCGGTCGCGCCCTGCTGCACGCCGCCCGCTCCGCCGCCAGCCCAGGCCTTCACCGTGACGCTCGTCACGCCTGCGGGCACGGTCCACTGGTGCACGCCCGCATCGACGAAGCGCGCGCCGGTGGCCCCGGCGTCGACCGGCTCCCCGGCGTCGAGGCCCGCGTCGGTGCCCGCGTCTGTCGGGAGCGTGCCTGCGTCCTGGCCGGCCGGCGCGCTGCAGCGCTTCTCGGCCGCGAGGCAGGTGCCGCCGCAGATGGTGCTGGTCGCCTGGTACTCGCAGCGGTCGCCGACGCACACGCCGTGGGGCTGGTAGGTGATGAGCAGCGCGCTCGAGGCGCAGTACGAGTCGGGCGGCGTGTCGCACGCCGCGCAGACGAGCCGCGCCGTGCCCTGGCCGGCGACCGCGATGGCCACGTCGGCGTCATTCACGGAGTTGTTGAGGAGGTGCACCTGCCCGGTGTGCACGCCCTCGGCCGTGGGCAGGTACGTCACCTCGACCGTGGCGCGCTCGCCGGCGCCGAGCTCGAGCATTCCCTCGTTGCCGGTGAACTGGGCGTCGCTCGACGTCGCGGCCTGCAGCACCAGCGTGTTGCGGCCGAGGTTGCGCACCTGCAGCGGCAGGCTGACCCGGAGCCCGACGGGCACGGGCCCGAAGTCGAGCGCCAACGGCTGCACCTCGATGGTGGGCTCGGCGGCAGAGACGGCGCCGCGGTCGCAAGCGGCGAGAGAGAGGACGACGGCGAGGAGGAGCAGGCGCATGGTCGCCAGGCTCCTACGCGAGAAGCTCGGCCGACTGGAGCGTGAAGTAGCCGCCGTCCGCCGCATCAGGTCGAGCCCTTGCGCGCGCCCTGCACGACGGCGTCGCATCAGTGCTCCCTGGCGGCCAGCCACGAGGCTGACGTGGCGCAGCGTCGCCGCTACCCGATGACCTTCTTGCGCGCGGCGTGCACGATGGCGTCGCGCGCGCCGCCCTTCGCGAGGGCGCGGAGGTCGGTCATCGGCACGCGGTCGAGCATGCGCAGCGCGAGCGGCAGGGGCGTCTTGGGGTTGCGCACGAGGGCCGCGCAGACGGTGGCGTTGCTGCCCCAGTCGCGGTGCTCGGCGATGTACTTCACGGCGTCGGGCGAGAGCTGCGCCAGCTTGGCCGCGGCCTGCACCTCGTCGAGGCCCAGGCGCGGGTTCTTGAGGACGAAGAGGTGCAGCGTCTTGTTGATGTCACGGAGGATGGCCGCGCGCTCGTCGCGGCCGCCGGAGAGGGCGAGCTTCATCTTCTCGTTCACCGTCATCTGCTTGAGGCGCTCCGAGAGGGGCCCCAGGGGCGCCGCCTCGGCGTCGGGCTCGGGTGGCTCGTCGGCCAGCTCCGCGTCGAGCAGCGGCGGCTCGCTCGCTTCGCCCGCCGCGAACTGCGCGAGCGCCGGCGGCACGGCGTCGAACATCACCGCCACGCCGACGCCCGGCACCACCGCGGCGACGCGCGCCGGCACCTGCGCCGAGGCGCCGCCCGCGACGCTCACCGTGAGCAGCACCTCCGCGCCCGCGGAGGCGCTCGCGAGCGTCGCACCCCGCACCAGGAGCCCCCGGCGGGAAATCTCCGCGTCGAAGGCCGCGCGGAGCTCGTCGAGGGAGCCGAAGGTCACGTGCAGGGGAAGCGCGGGCATCGCGGGGGAGTCTAGCCGTGGCGTGGGCGCGGTGGCGCGACGTCACCGCGCCCACGGCGCCGTGCGATGCTGTGCCGGTGCTGAAGTTCGCCGTGGTCCGCGAGGACTTCGAGCTCGAGGTCGACCTCTCGCGGCGAGCGAACGCGCGCCGGGTCCTCACCGTCGCGTCTGGGGGCTGCACCGCCCTTGCGCTGCGGCACGCGCTGCCGGCCCTCGAGGTGCACGCCTTCGACGTAAACCCCGCGCAGCTCGCGCACGCCCAGCGCAAGGCCGAGGCCATCGCCCGAGGAGAACGCCCTGCCCTCAACGTCGGCGACGCGAGCCCCGGCGGGCTCTCGCAGCGCGGCGAGTTCGAGAAGCTCTTCCGGGTGCTCCGCGGCGCGCTGACCGAGTTCGTCATGCCGGCGGCAGACCTCGAGGCCTTCTTCGCCGAGCCCGCGCGCGCGGCGGCGTTGCGGAGCGCGTGGACGGCCTCGCCGTACTGGCCGGCGGCCTTCGAGGTGGCCTTCGCCGAGGGGCTGCTCCACGCGATGTTCGGGCCTGACGCCACGCGCCACGCCGCGAGAGGCTCCTACCCGGGCTACTTCCAGCGCGCCTTCGAGCGGGGCCTCGCGCGCGACGACGCCGCCCGAAACCCGTACCTGCAGCACGTGCTGCTCCAGCGCTACCTCCACCCGCCTCCCTTTCTCCTCGCGGCGAAGGCCCTCGACGTCACCTGGCAACAGGGCAGCCTCCTCGAGGTGCCGCGCCTCGAGGCCTTCGAGGTGGTGAGCCTGTCGAACGTCTTCGACTGGTCCGAGGAGGCGCTGGTGCGCGCCTGGGCCGCGGCGCTGCGCGTGCTGGCTCCCGGCAGCCTCGTCGCCTGGCGACAGCTCAACAACCAGCGCGACTGGCGCCCGCTCTTCGCGCCCGACTTCGAGGAAGACACCGCGCTCGGCGCCGCGTGGACCGCCCGCGAGCGCGCGTTCTTCTACGAGCGCGTCACCGTGGTGCGACGGCGATGAGCCTGCGCTTGCTGCACTGCCGGCCCGACGAGCTCGCGCCCTGGGTGCCGCAGCTCCAGGCCCTCGAGCGCGACATCAGCTACCCGCTCGCCGAGGACCGCTTCGTCATCGCCCACGGCGGCGCGTACCACCCGTTCTTCTCGGCGCTCGGCGAGGCGCACTTCCTCCTCGCCCTCGACGGCGACCGGGTCGTGGGCTGCCTCGCGGGCGTGCGCAAGGCCGTCAGCACGCCGCGCGGGCCGCTCATGGGTGCGTACCTCGGCGACCTGAAGGTCCACCGCGACTGGCGGGGGCAGGGCGTGCCCGCGCGGCTCTACGCCCGGGCCCTGACGCTCTCGGTGCGCGACTGGGGCGCCCTGCACTGGCGCTTCGCCTTTGGGGCCGCCATGCGCGGCGACCGCGGTGACGTGATGCGCTCCGCCCGGGGTATGAGCCTGCTCAAGCTCGGTCGGCCTCAGGCGCGCCTCGACGTGTACTTCGTGCCGCCGGCGCAGCTCGCGGCCCTCGAGCTGTCCGGCGCGCCGCCGCCCCCGGGCGCCCCCGGCCTCGACCTGAGCCCCGCGGCCGAGGTCGACACCTTCTCTACCGCGGGCACCAAGGACTTCGTCCTCGTCTCCACGGGCCAGCCCTGGCGGCTCGTGCACCTGCCCCGCGGGCCGCGTGGGTGGGGCGCCAGCCACGCGGCGTACCTCCGGTGCGCCGGGGCGCAGCTCGCGGGGAGCGCCGACGGGGCCCTCGCCTGCTTCGCCCTCGATCAGCGCCTCGGCGCGGAGCGGGCCTTCCTCGCTGCCCGGGGCCTGACGCCCGGCGGCCTCGCCACGGTCTACGCGCTCTCCACCAGCACGCGACCCCGCGGCGCCGCGTGGACGCACCTGGCCACCTCGGAGATCTGAAGGCGCCCGCCGTCGTGCTTGGATGCGCGGCATGTCCCTCGACGCCTTCGTCCACGGGCTCAAGGCGCGCCTGGCGCCGCTCGAGAACCCGTACTTCCGCGCGCTGCGCGACGGCACGATGTCCCGCGACGACTTCGTCGAGACGCAGTTCCAGTTCGCGCACGCGGTGTTCTTCTTCTCGCGGCCGATGCTGGTGCTCGCGGGGCGCATCTCGAACCCGGCGGTCCGGCTCCCGCTGCTCGAGAACGTGCGCGACGAGCACGGGCGCGGCGACCTCGCGCACGCCCACGAGGCCACCTTCACCCGCTTCCTGGAGCGCCTCGGGGTGGCACCTTCGGAGCTCTGGAGCCGCCCGCTGTGGCCCGAGGTGCGGGCGTTCAACACGGTCCTCGTCGGCGTGTGCACGCTCGACGACGTGCCGACGGCGCTGGCGCTGCTGGGCATCATCGAGGACCTCTTCGCGAGCCTCTCGGCGGAGATCGGCCGGAGCGTCGTGGCGCGGGGCTGGCTCGACGCCGAGGCCCTCGTGCACTACCGCACCCACGAGGAGCTCGACGTGCAGCACGCCGAGGGGTTCTACGCGCCGCTGCGGGAGCGCTTCGCCCGCGAGCCCGCCGTCCGCTACCAGGTGGAGCAGGGCCTCGAGCTCGGGGCGACCGTCTTCCTCTCGCTGTACCGCGGCCTCCATGAGTCGCGGGCGCGGCGAGACCGTCGCGCGGTGGCCGGCCCCCACAGCGTCGCCGCCGGCTTCGAGTAGCCCGGCGGCGGCCTTGGAGGTCAGCTGTTCGACGTGTGGCTCACTTCACGCGGCGCAGCACCGAGACGCAGTTGCTGACGCCCGAGCCGCCGACGTTGAACGTCACGCCGACCTTCGGGGTCTTCTTCGTGGGCGCCAGGCCGATGGGCTCCTCCATGAGCTGCTTGTAGACGAGCGCGTGCATCGAGGCGCCGGTGGCGCCGACGGGGTGGCCCTTGGCCTTGAGCCCGCCCGAGAGGTTGATGCACACCTGCGCGTCGTCGGGCCCGAAGCGCCCGGCGACGTAGTCGAGGCCGGCCTTGCCGTCGGCCGAGAACCCGAGCGCCTCGGTGGTGAGGAGCTGGTTGATGGTGAAGCAGTCGTGCACCTCGGCGACGTCGATGTCCTTCGAGGTGACGCCGGCCTCCTTGAAGGCCTTGGCCACGGCGTCCTTACCGGCCTCGAGCTCCCACTTCTTCTCGCGCTTGGAGAGCGGCAGGTGCTCGGCGGAGTGGCCGATGCCGGCGAGCTCCACCACCTTCTTGCGCGTGGCCTTCGCGTGCTCGGTGGTGGTGAGCACCACCGCCGCGGCGCCGTCGGTGACGAGCGAGCAGTCGTGCAGGCGCAGCGGCGCGGCGATGAGCATGTTCGAGCCCTTGCCCGAGTCAGGCAGCCCGAGGATCGCCTCGGCCGTCTGCGGGCCGTTCTGCACGTGCGCGAGCGGGTTCTTCGAGGCGTTGCGGTACATGAGCGCCGCGACGTGCGCGGCCTGCGCGCGCCACTCGTTCTCCGAGAGCTTGTAGCGATCGATGTACGCCTTCGCGAGCTCAGCGAAGAGCCCGGGGAAGGTCATGCCCTTGCCGCCCTCCTCGGGCCAGTAGGAGCAGGTGGCCAGGGTCTGCGTCATCGAGGGCGTGTCGAGGAGGTTCATCTTCTCGACGCCCACCACGAGCACGTTCTTGAAGCGGCCGGCCTCGATGGCGTAGGCGGCGTCGTAGATGGCGACCGAGGAGCTCGCGCAGGCGGCCTCGGTGCGCGTCATGGGCTTGAAGCGCAGGGCGGGGTCGATGGCCACGCCCAAGGGCGCGACGTGCTCCTGGTTGACGAAGCGCGACGGCGAGCACGCGCCGATCCACACCGCGTCGATGTCCTTCGCCGCGAGGCCCGCGTCGGCGATGGCGCCGCGGCCCGCCTCGATGATGAGCTCGTAGAAGGACTTCTGGTCGACCTTCTTCTTGAAGGAGATCATGTCCTTCACTTCGACCAGCGAACCGAACTTCGTGTTGTAGGCGCCGACGATGCTGACCTTGCTCATGGTGGTTTCCCTGTGCGTGCGAAGAGGTGGGGTTACTTGGCGAGGCCGTTGCTGATGAGGCCGCCGGTGATCTCCAGGCAGGTCGCGTCGATGGCCTCGTTCTGCGCCGCGAACATGATGAGGTCGGCGATCTCCGAGGGCTCGATGAGGCGGTTGATGTGCACGCCCTTCAAGATGCCGGCGAGCGCCTCCTGGTTCATGCCCTTCACCATCGGCGTGCCCACGTAGCCCGGCGCGATGGCCACCACGCGGATGTCCTGGATGCCCTTCAGCTGAAACTCGCCGACGAGGATCTTCGGCCACAGCGCGATGGCGGCCTTGGTCGAGGCGTAGTTGAGCTGGCCCGTCTGGCCGGCCTTGTTCACCGACGAGATGGGCACGAGCAGGCCCTTCCACCCGTTGTTCGCCATGCGGATGGCGGCCTCGCGCAGCGTGATGAACGAGCCCACGAGGTTCACGTCGACCACCGCCCTGAACTGCTCGGTCGTCATCGCGCGCTTGACCTTCCCGGTCTCCTTGTCGAGGTTGATCATCAGGCCGTCCTTGATGATGCCGGCGGCCGAGACCACGACGTTGATGGCGCCGAACTTCTCGATGGCCAGGTCCATCAGCCCCGCGACGTCCTCCTCGTTCGTCACGTTGACCTTCATCGAGGCCACCGCGCCGCCGGCCGCGGAGATCTCCCCGGCCACGCGCTCGAGGTTCTTCATGTCCATGTCGCCGAGGACGACCTTCACGCCCCGCGCCGCCATCGACTTCGCCACCGACTCACCGATGCCGCTCGCGCCGCCGGTGATGACTGCCACTGCGCCCTGGAGTTCCATGGACTGCCTCGCTGGTGAACGGCGGCGCGTTGTGCGCCGCACCAATGTGGTGCGTCATGCAGCGGAACGGTGCCCGGGTCAACCGAGTTGTGCGGTGCAGCATTTGCGGGGTCGGGTTTCGCGGGCTTGCGGCCGCTGTGGGCTTCAGGCCGGGCGCCGGTGGATCCACGCGATGGCGCCAAACCCCACGAAGGCGCAGAGGCCACCGATGAGGATGGCGTACGCGGGGAAGAGGAGCGACAGCGCGGCCGCGGCGGCGCTCCCGGCGGCGATGGGCCAGGCGTGGCGGCTGAAGAGCACGGCCCCCACCATCCAATTGGCGGCGACGGCCACGTAGTACAGCGTGAGGGCCGAGAGCGGCGGCAGCGCGAGGCGCCAGGCCACCAGCCACAGCGCGACGCTGGCGAGCGCGCTCACGCGGAA
>CAYUZK010000023.1:43494-45499 GCA_964449625.1 uncultured Archangium sp.
GCGTCGTCGAACTCCGGCCACAGGCGCCGCACCTGCTCGAAGCCGAAGCGGCACTCGCTGAAGGCCGCGTGGGCCGTCAGGCCCAGGGTCGACGCCTCGCCGCCGGCCCGCTTCTGGGCGATGACCTGCTCGAGCTGCACGAGTCGGTGCTGAGCTTGCTCGAAGAAGGCGATGGCCTCCCGGTGCCTCAGGTACTCGAGCAGCTCCTGCTTGAAGGCGGCCGCGTCGGGCGGGCGGGCGCTCGGCGACCTCGCCAGGGCGCGCGCGCAGAGCCCGGCCAGCTCCCGCGGGACCGCGGCGTCGAAGGGGGGGAGCAAGCCCTCGCGAGCCGCCGCGAGGGCGTCTTCGATGGAGGCGGCCTGGCGAGGGGGTCGGCGCATCACCACCTCGTAGAGGCTCGCGCCGAGCAGGTAGACGTCGGTGCGCTCCGAGAGCTCCCCGCCAGCCACCGCCATCTCCGGCGCGAGGTACGCCGGCGTGCCACCGCCGCTGGACTGCGCGGCGAGCGGGAGAAAGGCGTCGGGCTCCAGCGACACGGCCAGGCCCCAGTCTCCCAGGTACACCTCGCCGAAGGGGCCCAGCAGCACGTTGTCGGGCTTGATGTCGCGGTGGAGCACGCGGCGCGAGTGCGCGAAGGCGACGGCGTCGCACACCTTCACCAGCACCTCGAGCGCCTCCACCAACGGCTGCCCGCCCGCGAGGGCGTGGCTCCACGGGGTGCCCTCCACGCGCTTCATCACGAAGAAGGGCGCGCCCTCGGCGGTGGTGGCCAGCAGGTGCACCGGCACGATGTTGGGGTGCTCGAGGCGGCCGGTGACGATGGCCTCGCGCACGAGGCTCGCGGCGTCGCCCGCTCCCGAGCGCAGGAACTTCACCGCGACCTCGCGGTGGAGCGCGCGCTGCTCCGCGGCGACGACCTGGCCCATGCCGCCGGTGCCGAGCGTCGGGCCGAGCACGAAGTCTGCGGGCGCTGCTTCGGCTGGGCCCGCGGAGACGACGGGCAGCGACGGTGCGGCCGACGCCGGCGCCTCGGCCAGCTCCTGCGCGGGGACGGTGGGCGCTTCTCCCAGGCTGTCCGTGGCGCGGCCCATGCGGCGCACCCTAGCCCCCGGTCGTCACCGCCGCGCGGGCGTCAGTCGCAGCTCGCGTCGAGCGCGCGCGGCGAGACGAGGGCCGGGCCGGCCGGCGAGCCGACCCCAGCGAGGAAGCAGGCCGCCTGCGCCGCCGTCTCGGCCACGTCGAAGACGATGTAGTGGCCCAGCTCGAAGGGCGTCTGTCGCTGCACCGTGCCGGCGGTGACGCCGTTGAGGTTGCCGCGCAGCGGGAAGGTGGGCGTCGTGCCCCGGCCGTCGAGGCGCAGCACGCGCGGCAGGGCGGGGTGCAGCTCCTCGCCGACGAGGGTGGTGCCCAGCGCCCCGCCGATGGCCACCTGCGCCCCCGGGTGGAAGTAGCCGTCGATGAGGCCCTGCGGCAGGAAGAAGGGCTTCGGCTGCTGGCCCGGGTGCGGCTCGCGCGCGACGTGGCGGGCCTTCGCCACGGGGTCGGCGAGGTCCCACAGTGACTGAAAGGCGTGCAGGAGCGGGTGCGCGCCGTCGAAGACCTCGCCCGGCTTGAAGTCGAGCAGCAGCTCCAGCGTGGCGCGGAGGTCGACGGGGTAGGTCGCCGTCGACGCCACCTCGAGGAGCAGCCCGCCGGCGCCGGAGAAGACGTAGCCCTTGATGCGCGGATCCACCGTCGCCACGGGGATGCCGATGGTGCTGCCCATGGAGTGGCCCATGGCCGTCAGGCGCGTCAAATCCACTCGCGCGGTGCCGCCGGCCGGGAGCGGCAGCTCGAGGCCGGGCATCAGGCGCGAGAGGTACACGGCCTCCATCGCGGCGACGTTCATGCTGTCCACCGTGGAGTCGATGTCGCCGAAGAGGTCGTACAGCTTGAGGCCCGTGGTGTCGGGCGGCGACTCGCGATCGCCGTGCAGCGGGAAGTCGAAGCCGAGGGAGGCGATGCC
>CAYUZK010000024.1:0-44881 GCA_964449625.1 uncultured Archangium sp.
CGGGGCCACGTCGCCACCTCGGCGTCACTCGCGCGCCGACGGCGCCCGCCTCAGAGCACCTTCCGCCCCGGCACCGCCACGTTCGCGACCAGCAGGCCCATCACCAGCGCGCCGGCGATGAGCAGCACGTCGGCGAGGCCCGAGAGCCCGGCCATGGCCTCGCCGCCCAGCAGCGAGTCGAGGCTGCGGAAGGAGAGCGCGCCGGGCACCAGCAGCAGCATGCCGGGCATCAAGAAGACCTGCGTCGGGCGCGAGGAGCGCCGCGCGAAGAGGTTGGCGCCGATACCCAGCACCAGCGCCGCGACGAAGGCCGCGTGCGGCCCGGGCAGCGGCCGCGTCAGCACCGTGGCCGCCCACACCAGCGCACCGGAGGCCACGGCCACCTGGAGCTGATTCCTCGGCAGGCCCAGCAGCACCCCGAAGCCCACCGCGGCCACCACGACGGCGAGGCCCTGCGCGAACCACGGCAGCGGCACCCGGGGGAGCGCCGCGGTCGTCTCCACGCCCAGCGCGCGCTCGACGCCCACCACCACCGCGATGCCGAACACCAGGGACAAGAGCGTGATGGCCGCGTGCATGAGCCGCGCGGTGCCGGCGACGAGGTTCCGGTAGGTCAGCTCCGAGAGGCCCGTGGTGAGCGTCAGCCCCGGCAGCAGCACGATGATGATGGAGAGCACCAGCACGTCGCGCCCGTGGCCGGGCCACATCAGCACCGAGAACCACGCCACGAGCGCCGCGAGGAGCCCGCCCAGGAAGTTCTCCAGCACGCGCACGCCCGGCTCCTGCGAGAGCGTGAACATCACCGCGCGCAAGAGCCCCCCGCCCAGGCCCGCGAGCAGCACCTCCACGGGGCCCCCGCCGAAGATGACGGCGCCGCCCGCGCTGGCGGCCACCGAGGCGGCCAACCGCGCGCGCCAGCTCCAGGGCGGCGGCGCGGCCAGCACCTCGCGGATGCGCACGCGCGCCTCGGGCACGTCGAGGGTCCCGTCCACCACGTCGTTGACGACGCGGTCGAGGGCCGCGAGGCGCTGGAGGTCGTCGCTCCACGCGGTGACGCGCACCATCGTCGTCAGCGAGGCCTGGCCCTCCGGCGTGCGCACGCCGACGAAGAGGCCGGTGGGCACGGCGAAGACGTCCACCTCGTGGCCCTCGTGCGCCGCCACGCGCACCAGCAGCTCCTCGACCCGGTACGTCGGGCACCCCGTCGACATGAGCGCCCGGCCCAGGTCGATGAGGTAGTCGAGCATGAGCTGCGGGCTGAGGGGCACGCGCGTGGCCATGCGCGCGGTGTCGCATGTGGCGGCGCCGGCCCCAAGCCGCAAGCGCGGCACCGCGCCCCATGGGCTACCTTGCGCCGCCATGCCGCAGCCCTTCGACGACGTCCGCCCGGCGCTCCTGCCCACCGCGCAGGTCCGCGTGCGCGCGGACGGGAGCGCGGGCCTCTTCGATCCGCCCTCCGGCGTGGGCCTCGAGGTGGCGGCCGACCAGGCCCGGCTCCTCGTGCTGCTCGACGGGCGGCGCACGCTGGCCGAGGTGATGGAGGCCCACTACGCGGCGCACCGCGCGACGCCGCTGGCGGCCCTCGACGATCTCCTCACCTCGCTCGCGGCCCAGGGCTTGCTCGTGGGCGGGCCGCCGGCGCGCCGACGTGGCGGGCGCTGGCTCGCGCGCCTGCTCGCCTCGCGCCCGCTGTGGCGCGTGCGCGTGCCCGGGCTCCCCCTCGTGGCGCTGCTGCTCGTCTCTGCCGTGCCAGCCCTGGGCTTCGTCTTGCCGGCGCCGGCGCCGCTGGGGCCCGCCGACGTGCTCCTCGCCTTCGCGGGCATGGCCGCGGCGCACAGCCTCCGCCGCTGGTTCCAGGGCGCGCTCACGCCGGTGCTGGGCGCGCCGGTGACGCACCTGGAACTCGGGCACACCGCCGGCATCCCCTGGCTCGGCCCCGACCCCGACGCGCTCGTGCTGCTCGAGCGCCCGCGCCGCGCCCTCGCGCTCCTCGCCGGCCTCGTGGGCCTGGGCGTCGCGGTGCTCGTCGCGTCGTCGCTCTCGAAGGGCCTGGGCTTCGGCGCGGGCGTGGTGGCGGTGGTGGAGCTGTGCCCCTTCGCGCCGACGCTGGCTGGCCGCCTCCTCGCCACGCTGGCCGGCAAGGTGGACCTGCAGGAGCACGCGCGCGCGTACCTCGACCGCCGGCTCCTCTCGCGCGTGGCGAGCGGCGCCACCTTCGACGGCGAGACCTCGCTGGTGTGGACCTCGGTGCTCTCGCTCGCGTGGCTGGGCTGGGTGGTGCGGCTCCTCCTCACGCGCGGCGCGGCCACCTCGGTGCGCCTGGTGGGCGCCGGCCTCACCGAGGAGGGCCTCGCGCGCGGGCTGCTCCTCTTCGGCGCCGGGCTGCTGGCGCTCGCGCTGCCGCTCTCCCTCGTGGCCCTCTTCGCCGCGGTGGGGCGCGCGCTGCTGGCCCTGCGGCCGAAGGCCGTCACCCACGCCGGCGTCGTCACGCAGGGGCCGGTGGACCTCGCGAAGACGCCCCTCTTCGCGCGGCTCCCCGAGGCGGAGCGCGCCGCCGTCACCGCGGCCGGCGAGTGCCGCACCTACCCGGCCGGGGCCACGCTCGTCGCGCAGGGCAGCGAAGGGCAGCACTTCTTCGCGCTCCTCGACGGCGCGGCGAGCGTGCACGTGGAGGCGGACAGCGGGCTGTCGCGCCAGGTGGCCTCGCTGCGCGCGGGCGACTGCTTCGGCGAGGCGGCGCTGCTGGGCGACGGGCGCCGCCAGGCCACGGTGAAGGCCGAGTCGGAGGTGTCGGTGCTGGCCCTCGACCGCGCGGCCTTCGCCAGGCTCCAGGGCGAGCTCCACGCCGACGAGTTCGCCTCGCTGGTGCGGCACACCGCGGCGCTGCGCAAGAGCCCCTTCTTCGCCGCGCTGCCTGCGGAGCGCCTCTCGTCGCTCGCGGCGCAGCTCACGCGCAGGCCCTTCGCTCAGGGCGAGACGCTCCTGCGAGCGGGGGAGGCGGGCCACGAGTGCTACCTCCTCGCCGAGGGCCACGTGGAGGTGCTGGGGACCGACGGCGGCGTGGTGGCGACGCTGGGGCCGGGCGATCACTTCGGCGAGGTGGCGCTCCTGCGCGACGTGCCGCGCACGGCCACCGTCCGCGCGACGGAGGCGGGCGCGGTGCTGGTGCTCTCGCGGGAGGGCTTCCTCTCTGCCGTGGTGCGCGACCTGTCGCTCTCGCGGCAGGTCGAGGCGCTGGCCGCCGCTCGCGCCGGCGGTGCCGCATGATGAAGCTGCTCCTCACGAGGGTGCTCCCCGCGCTGGCGACGGTGGGCATCTTCACCACCGCGCTCTCCCCGGTGCAGCCCGCGCTCGCCCTCTTCGGCGCCGCGGCCGACGCACTCGCCGGCGAGACGAGCGTGGCGGTGGACACCTCGGACCTCGACCAGCTGGCGAAGCAGGCCGGGCAGCTCGCCGTGCTGCCGGGCAGCGGCCTGCCGAAGCCCGCCACGCGCGCCAGGCAGCAGAAGCGCGCGGTGCTCGAGAAGCTGGCCGACGCGCACGAGACGCCGGCGAAGCCCGACGACGAGGCCTTCGGCTGGAAGCCGGGCGACCGCGCGCCCAGGCCCATCGGCGCGCCGCGCACGCCCTGAATCCGCCGCAGCTGCAGTTAGACGTGCACCTCGGTCGGGTCGAGGCCGGCGAAGGTCTCGACCGAGAGGCCGGCCGCGAGCGCGAGGTGCTCGGGCGTGCCGAGCGTCTCGAGCAGGTCCTCCGGGCCGCGCACGAAGCGGCGCAGGAGATCGCGACGAGGTGCGGTGCTGCTTCAGGTCGTGAGCCTGCTCGGCCATTCATTCGACGAAGCCGCAGCGAATGCCCTAAGAAGACACGCTCGTGCACCCGGCCCGGGGCCGCGGGGGTACGCCCTGGAACGAGCCAGCGCGAACCCGAGCAGGCTCTGGCTCGGGGCGGGAAACGATGAAG
Source organism: uncultured Archangium sp. (assembly GCA_964449625.1). Taxonomy (GTDB): domain Bacteria; phylum Myxococcota; class Myxococcia; order Myxococcales; family Myxococcaceae; genus Archangium_A. The sequence continues at coordinate 3,964 of CAYUZK010000024.1, forward strand.
GAGGAAACGAATGGCTCATCTCCTCGGCTTTCGCATCAAGAACTACCGCTCCCTCGCCGACGTGCGGGTGGGTCAGACCTACCAGACAGACTCCAAGAGCCCGCCGCTCCCGCCGCTCTCGGCTTTCATCGGGCGGAACGGCTGCGGCAAGTCTACGCTGCTCGATGCCTTCGGGTTCATTGCCGACGCGCTCGCCAACGGCGTCGAAGCTGCGTGTGATGCCCCGCTGCGTGGCGGCTTTGCTCGGCTCCGAACTCAGCAGGCGAAGGGCCCCATCGAGTTCGAGCTCTTCTTCGAGCACGACGAGCACAAGTGGCCGATGATCTACGAACTCAAGGTGGACGAGGCCAATGGTGTGCCCCGTGTCTTCAGCGAGTCGCTTCGGGAGCGTCGCGCCAAGGAGGTCAAAGGAAAGCCGTACTACTTCCTCAAGCTGTCGAAGGGCAGAGGCAAGGTCTGGGCTGGGAAGTCAGCAGAGGGGGACCGGGCGTCGGACCAGAAGGTCGCCCTCGCCGATCTCAACCGCCTCGGAATCACCCAGCTCGAGAACAACCTCAAGCTGCACCCTCGTATCGTTCGCTTTCGGGAGTACGTCGCCCAATGGTACCTGTCGTACTTCGTACCCGACGCGGCCCGGGCGCTGCCGGCGGTGGGTGCACAGCGATTGCTGGACAGGACGGGGTCGAACATCGGGAACGTGCTCCAGTACTTCCAGCGGAGCACGGAAAGGGAAACTGAGTTCCAGGAAATCCTCCATGAGATCACTCGCGCCATCCCGGGCCTGAAGAAGATCACCGCCGCTGAGAGCATTGATGGCCGGCTGCTGCTGAAGTTCGACGAGTCTGGCTACGAGGACCCGTTCTTCCAGCAGAGCATGTCGGACGGCACGCTGAAGATGCTGGCCTACGCCATCCTCCTTGCCGACCCGTCTCCGCGACCCTTCGTCGGGATCGAGGAGCCCGAGAATGGCCTCTATGTCGAGCTGGTCGAGCACCTCGCACGCCGACTCAAGACCAAGGCGGAGGAGTCGGCCCTCACGCAGCTCCTGGTGACGACTCATTCGCCCTACTTCGTCGATGCACTTCAGCCTGATCAGGTTTGGCTCATGCAGAAGGTGAAGGGCCGGACCACCGTGACGCGGGTCTCCGACATTCCCGGTGCGAACGAGCTGGTCGAGCAGGGCATCCCGCTCGGATCGGTTTGGTACAGCAACCACCTTCAGGTCCCGGACGCCACGTGAAGGTGCACATCTTGGTGGAGGGGCCTTCCGATCGCGTGTTCCTTGAAGGCTGGGCAAGCCGATTCCTTAGGGCACACGAGCTTCAGCCGCATCCCCATCAAGGGAAGGGCAAGCTGCCGAGTCGTAAGCGCTGGGGGAAGGCGCCGGATCGGAACAATCGCTCTCTGCTTCACCAGCTCCCCGCGAAGCTTCGCGCATGGAACAGCTCGCTGGACCCACAGGAGCATCGGGTCGTCGTCCTCCTGGATGCCGACACCGACGACATCGGGAAGCTCCGCCAGGAGGTCGAGGCGGCCGCCACGGAGCTGGCGCCCAGACTCCAGGTCCTCGTGGCCCTTGCTGTTGAAGAAACCGAGGCCTTCTACCTGGGCGATCTCGCCGCTCTGAAGGCCGTCTGGCCCCAGGCGGACATGGAGAAGGCTCGGGCGTACGAGCCCGACTCCGTCTGCGGCACCGCAGAACTCTTCGGGAAGATCGTCGGGGATGGCGGCCTCAACAAGGTCGACTGGGCGTCACGTATCTCTCCTCGGCTGACGACCAAACCGGCGGAGAGTCGCTCACCGTCCTTCCGCCGGATGTGCCAGGACCTCCAGGCCCTCCTGAAGCCCGTTGCGACCAGCGCGGGGAGGAAGCGTCGCTACGTCCATCGCGCCAAGCCTCGTCGCGAGGCCCCGTCTCGACGCTGATTCGTGAGGTCCGCGCTCGATGTGCTGCATGCCTGGCTCGAAAGGAGCTGGCGCACGGTGCTTCTTCTGGGCGTGAAAGGGGCAGTCGGTGCCCGGCGAGGCAGGCTCGGCCGTCAGCGCAGGGCGCGTCACACCATCTGCGAGAGCCGTGGTGGTGGACTCCTCGGACCTCGACCCGCTTCGCGAAGCAGGCGGCGCAGCTCGCCGACGCGCACGAGACGCCGGCGAAGCCCGACGACGAGGCCTTCGGCTGGAAGCCGGGCGACCGCGCGCCCAGGCCCATCGGCGCGCCGCGCACGCCCTGAATCCGCCGCAGCTGCAGTTAGACGTGCACCTCGGTCGGGTCGAGGCCGGCGAAGGTCTCGACCGAGAGGCCGGCCGCGAGCGCGAGGTGCTCGGGCGTGCCGAGCGTCTCGAGCAGATCCTCCGGGCCGCGCACGAAGCGGCGCAGCAGCGCGTCGAGGCGGGCGTGCGACTGGGCGAGGCGCTCCTTCGTCACGCGCTTCTGCTCCACCGCGCGCACCAGCGCCTCGATGGCCGTGCGCTGCACGTCGATGCGGTGACACACGGGGAAGAGGTCCACCCCCGCGAGGAAGCCGTCGACCACCGCGCGCTGCACGGTGAAGTGCTCGCTGATGGCCTTCATCTCGAGGTCGTCGGCGATGACCACGCCCTCGAAGCCGAGCTCGCCGCGCAACAGCCCGTCGATGGCCTTGGGGCTCATGGTGGCCGGCAGACCGGGCTCGAGCGCGTCGAAGATGACGTGCGCCGTCATCACCATCGCCAGGCGGGCCTGGGCGTAGGCGTGGAAGGGCAGCAGCTCGACGGCGTGGAGCCGCTCCAGCCCGTGCGGGAGGCGGGGCAGGGCCAGGTGCGAGTCTTGCGAGGTGTCGCCGTGGCCGGGGAAGTGCTTCGCGCAGGAGGCCACGCCGCCGGCCTCGAGGCCGCGGGCGAGGGCCACGCCCAGGCGCGCCACCTCCTTGGGGTCGCGGTGGAAGCTGCGGTCGCCGATGACGGGGTTCGCCGGGTTGGTGTCCACGTCCACCACGGGGGCGAAGTCGACGTCGAAGCCCAGGGCGCGCACCTCGTGGGCCAGGAGCCGCCCGGCGCGCTCGACGAGGGCCGCGTCACCGGAGGCGCCGAGCTGACGCATGGGGGGCAGGGTGGTGAAGGGCGGGCCGCGCAGCCGCGCCACGCGACCGCCCTCCTGGTCCACCGAGACGAACAGCGGCCGGCCGGCCCGCGTCTTGAGCGCGCGCACCAGCTCGGCCACCTGCCGCGGCGACTCGACGTTGCGCTTGAAGAGGATGACGCCGCCGACGCCCTCGTCGATGAGGCGCAGCACCTCGGTGTCGGGGGTGGTGCCGGGGAAGCCGACGACGAAGAGGCGCGCGCAGTCTGCGTAGATGCCCATGCGCGACACCTTGGCCCAGCGCGCCCCCGGGTGCACCTTCTCGCGTCGCGCTGGCCCCGCCCGTCGGGGCGCGCGGGCTTTACAGGCGGCCCCGGCACAGGTAGCTCCAGCGGCGGCGCTTCACCCCCGAGCGTCCACCACGACGCGGGAGCGACCCTGACCGACCTCTGTGAAGGCTGTGGCATGTGCTGCAACGGCACGCTCTACAACTACGTCACCCTCGAGCCCGACGACCTGCCCAAGCTGCTCAAGTACAAGCAGCTCCAGCTCAAGGTGCGCAGCGAGCAGGAGACCTTCGACGAGCCGTGCGTGCTGCACACCGGCACGGGCTGCAGCGCCTACGCCGACCGGCCCGCGACGTGCGCCCGCTACGTGTGCGGCGTGCTGCGCGCGGTGGCGAAGGACGAGCTGACCGAAGACGAGGCGCGCCTCATCATCGAGGAGGGCAAGGCCCTGGTGGAGAACGTGAAGGAGTACGTCACCTTCGAGCCGGGCATGCCCATGGCCGTCAGCACCTGGGAGGCGCCGCCCGAGGGCATCGAGGAGGAGGCGCGGCTGGCCTGGGTCCGCACCCAGCACCACCTCAACAAGCACTTCCTGGGCATGCTGCCGCCGACCGACGCAGAAAAGGCGCCCGAAGTGGCCCCCCCGGTCTTGACGGCCACCTGACGGGCGCGGAATCATCGCCTTCGTCACTGCGGAAGGAGGGCGGCAACGAGAGGTCCCATTCCCCTCGATGTTCTGGCCGGAGGAAACGCATGAGGTGACCGTCGCCGTGGGCCCCGTTGGTGAACGGGAGGCGCTCCAGGCGGCACAGCGACTCGACAGCAGGTGGCCGGCGCGAGCGAGCCGGCGACTCAAGGTAGCACCCGCTCGACATAGGCACCGTGACGCGAGCTGAGCCGACCGTACCTGGCCCCGCGACGCGCTGCCGACTCAAGGTCAATCGACACCACGAGGTCCCCGGGGAACAATCTCCCGAGGGACAACCTCGTCGTGCGGGCCGTTGATCACCGACGCCGGCGCGCGCGGCCGAGGGCCAGGCCCAGGGCGAGGAGTGGCGTCAGCGGCGTCACGCTGCAGCCGAAGGGCTCGGGCTCCTGCGTGCCGCCGCCGCTTCCTCCACCGGTGCCGCCCGAGCCACCGCCGCTCGAGCTCCCGCCCCGGTCGGCCACGGTCATCGTGCCCGTGCGGCTCGCGCCGTAGGGCTGCAGCGTCGCGGTGTAGGTGAGGGTGCCCGGCTGGGTGGGCGTGAAGCGAACGAAGATGGACTCCTGGGTGCCGAAGTCGGCCTGGGTGAGGGTGCGGGTCTCGTCGAGCCCGCCGCCCTGGAGCCGCACCACGATCTGGTCGCCGCCGCGAGGCTGCGCCGAGACGACGATGGCGCTGTACTCGTCGCCCACCTTCGCGGTGCCCGGTGAGAGCCACGGGGGGATGGCCACGACCTGGCTCTCGAGGTCGATGTAGCCGCCCTCGCCGGTGCGGTTGCCGCAGTGGCACGAGACGCTCTTCGCCTTGACGACGAAGGCGATGCCCGTGTCGAACTGCTCGCTCACGTAGCTGTTCTGGCCGTCGGCGGCGGAGCCGAAGTCCGAGCGGATGGAGCCCGTGTTCTCCGTGGGCGCGGCGGCGAACCAGGCCTGGACACCCCCGACGCCGTAGCGCAGCTGCGGCGCCGACGCGTCGCAGCTCAGCCCGCAGGCGAGGTTGAGGGTCAGCCGGGTGTTGGTCCCCCCGAACTCGGTGAAGTCGAGGAAGGTGGCGGTGAGGGTGCCGGAGATGGCCTGGGCCTGGGCTGCTGAGGCAAGCACGGTGAGCGCGAGGAGCATGGTTCGCATGGCCGCACCCTCTTCTCCTGCCGCGACCGCGTCAAGTCGCGTACAGCCCGGGCGAAAGGGGGTGAGGTCCTCCGTCACGGCGCGGGCTGGGTGACGGTGGCGGCGTCGAGGTTGACGGCCGTCTGCGCGAGCAGGCGCCCGGTGAGGGTGGCCCCGGTGCGCAGGTCGATGGCCGTCTTCGACAGCACCACGCCCGCGAGGTTCGCCGTGGTGCCCACCTCGACCGCGCCGGCCACCTGCCAGAAGACGTTCTTCGGCAGCACGCCGCCCGCGAGGTTCACCCGCACGCCGTTGCTGATGGTGAGGTTCTGGGCGATCTGGAAGATGAAGACGTCGCTGGCGCTGCCGGTGAGCGTGACCGAGGTGGGAATGAGCAGGCCCGTGCCCCAGCGGTACACGCCCGCGGTCAGCGTCAGCCCGCCGATGTCGCCTGCGCCCAGCTCGGTGTAGTGCGGCGCGCGGCCCGCGGCGTCGGTGAAGGCGGTCTCCATGGCCGAGACGGCGGTGGTGAGGTTCGTCGGCGTGGGCGGGTCGAAGTCAGCCGCGTACACCAGGCCCGTCACCTGCGACGACGTCGTCGAGGTGGTGGGCGGCGCCACCAGCGAGAAGCCGGTGATGCTCGACGCCGTGGTGGGGCTCACGCCGATGTCGCCCGTCACCACCGACGGCGGCACCGTGTCGATGCCCGTCTTGGCGAGGATGACGAAGTTGCCCGCAGCGCCCAGGCCCACCGGCGTCACCGGGGCGGGCGTGAAGCCGCCGTCGGCGTTGGCCGTGCCCTCGACGCACGTGCCGTTCGAGCAGGCGTACGACTTCCCAGCCGCGGTCGCCTTGCTGGCGCAGTCGGCAGACCTGACGCACTCCGCGGCACAGCCGGAGGTGACGACGACGGACAGCACGAGCGCGGCGAGGAGAAGGGTCTTCATGTGGGGTGCTCCAGGAGAAGGGTGTGCGCGCGCAGGTCGAGCCCAGGCCGTGTGGCCCCGGCTCACTGCGAGCGGGTGAAAGAAACGACGAGCTGCCACCACCGTGCGCGCCGGCCAGCGTGTGTGCATCGATCACGCCGCGCCTGCGCTGTGCGCCTTCAGGCGCTTGGCGCGGCGCGACGGTACGGGTCCATCAGAGTGACGTGTTGGGGCGCGTCAGAGTGCAGGTTGCATGAAGGGGGACTGCCACCGGTCAGCGGTGACGTCGCGCGCGGGCGAGGGCGAGGCTCAGGGCGAGGAGCGGGGCCAGGGGCGCGGTGCCGCAGCCGGAGGGCTCGGGCTCCTGGTCGCCGCCGCCGCTCCCGCCGCCCGAGCCACCCGTGCCGCCGCCGCTCGAGCTCCCGCTCCGGTCGGCCACGGTCAGCGTGCCCGTGCGGCTCACGCCGTAGGGCTGCAGCGTCGCGGTATAGGTGAGGGTGCCCGGCTGGGTGGGCGTGAAGCGCACGAAGACGGACTTCTGGGTGCCGAAGTCGGCCTGGGCGAGGGTGCGGGTCTCGTCGAGGCCGCCGCCCTGGAGCCGCACCACGAGCTGGTCGCCGCCGCGCGGCTGCGCCGAGACGATGATGGAGCTGTACTCGTCGCCCACCTTCGCGGAGCCCGGCGTGAGCCACGGGGCAATGGCCACGATCTGACTCTCGAGGTCGATGTAGCCGCCCTCGCCGATGCGGTTGCCGCAGTGGCACGAGGCGCTCTTGGCCTTGACGATGAAGGCCGTGCCCGGCTCGAACTGCTCGCTCACGTAGCTGTTCTGGCCGTCGGCGGCGGAGCCGAAGCCCGAGCCGATGTAGCCGGTGTTCTCCGTGGGCGCGGCGGCGAACCAGGCCTGGACGCCGCCGGCCACGCGGTAGCGCAGCTCCGGCGCCGACGCGTCGCAGCTGAGCCCGCACGCGAGGTTGAGGGTCAGCCGCGTGTTGGTCCCGCCGAACTCGTTGAAGTCGAGGAAGGTGGCGGTGAGGGTGCCCGAGATGGCCTGGGCCTGGGCTGACGAGGCGAGGGCGGTGAGCGCGAGGAGCAGGGTTCGCATGGCCGCACCCTCTTCTCCTGCCCCCGCGGCGTCAAGTCGCCTGCAGCGGGGGGGGCGCGTCCTTGCGCGCGGGCTGGGGCTGCGGTGTGGTCTCGGCATGGTCAAGCGCCTCGCGCCCCGATCCGGCCCTGCGGTGCGTGACGCACGGAAGGCCGAGGCCGCGGCGCGGAAGAAGCCCACCACGCCCGCGGTCGCGCCGAAGGCCGGCGGGTGGACGCCGAAGACGAACCCGCGCAGCGCCTCGCTGGACCGCGCCCTGGCCGACCGGCGGGTGACGGACGGCGAATGGAGGGCCCTCGCGCCGGAGCTGCGGCAGACGGCGCTGGGCGCGGGCGAGCACCGCCACCTGCTGGAGGCCTTCGTCGACCAGGGCGTGGCCTTCGACCCGCTGGCCGCCCAGGAGGCGCATCGGGTGCTGACCGAGAAGGGCTACGACGTCCCGGGCCGCCACGCGGGTGCGCCGGCGGTGAACCTCAAGCACATCACCGAGGGCAACGTCGCCGAGGCTGACCTCGCGTTCGAGGCGCTGAGCGCCGCCCTCGGCGTCGGCGGGGCGACCGTGCGCGTGGCCATCGTCGACGGCGGCTTCACGGCGCACCCGCTGCTGGCGGACAACCTGGCGAGCGCGAAGCCCGGCGCGCCCCTGAGTCGGCGGTTCGGCCAGTTCACCGCGATGGAAGCGGAGTGGGGCGTGCGGCACGGCACGCACGTCGCCGGCATCGCCACGCGCGGCACCTCGCAGGTGCAGGCGTCGCTGTTCGCGGTGCCCATCGAGGTGCCAGACGATCCCCACGCCGCGCAGAAGGCCGCCGGCCCCAGCCCGCTCCCCGCCGCCCTCGAGGCCGCGGCGAAGGGCGGCGCCTCGGTGGTCAACGTCAGCATCGAGGCCTTCGTGACGCCCGCGGAGGCGCAGCGCTTCCGGGAGGTGATGGAGAAGTACCCCGACACCCTCTTCGTCTTCGGCGCGGGGAACGATCGGTATCAGCTGGGCTCGTCCTCCGAGGGGGACCAGACGATCGCCGAGGCCTTCAAGCTGCCGAACATGGCGGTGGTGGGCGCCAGCCTCCCGGACGGTGGGCGGTGGGCGCAGTCGAACACCTCGGCGGACTTCGTGGACCTCGCGGCGCGCGGGCACGCCGTCGTCTCGGCCGACCACACGGGGCCGGGGCTGATCGCCAACAGCGGCACCTCGATGGCCGCCCCCAACGTCTCCAACCTGGCGGCCAAGTGCCGGCTGCTCCACCCCGCGCTGACGCCGGCGAAGGTGAAGACGCTGCTGGCCGCGACGAGCGACGCGCACTGGTCCTGGAAGGGCGAGGTGGCCTCGGGCGGCACCGTCAACCCCGAGCGGGCCATGCAGGGGGCCGCGGCGCTGGCGCTGACCGCCCGGGGTCTTTCACTGCCGAAGGCGCTGGAGCAGCTCGGCGTGCCCGCAGACGAGCGCGCGAGGCTGACCGAGGCCCTCGCGAAGCTGGGCTGAAGGGGCGATTGCCTACGGCCAGCCTCGCGGGGCGCGGAGGAGTCGCCGTCACCTCACGTTGCGCACAGCCCGCGCGAAAGGCAGTAAAGCCGTCGCCATGAAGTGCCGCGCGCTCTCGCTCTCGTCCCTGTCGTGTCTCCTCCTCGTGGCCGGGTGCAAGCACGGCGACGGCCACGCCCACGGCCCCTCGCACCCGCAGGGCCAGCACCGCTTCGACGACGCCGACGCCTGGGCTGCGCGCTTCGAGGACCCGCGGCGCGAGGCCTGGCAGAGGCCCGATGAGGTCATCGCCGCCCTCGCGCTGCCGGCCGACGCGAAGGTGGCCGACATCGGCGCCGCCACCGGCTACTTCCCGGTGCGCTTCGCGAAGGCGCTCCCGAAGGGCCGCGTCTACGGCGTCGACGTCGAGAGCTCGATGGTGGACTACCTCAACCGGCGCGCGAAGAAGGAGGAGCTCGACCACCTCACCGCCCACCTCGCCGACTTCGACGACGCGAAGATCCCCGAGCCGGTGGACCTCATCGTCCTCGTCAACACGTACCACCACATCGAGGCGCGGCCGGCGTACTTCGCGAAGCTCGCCGCGTCGCTGCGCCCGGGTGGGCGCCTGGCCATCATCGACTTCACGCGCGCCTCGAAGCTGGGCCCGCCGGCGGAGCACAAGGTGCCGCCCGAGCAGGTGAAGGCCGAGCTCGCGCAGGCCGGGTGGACCTTCGCGGCGGCGCACGACTTCCTCCCCGAGCAGTTCTTCTACCTCTTCACCCGCTGAAAGCCGAAGGGACGACCCGCGACGCCGCTGACGCGCGCGGCTCAGTAGGGCGCGCCGAAGCCCAGCACCGTGCCCAGCGTGCGCGTGCGGCGCCAGACGCCCTCGCGGCCCGTCTGCGGGTTCTCGGTGTTGCCCTCGATGGTGGTGATGGTGCCGTCGGCGTTCACCTTCTCCACGAGGCCGATGTGGTCGGCGACGCGGTCGCCGTCCCAGTCGAAGAGCACCATGTCGCCGGGCTGCGGGTTCGACGTGCCCTTCCAGTTCCCGTCGCGCTTGAGCTGGTTGACGATGCTGGGGCAGTAGGGGTCGTTCATCTTCCCGCCCGACTGGCGCATCACCCAGCTCACGAAGTCGGCGCAGTAGGGCTCGGCGCCGCGGCCGAAGAAGGTGGGGTACTTGAGCACCGCGCCGCGGTTCTCGCCGGTCTCGGTGGTGCCGAGCTCTCCGCGCGCCGCGTCGAGGATGCGCGCGCGGAAGTCGCCGCTCACCGGCGCGCGCGGCGTCACCGGCCCCGCGAGCGCGCGCCGCGTGGCGTCGCTCGCCACCCCGTCCGCCGAGAGGCCGTGCTGCCGCTGGAACTGCACCAGCGCCGCGCGGGTGTTGGGGCCGAACTGCCCGTCGACGCGGCCCGGGTCGAAGCCGTGGCGCAGCAGCCCGCGCTGGAGCTGCTCGACCTGCGCGCCCAGGTCGCCCTGCCGCAGCGTGCTCGCGCCGACGGGCGCCGGGGTCGGCGTCGCGCCGGTGCTCCGCAGGGCCGCCCACGTCCTCGCTCCCACCACGCCGTCAACCGGCAGCCCGCGGGAGGTCTGGAAGCGCCGCACCGCCGCCTGGGTCAGCGGCCCGAAGTCGCCGTCGATGGGGCCCGTGGGCACGCCCGCGCGCTGCAGCAGCCGCTGGAGCTCGGTCACCTGCGCCCCGAAGTCGCCGCGGCCCCGCTCCGGGACTGCGGCGGTGCTGCGCTGCGTGGCGGGGAGCGTTCGGGCGGCTGAGACGGGCATGGTGGGCTCCTGAAAGCGACTGGCTCAGGTATTCTCGCCATTGGAATTCCTGAGTTTCTTCAAGAGGTTAGGTGTAGATGTTTTGACAATGCCTACACTGTGCGCGTGGAGCGGCCGCGCTCCAGAAGGCGAAGTCGTTCGACCACCAATCAACGGCTTGCGAAGAAGTGTGAGGCGACCGGCAGGGCGCGCGCGCTCCCGTTAGGCTCGGCGACTTCATGGCGGATCTCTCTGAGCAGGTCGCGGCGCGCGAAGTCCCCCTCGCCACCGTGCTGCGGTTCCTGGCGCTGGCGACGGTGATGGTGGGCCTGGTGGTGGGGCTGCACGCCTACCTGGGCGTCCGCCTCATCGACGACGCGGGGCTGCCGGCGCCGTGGCGCGCGCTCGCGTGGGGCGCGCTGTGGGCCAGCTTCGGCGCCATCTTCGTGGGCTTCATCGGGGGCCGGCTCCTGCCGCGGCCGGTGGCGAAGCTCGCGCAGTGGGTGGGCTTCGTGTGGATGGGCGCCTTCGGCCTGCTGCTCGTCACCGTCGGCGTGTCCGACGTGGCGCTGTGGGCGGCGGGGCAGGTGACGGCGGTCGATCCAGCGTGGTCCGCGTGGCGGGCGCTGGGCGTCTTCACGCTCGTCGCGCCGGCGCTGGCCTGGGGCTTCTTCGTCTCACAGCGGCCGGTGGTGAAGCGGGTGACGGTGCGCGTGCCGGGGCTCGATCCCTCGCTCCACGGCTTTCGCATCGTGCAGCTGAGCGACGTGCACATCGGCGAGACGCTCGGCCGCGACTTCGCCGAGCAGGTGACCCAGATGGTCAACGCCCTCGCGCCGGACCTCGTGGCCGTGACGGGCGACCTGGTGGACGGCTCGGTGGCGAAGCTGCGCGGGGAGGTGGCGCCCTTCGCGGGGCTGCGCGGGCGCCACGGCGTCTTCTACGTGACGGGCAACCACGAGTACTACCACGGCGGCCCCCAGTGGCAGGCCGAGGGCAGGCGCCTGGGCTTCACCGTGCTGCAGAACGAGCACCGCGTGGTGGCCGACGGGAAGCTCGTGGTGGGCGGCGTGACGGACCTCGAGGGCGCGCGCTTCTCGGCCGACCACGCGCCCCGGGTCGACCTGGCCTTCGCCGACGCGCCCGCCGGCGTGCCCCGGCTGCTCCTCGCGCACCAGCCGCGCTTCGCCCGTCACGCGAAGGCGCACGGCGTGGCGCTCATGCTCTCGGGCCACACGCACGGCGGGCAGATCTTCCCCTTCAACTTCTTCGTGAAGCTCCAGCAGCCCGTGGTGGGCGGCTTCGCGCTCATCGAGGGCGTGCCCACGTACACCAGCCTCGGCACCGGCTACTGGGGCCCGCCGTTCCGCATCGGGCCCCGCGGCGAGGTGACGGAGCTCACGCTCCACGCAGCCTGAGGGCCAGAGCCGGCATCACAGGCCGCCGTCGCGGGCTCGGCTCGCGGCCGCGCGCTCGCTCGCCGGCTTCACGACGCCATAGGGCGGGAGCTTCTGGAGGTGGTTGTACTGTCGCGGCGTCATGCCAGGCTCAAAGAGCCGTTCCGGCGGCGGCTTCTTCGCGGTCGGCGCAGGCTTCGGCGCAGGCAAAGAGAAGAAGGGGCGCGGCGGCACGCCGTTCTCGTCGTCGAGCCCCTGCTGCCGAAACCGCAGGGCGACCCCCGCCACGGCCAGCCACGCCACGCCGGCGACCAGGAGGAGCGCCCGGCGAGCCCAGGGCCTCCCTGGCCTCGGCCCCGCTGACGGCACCCGCTCCTCGTGCATGGTCAAAAGTCTACGCCACTCCCGCACCCGAGCGGGCACTCCACGGCGGAGTGCTGACGAAGCTCATGCGTCCCCCTGGGCCCGTGGGGCGAAAAGCGCCGGGGCGACTTGACGCGACCGCCTGCGTCCGCCGACTGTGCGCGCCGCGATGCAGCAGCCTGGCACCAGCGAGACGACGCTCCCCGCGCGGGCCCTCGGCCAGCCCTCGCTCCTGCGGGCCGCGGCCACCGAGCTCTGGCAGCACCTCCCGGCGTGGATGTTCCTCGTCTACGGGTGCCTGCTCCTCAACACCGAGCTGACCAACTTCGACCCGCCGCGCAGCGACCTCGCGTACACCGTCGTCTTCCCGCTGGGCGTCTTCATGCTCTACCAGGGCGTGCGCTTCACCGTGGGCGACGCCTCGCCGCGGCTGTTCGCCGTCAGCCTCGCGCTCTCGCTGGGCCTGCCGCTGGCCAACCTGACCTGGCACACGCCCTCGCCCATCGAGGCCTCGACGCTGCTGCGCCTCTACGAGTGGTCGAACTTCGCCTGGGCCGCGCTGCTCATGTGGCACGCGTGGAAGCGGCACCCCAGCCACCTCGTGCTCTTCTTCGGCGTGGCCCTCGTCTACGGGGCGGCCCTCGAGAACGGCGGCATCGTGCTGGGCTTCTTCCACGAGACGAACCTCTCGGACTCGATGGTGGCGCCCTTCGTCGCGCCGGTGGCCACCATGGTCGGCTGGAGCGTCGTGCTGGCCATGGCCACCTTCATCACCTGGGGCCTGCGCACGCACCTTGCCTGGCTGCGGCGCTCGGCGGCGCTGTCGGCCGTGGCGCTCGCCAGCTTCGCCACGCTGCTCGACCTGCAGATCGACCCCATCGCCACGGCCGTGGGCTGCTGGGTGTGGCACGAGTCGCTGCCGGGCTGGTTCCACGGCGTGCCGCTCGTCAACTTCGTCGCGTGGATGTGGGCCCTCATGCCCTTCGCCTACGTGCTGTTCCGCCTGCAGGCGCTCCGCGGCGTGGTGGACGGCGGGCCGTGGCGCCAGGGCGACCTCCTCGCGCTGCTCCGCTGGTCGCCGGCGGCGCTCCTCGTCGCCACCCTGGGCTTCACCGGCACCACGCTCCTGCTCGAGGGGCCCAACGGCCCGAGCTGGACGCTGCTCAAGCTCTTCACCTCGCGCGCCCTGGCCGTCTTCGGGTAGAGAACCGTCCTTCGAACCCCCAGCCTCTCAGGGCCTCGCATGCCTCTGTACGAATACGACTGTGAGCGGTGCGGCACCTTCGAGGTGAAGCAGCGCATGACCGATGAGCCCCTCACCACGCACGCCGAGTGCGGCGCGCCGGTGGCGAGGCGAATCAGCCTCACCTCCTTCTCGCTCAAGGGCGGCGGCTGGTACGCCGACGGCTACGCGAGCAGCGGCGCGAACAGCGGCGCCAGCACGGCCCCGGCCTGTAGCGCCGGCGGGTGCGGCGGCGGCGGCTGCGGCGTCAGCTGACCCTCCGCCCTCAGCGGGGCGAGAAGCGCGAGGCGACCTGGGGTTCGGCGAAGAGCCGGGCCGCCGCGTCGCGCCGCTCGGCGTCCGTGCGCGGCACCCTCGGCGAGTGCCCCCACACCGGGCCCGGCCACGCCGGGTCGCTCACCTGGCGCACCACGTGGTGCAGGTGGAGCTGCCGCACCACGTTGCCCAGCGCGCCGACGTTCAGCTTGTGGGCTGTGAAGGCGCGGGCCATGGCGCGGCCCAGCAGCGCCGACTCCTCGGCGAGCGCGCGCACCTCGTCGTCGGGCAGCTCGAACACCTCCGCGACGCCGTCCCGCTTCGGCACCAGGAGGCACCACGGGTAGCGCGCGTCGTCCACCAACAGCAGGAGTGAGAGCGAGCTCTCGCCCACCAGGTGGGTGTCGCCGCGGAGCCGGTCGTCGAGGGCGAAGGCCATGCCCGCTGACCTGCCACGCCGGAGCGCCGGGCGCTACCGCCGGGCGTCAGCGGCCGCGGCGCGAGAAGTAGTAGCCGCCGCCACCGCCGAAGAGGAGGAGCGCGAGGAGGATGACGATGATCAAGGTCGTGTTGCTCATGGCGGGCGCCTTTCGGGCTGTGGGTGCTCTGCGCCTCGTCGCTGCACCTTCGAGGCCACGGCGTCACCCGAGTCATCCTCGCGACCTGCTGTCGCTCGCGCGCGGCGCAGCCCCCGGGCTCCATCACCTTGATGGACGCGACCGCGGCGGTGATGGGGCGGAACCGCCGTGCTACACCTCGCCCTCGTGTCGAGTGATCGCCTCGTCCTCGGGGGACGCTTCAAGCTGATCCGCCACCTCGGCGGCGGCGGCATGGCCGAGGTGTTCCTCGCCGAGCAGGTGTCCTTAGGGCGCATGGTCGCCCTGAAGGTGCTCAAGCGCGACGTGGGCGCCCAGCCGGTGATGAGCGAGCGCTTCCGCCGCGAGGCGCAGCTGCTGTCCTCCGTGGACCACCCCTCGGTGGTGCGCGTCATCGACTTCGAGGTGAACAAGCGCGACGGCACCGTGCTGGTGCTCGAGCTCGCCGAGGGTGAGACGCTCGACCTCTCGCTGCGCATGGGGCCCTTCGAGCCGCGGCGCGCGCTGCGCATCCTGCTCCAGCTCGCCGAGGGCCTCGCGGTGGTGCACGACCGCGGCATCATCCACCGCGACCTGAAGCCGCAGAACATCATCCTCACCCCGACGCCGAAGGGAGAGCAGGCGCGGCTCCTCGACTTCGGCATCGCGCGCCTCCTGGAGATCGACGAGGCGGCGCCGAAGCCCTCGGTGCCCACCGGGCACGACCCCTTCATGAGCGTGCCGGGCCAGGCCGTGGGCACGCCGGCCTACGTCGCGCCCGAGCAGGCCATGGCGCTCCCGGTGGACGCCCGCACCGACGTCTACTCCTTCGGCGTGGTGGCCTTCCGCATGCTCGCCGGGCGGCTGCCCTTCGAGGGGCCCGAGGCGCGTGACTACCTGGAGCAGCACGTGCGCGCCGCGCCGCCGCCCCTCGACGCCGTGGCGCCGCACGTCGCGCCCTACCCGCTGCTGGTGAAGCTCGTGATGCAGTGCCTCGAGAAGAAGGCCACCGCGCGGCCCCGAGACGGCGCGGCCCTCGTCGAGGCGCTCCGGCAGGCGCTGCCCGCCGACGAGGTGGCGCTCACCACCCAGGCCGGCCGGGTGCTCAACGCCGTCACCACCCAGACGCTCTCGGCGGTGACGGGCACCATGCAGTCGTGGGGCTCGCGCAGCCTCGCCGGGGCGCGGCAGGTGGGGCGCTTCACGCGCGGGCTCGATCGCCAGTTCAAGCAGAGCCTCCTCGTCACCGTGGCGCTCACGGCGCTCGTGCCCGCGGCCTGGGCCATGTGGCCTGCGACGGTGGTGGAGCGCGCCGAGCGCGAGCTGCGCGAGGCGCGCCCGGCCGAGGCCCTCACCACCGTCGACGTCGCGCTCCCCACGGCGCGGGGCGACCTGCCGATGCTCCTCTCGCTCAAGGTGGCGGCGCTCCACGAGCTCGGCCGCGCCGACGACGCCCGGGCGCTGCTGCGGGTGACGCCCTACCAGGCCCTCTTCTCGGCCCCCCCGGCGCTCCTCGAGGCCCTCGCCGAGAGCTTCGCCGCCGACGAGGGCGACCCGGAGCTCCGCGAGTGGCTCGAGCTGGTTCCGCGGAGCCTCACCCAGGCCACGCTCGCCGGCTTCGCCGCGGAGCCACCCTCGGGCCGGCAGTGGGGCGCGCTGCGCTTCCTCGACGTGGCCGACCGGGCCGCGGACCTCGGCCTGCCGCGCCTCTACGCCGCCTCCCTCGGCTCTCCCGCGTGCAGCGTGCGCGCCCGCGCGGCCACGCGCCTGGGCGAGCTGGGCGACGCCAGCGTCATCGGCGCGCTCCGCGAGCTCTCGGAGTCGCACAAGGACGGCGGCAACTGCGGGCAGGACGAGGCGGCCGACGCCATCCGCTCCCTCAAGCGCCCCGCGCCGAAGCCCTGACGCGGCTCAAGCCCGCCGGGCCCGGTTTTCGATCGCGCGGCCCGCTGGGGTAGCCTCCCGGGCCGTGCACCTCGTCACCGAACGACTCGTGTTGCGCGCCTTCACCGAAGAGGACCAGTCCGCGGCCTACGCGCCCTTGGGCGACGTGGGCGACGTGCCGCTGCAGCCCTTCGACCTCCGCGACGACGCGGGCGTGCGGCGCCTCGTGCGCCTGGCCCTCGCCAACGCCCGCGAGGAGCCGCGGCTCAGCGTCGATCTCGCCATCGTGCGTCGCGCCGACGGGCGCCTCATCGGCCACGGGGGCTACCGCCTCGACGAGCGCGAGCCGCGCAACGCCCTGGTGTGGTTCCAGTCGGACCCCTCCACCTGGAACCAGGGCCTCGTGCTCGAGGCGGCGCAGGCGCTGCTCGGCCATTGCTTCGGGCCCGTGGGGCTCCACCGGGTGACGGGCGAGTGCAGCCCGAAGAACCTGGGCGCCCGGCGCCTCATGGAGCGCCTGGGCATGCGCGCCGAGGGCAGCTTCGTGGAGAACGCCTGGCACGAGGGCGCGTGGGTGGACACGGCCGTCTACGCGATGCTCGCCCGGGAGTGGCGCGCCCGCCATCAGCCCGGCGCCTGACCGCCCCCGCCGCCTCACGCCCGCGCGAGGGAGGCCCGGCGCGCCCACAGCGCCACCACCGTGACGCCCAGGGCCAGCGCCGCGCCGACGCCGAAGAGGAGCGACACCTGCCCCTGGGCGAAGAGCGGGCGCCCCAGCCGCGTGCCCAGGGCCGCGCCGACGAAGAGGCTGCCCGAGAACATCGCGATGCCCGGCCCGCGCGCCGCCGGCGCCGCCTGCGTCGCCCACACCTGGAGCGGGGAGTGGAAGAAGACGATGGTGGCCCCCATCATCACCGCCGCCGCCAGCACGCCCGCGGGCCCGGGCGCGGCGGCCACCGTGGCCCAGCCGGCGACGAGCATCAGCCCGCCGAAGGCCATCGCGCGCAGGGGCGGCACGTGCGGCACCACCCTCCGCGCGACCCACGCCCACACCACCACCGAGAGGCCGTAGGCGGCGATGAGGGCCCCGGTGCGAGCGGCCGAGGTGCCCGCGGCGAGCATCGTCGGGGCGAGGAAGGCGAAGAGGCCGAAGAGCACCGCGCCCTCCACCAGCGCGATGGCCGCCAGCCAGCGCACCGCGGGCTCCGAGAGCGCGGCGCGCAGGCTCCCCGGCGTGGCGGGCCGCGGCGGCGCGTGGAGCCAGCGCGTGCCCACCAGGGCCACGAGCATGAGGCCGCCCGCCGCGCCGAAGCCCGGCGCCCAGCCGAAGCGCTCCACCAGCACGCCCGCGCCCAGCACGCCCGAGGCCGCGCCGGTGGCGTAGGCGGAGTTCATGTCGGTCGCGGCGTGGGGCCGCTCCGCGGGGGGCAGCGCCTCGCCGAACCAGGCGATGACCGAGGGCACCACCGAGGCCATGCCCGCCCCGGCGAGGAAGCGCGCCGCGAGGAGCTGCCCCAGGGAGCCCGCCAGCACCGAGGCCGCCGCGCCCACCACGCCCAGGGCCAGCCCGATGCGCATCACCGTCACCCGGCCCAGGCGCTCCGAGGCGAGGCCCCAGGGCACCTGCAGGAGCCCGTAGGCGAGGTAGTAGCTCGAGGCGACGGCGGTGGCCTCGGCGAGCGGCACCGCGAGGTCGTCGCTGATGGCGCGCACCAGCGGCGTCATGGCGAAGTTGTCGAAGGCGGCAGCGAAGGCGCCCACGAAGGCGGGCCAGCGGGCAGGAGACGACATGGGGCGCTCAGGTAGCGCCGGGGCCGGCGCCGCGCTCGGGTGACGTCAGCGCTTGCCGGGCTGGCCGAGGTAGCGGAAGAGCTCCGAGCCGCTCGAGAGCACCAGGGTGGACTCGCCGTCCACGATGCGCTCGTAGGCCTCGAGGCTGCGGGTGAAGGTGTAGAACTCCGGGTCGCGCGAGTAGGCGTCGGCGTAGATGCGCGTGCTCTCGGCGTCTCCCTCGCCGCGGATCTTCTGGGCCTCCTCGTAGGCCCGCGCGAGGAGGATGGTCTTCTCCTTGTCGGTCTCGGCGCGGATCTTCGCCGCCTCCTCGCCGCCCTCGGAGCGGTACTGCTTGGCGATGCGCTCGCGCTCGGCGCGCATGCGGGCGTAGACGCTCTCCTGCACCTCGCGGGGGAGGTCGGCGCGCTTGACGCGCACGTCGATGATCTCCACCCCGAAATCGCCGCGCACCTTCTCGGCCGTGCGCTGCGCCACCGCCTGCATCAGCGGGTCACGCTCGTTGCCGATGAAGTCGCCGAAGTCGTGGCTGGAGATCTCCCGGCGCATCTCCGAGAGCACGATGTCGTCGAGGCGGGCCCGCGCGCCGGCCTCGTCGTGCACGGTGGTGAAGAACCGCAGCGGGTCGGCGATGCGCCACCGCGTCACCGGGTCGGCCACCAGGCGCTTCTTGTCGAGGGTGAGGTACTCGGCCGGCGGGGCGTCGCTGCTCAGCACGCGCCGCTCCATGCGGTGCACCGTCTGCACGAAGGGCAGCTTCCACGTCAGGCCCGGCGTGGTGATGGCCCGCTTGAACTCGCCGAACTGCGTGATGATGGCCTGCTCGGTCTCGTCGATGACGAGCACGCTGGCGCGCAGCGTGACGAGCGCGAGGGCGACGACCAGGAGCGCGAGGCGCAGCATCACTGAGCCCTCCCGCTCGAGCCCGCACCGGCGCCGTCACCTAAGGGGAGCAGCGGCAGCGTGCCCCGGCCCACCTGCGCGTCGATGATGGTCTTCTTCTTCGACTGGGCCAGCACCCGCTCCAGGCTCTCGAGGTGCAGGCGGTCGCGCGTCACGCGCTCGGCCTTGCGGTACTCGGCGAGCAGCGAGAGGAAGCGGGCCCCGTCGCCGCTGGCGCGCAGCACGCGCTCCTCGCGGTAGGCCTCGGCGCCGCGGGTCTGCTCGCGGGCCTCGCCGCGCGCCCGGGGGATGAGGTCGGCCTGGTAGCCCTGCGCCTGGTTGATCTTCTGCTCCTTCTCTTCGCGCGCGCGCACCACGTCGTGGAAGGCGTCGCGCACCTCGTCGGGGGCGTCCACCACCTGGAGCTTCACGCCGGTGACGGTGAGGCCCGACTGGTAGGCGTCCATGAGCGACTGGAGCCAGGCCAGCGTCTCGGCCTGTACGCTCTCGCGGCCGGTGGTCATCACCTCGTCGATGGTGGTGCGCCCCACCATGCCTCGCAGCGCCACCTCGGAGGCCGCGTGCAGCACCTCGTCGGGCGCCTTGAGCGCGAAGAGGTACTTGCTCGGGTCGGTGACGCGGTACTGCACGATGACCTGCGCCTCGACGATGTTCTCGTCGCCGGTGAGCATCAGCGCCTCGTCCTTCATGCGCCGCTGGTTGCGGAAGCCCACCTCGAGGCGCCGCACCTGCTCGATGTTCACGACGTCGACGCGCTGAACCAGCGGCACCGCATAGTGCAGGCCCGGTGACTTCTTGGCCGACTCGCGGCCGAAGGTGCGCACCACGCCCTGCTCGCCGGGGCCCACGCTGTAGAAGCCCGAGAGCACCAGGCCCACCACCACCACGCCCACCACCACCAGCGCGATGCGGGGCAGGTGCTGCCGGCCCTGGTGCTGCGCCCGCTCGAGCATCGCCTCGAGGTCATCCTGGTTGAAGTCGTTGCGCATGGACCCCTTGTACAGACAAAGCGGCCCGGCGCCCGGTGAATCGGCCCGCCCGATCGGCTCGCCGCGCTCTTCGCTTGCCCCGCGGCACCCGGTACGTCAAAGGGCTCGGCCTTGATGCGCCTCTTCGCCATCGGTGACACGCACCTGCCCTCGACGCGCCAGAAGGACATGGACCGCTTCGGCTGGGTCGGCCACCCGGCGACGCTCCAGGCCAACTGGGACGCGCTGGTGACGGCCGAGGACCTGGTCATCGTCGCCGGCGACATCAGCTGGGGCACGCGCCCCGCCGACGTGCACGGCGACCTGGCCTGGCTCGACGCGCGCCCGGGAAAGAAGGTGCTCCTGCGCGGCAACCACGACTACTGGTGGGGCGACTCCACCGCGAAGCTCAAGCGGCTCTTCGAGCCCTTCAAGAGCTTCGCCGGCTTCATCCAGAACTCCGCGGTGGCGGTGGGGCCCTACCTCATCGGCGGCTCCCGCCTGTGGACGGCGCCCGAGGCCCCGCCCATGCCTGGCGGCGAGCTGGGCGACGAGCCGCAGAAGCCCGACTACATCGAGCGCGAGGTGCGGCGGCTGCAGCTCTCCTTCGACGACGCGGCGAAGAAGCAGGCGGCCGCCGCGGGGCCGCTCCTGCGCGTCTGCGCGGTGCACTTCCCGCCGCTGTACGTCAACGGCCTCGAGACGGCCTTCTCGCGCGCCATCGAGGCCTGGCAGCCGGCCACCTGTGTCTACGGCCACCTCCACGGCCCGGGCATCGGCGCGGGCTTCCAGGGCGTGCACGGGGGCGTGCGCTACGTGCTGGCCTCCTGCGACGCGGCCAACTTCTCGCCGGTGCTGCTGCACGAGGGCGCGCCGTGAAGCCGTGGACGACGCTCGCCCGCGCGCAGACACCCGACGGGCTGCTCGAGCTCAAGCAGCGGGGGCCCACCGACTTCCTCATCACCGTGGGCGGCCGGGTGCTGATGAACAGCGTCGCCAGCCGCAGCGAGGTGGCCCTGGGCGCCATCGCCTGCCGCGGCCTGTCCGGCATCGCCGCCCCGCGCCTGCTCGTCGGCGGCCTGGGCATGGGCATCACCCTGCGCGCCGCGCTCGATCGCCTGCCGAAGGCCGCGCGCGTGGTGGTGGCCGAGCTCAACCCCGTGGTGCTCGAGTGGTGCCAGGGGCCGCTCGCCGCGCTCACCGACGGCGCGGTGCGCGACACGCGCGTGACGGTGGAGCTGGGCGACGTGATGGCCGTGGTGCGCAAGGCCGGGAGCGGCGACCGCTTCGACGCCATCGCCATCGACCTCTACGTGGGCCCCGACGCGGGCACCCGCGCGAAGGACCCGCTCTACGGCAACAAGGCCGTGAGCCAGTTCCGCGCGGCCCTGCGCAAGGGCGGGGTGTTCGCCATCTGGGGCGAGGCGTGGGACGCCACCTTCGCGGAGCGCCTCGAGCGCCACGGCTTCGAGGTGCGGCACGAGAAGCCCGGCAAGGGCGGGCTGCGGCACGTGGTGTACGTCGCGACCGCGCGCTGAGCGCGGCTCGAGGCGGGCGGAAAACTGGCGCGCCGTCGCGGTGGCAGTCGAATGCCGGCGTCGTCGAGGCCGTGCCCCCGCCGTCTTGAGGATTTCGCCATGAACCGAGGTCTGCTCTTCGCGTCCGCGCTGTGTCTCGTCGCGTCTCCTGCCCTCGCGCAGGACGAGGTCGACGCCCCCGTCAGCCCGCCCCCGAGCGCCCCGCCGCCCAGCGCTGCGCCGGCCGCGGCGATGCCGGAGGCGAAGTTCGGCGTGGTGTTCAACCTGCAGAACATCTTCCAGAACCCGGGGCTCCTCTCGGGCTTCAACGGCGGCGTCGGCGTGCAGTACGGGCTGAGCCCCACGCTGACGCTGCGTGGCGTGGTCGCGCTGAGCCACAGCTCGAACCCGGCGGTGGTGACGGAGACGACGACGACGGTCAACGACATGACGACCACGCGCCGCACGCTGTCCACGCCGAGCCCCACCTCGACCTTCGGCATGACGGTGGGCGCCGACGTGCTGGGCAACCTCGTGCAGGGCCCGCTCTCGCCGTACCTGGGCGGCGGCCTGTGGTTCGGCCTCAACTCGCAGGCGACGGTCTACCGCGACGACGTGTCGGTGACGGATCAGGTGACGGCGGTGAACAACACCAGCCTGTCGCTCGGCGTGGGCGCCCGCGGCATCCTCGGGGTGGGGTGGCGGGTGCACCCCCACTTCCTCCTCTTCGCGGAGTACGCGCTCAACCTCACCATCGTGAACCACACCTCGACGCGCAACAGCCAGGAGGTGACGGCGATGAACGCCAGCGCCAGCAGCCGCTCGACGAGCGACAGCACCCGCGCCATGGACTTCAACACCGCGCTGAGCCAGGGCGCCTCGCTGGGGCTCGTCGCGCTCTTCTGACGGGCTGGGCGGTCAGCGCCCTCCGTCGCGCGCGGTGACCTGCTCGAAGACCTCGGCGTCGGGGAGCGAGAGCACCGCGCGGCCGAGCGCGCGGGCCTGCTCGCGCGGGGTGTTGGTGAAGCGCGCGCGGAAGCGGGCCGACGGGCGCAGCGTCACGCTGACGCCGGTGATGGTGTTGGTGAAGGTCGTCTCCATGGCCTCGGCGCTCGCCTCCTCGAGGGCCAGGTTGAGCTTGCCCACGCTGGCGCCGGTGGCGGCCTGGGCGCCGTCGGCGACGCAGGCGAACTGTGGGGTCTTCGGCGAGCGGTGCACGACGCGCAGCGCGTGGCTCTGCGGCAGGAGCGAGAGCTTCGCCAGCGCGGCCAGCCCCATGCGGTAGCCGGCGACGGCCCAGGGGCCGGCCTCGCCGTGCACGCGGGCCACGTCGTCGAGCTTCGCCTCGTCGGAGGCGGGCGGAGTGGCGCGCGGCGGGTGAGGCGGGTGCGCGGGGTGCTGCGCGAGGGTGAGCAGGAGCAGGAGCAGGGGCACGGGCGACTCCCTACCGTGCGGGGCGCCGGTGGGCGACCATGCGGGGCGGGAGAGACGATGCGCGAGAGCCTGTACGAGGCGCTGTCGGAGAAGCTCGCGAAGGACCCGAGCCTGCTGAAGAAGGGCGGGCCGCGGGCGGACCTGGGGTTGCTGCTGTTCAACGCGAGGGCGGCGGTGCACGCGCTGTGGTGCGAGGCGGAGGCGGAGCTGGCGCGCGCGGCGGCGGAGGGGCGGGCGAGGCCTTCAGGGCTGGCCGACGCGGTGGAGGTGCTGCGGCCCTTCTTCGGTCCGCGAGAGCCGTGAGCCCGGTCGGCGCGCGCGCCGACTGCCTACCGCGCCGTGCAGGGCTTACTGGAGAGCTTCTTCCAGGTGCCCGACATCAGCTGCCCGGGGTTGCTGTTGCTGTACTCGAAGGTGCCGGTGTCGAAGGCGTCGCTGTTGGCCTCGAGGGTGTACTTCTCGAACTGCGTGCCGAAGTTGACCTTTACGCTCTGCTTCGCCTCGTCGAAGGTCCACCCGCTTGCCTTGTAGACCTTTGAGCTGTTGCAGCCCAGCACCGAGGACCCGTCGGTCTTGAACTCATAGGTCCACGACCTGAACCCGTAGTTCATGCCGACGGCCGTGAACTCGACCGACGCGCCCGCGATCTGCTCACGTTCGATCTTCGCCGTCAGCGAGCCGCAGGCGCTCACGGAGAGCAGCAACGCGAGCGCGGCCGACGCCCGCGCGGGCAGGGGTGAGGGCGACAGGGGGGAGGACGACTGGTGGTGGTGCATGGGTGCTCCCGGACGACGGGTGAGCCCGGGAGTCAGCCTGTCGGCACGGCTCGCCGCCATACGGGAAAGTGCCTACGCCTGCTCCCCGGCGCCGCCGAGCGTGGCGGCGAGGAGGTCGACGAAGCGCTCGGGCTCTTCGAGGTGCGCGTAGTGCGCTGCGTCGGCGAAGTCCTCCACCGCCAGGCGCGCGTGGCCTCGCCTGAGCACCAGCAGCTCGGCCTGGCGGCTGACCACCGGGTCGTGCGCGCCAAAGACGGCCACGGCGGGCACGGAGGAGTCGGCCACGCCGACCTCGAAGTGCGAGGCGCGCACGGCGAAGAACGCCTCGACGTCGAGCCCGAGCTCGGGGGCAGCGTTGAGGCGGAAGAACTCGGCCATGCGCGCCTTGTCGTGCCAGTAGGCGTCGAAGAGGCGGGGGTTCGCCGCCGCGAGCTGGAAGCCCGCGATGGTGTTCTCGTCGAACCGACCCGTCGAGCGGCGAATCACCTCTTCGAGCTGCTGCCAGCGCTGGTCGCCGTGCGCGGCGTAGTCGCGACTCGCGATGCCGAAGATGTTGACGTTCACGTCGGGCAGCGAGAGCGCGGGACACACGTAGACGAGCGACGTCACGTGCGTGGGGTGGCGCGCCGCGAGGTGTCGAAGCACGTGCGCGCCGAAGGAGTGCCCCACTAGCGCGACGGGCCCTTCGCGCCGCTGGTGCTCGAAGAACGCCTCGCTCTCGTCGAGCAGGTGCGCGAAGGCCCGCTCGCTCTGAAACGGCGGCCCGCTGGGCCGGCGGCGCGACGGCTCGTTCCAGCACACGAGCTCGATGCCCCGCTGGGCGCAGGCGCCGTGGAGCAGGTGCTGCTCGGCGTTCGAGTTGAGCCCTGGTCCAGCGTGAAAGAAGAGCGCCCGCATGCCTGGTCCCTCTCATCCGGTGAAGGTCGACGAGGCATCGTGGCGCGCCCCGATTGCGAGTCTGCCACACGTGACCTACCGTGGACGGATGGCCGTCCTGGCGACCCGCGACCAGTCACGCCTCCGTGCGCTCGACGAGGCCGTCCGCTGCGGCGTGGGGAACCAGCGCCTCTTCGACGAGGTGGTCTTCCCTGAGGTTGCCGCGCTGTTTCGCAGCGACGTGGTCGCGATGTACGAAGTCGGCGCCGCCGACCACGGCGTGCGCCTCGAGCGGTTGCAGAACCTTGGCCTGCCCACGCGGGTGGCCGAGGCGCTGCCGGCCGTCGTCGACGCGACTCCGGTGCGGTGGGGCTTCTTCGACCCGCTCAACCCCGAGCCGAAGCAGCGCAACCGCGCGCTCACCCGAACCCAGTGCATGCGCCTTACGTCGGTGGGCGAGCCGGCGCCGATGCGAACCTGGTACGCCCGCGCGGGGCTGCTGGACTCGGACCAGTGCCGCGCGCTGCTCTGTGAGGGCGACCACCTGCTGGCCTGGTTCGGTGCCTTTCGTGAACCGACCTTCGGCCCGCGCGAGCGCGCCCTGCTCCAGGCGCTGGTGCCGGCCCTGCGCGACTGCCTCACCCAGCGGGCGCACCTGGCAGACGCCGCGCTCAACGCCGCGCTGCTGGGCGCGACCCTCGAGCGCGTGAGCTGCCCGGCCTTCATCCTCACCCCATCGGGCGGAGTTCGTCACGCCAACGCCCCCGGGCGCGCCGCGCTCACCCTCGACCCGACGCTGCGCGAGGTGCTCCGCGGCGCGGCGCGGCCGGGCGCGCCGCCGCCCGGGCTGACGCTGACGCGCCTCTCCGAGCCCGGCGTGCCCGCGTTTACGCTGGCGCTGCTCTCGGGAGCACCCGCCGACACCGCGCCGAGGGTCGCGGCGGCGGCGGCCTCTTGCTGCCTGACGCCCCGCGAGGCGACGGTGCTCGGCCTGCTCGCGCGGGGCCTCTCGAACAAGGGCATCGCCGCAGCGCTCCGGTGTGCACCGGCGACGGTGGAGATCCACGTCTCACGCCTCCTCGCGAAGTGCCAGGCAGAGACGCGCGGGGAGCTCATCGCGGCCTTCTGGCGCCGACCGCACTGACCTCCGCGCAGCGTGTGCGTGCCGGCGTACTCGACCTGGCCCGCCCAGCGCCCAGCGCCCTCGCCCCGTGCCTGCGCACCTGCGGGAAGGACGGTGCAGGCGTGATCTCGTCGGCCCGCTGGAAAAGGCCGGGGAAATGGGCCTGAGATTGCCAACGCCGTTGACGCTTTCTCTCGGCGTCCGAGCCCTGGCCTCGGCAGACAACTCCGCATGCCGACCGACGCGCTTCGCCGACAGACCCAGTTCCGCACCGTCACGCTCAACGTGAAGAACAACCCGGTGATGCCGCAGCGGGCCGTCGTCCACGACGTGCGCCGCGCCGCCGAGCAGGGCGGGCTCATCGGGTGGAACGAGATTGGCCCCAGGCGCTACTTCGAGGCCATCCGCGAGCTGGGGCCCGACTGGGGCCACTACATGCCCCGCGACGGCGGCCTGCACATTCCCAACCCCATCTCGTGGAAGAAGTCCGCCTGGGACAAGCAGGACGCGGGCTATCTCCGCACGCACGACGGCCTCGCGAAGGTCTCGCCGCATCGGTACATCACCTGGGTCAAGCTCAAGAACAAGGCCACGGGCCGCACCATCGTGCGCGTCAACACGCACCTGGTGAGCGGCGCCTGGGGCCAGCACAAGCCCACCACCGCGTGGCGCCGCGAGATGTGGAAGGTCCACATGCAGAAGCTCGACGGCCTCGTCGCGGACTTCCAGAAGAAGGGGCTCACCGTCATCGTGGGCGGCGACTTCAACCGCGACAGCTTCGAGGTGCTCGGCGATCGCGTGAAGTACGACAACAAGCTCCACGTGGGCACGCACGGCCGCAGCACGCTCGACTACCTCATGCACACGCCCGGCGGCGGCCTGCGCCGGGAGCGCGCGAGGGTGCAGGGCGGCTACGCCTCCGACCACGACGCCGTGGTGGTGCGGTACTCGCTGCGCGCGCCGCAGCCCGCCTGAGCCGGCGCCGCGCGCGAGGGGCTTGATCCCTCCGGGCCCGCGCGCCAGAACCTCAGCTTCCGCATGACCGAGGCCGAGCTCCGCGCGCTGGTGAAGTCCATCGTCACCGAGGTGGTGAAGGGCACCGAGGCGCCCGCGCCGCCAGCCGCGGCCGAGGCCGACGCGCCCCGCCCACCCTGGAGTCGCGGCCCGAAGCACAAGCCGCTGCCCGCTCCCCGCAACGCCGAGGTGCTCTCGCGCCTGGTCACCACCACGCCGGCGCGCATCGTCACCGGCCGCACGGGCACCCGCTACCTCACCTCGAGCTACCTCGGCCTGCGCGCCGACCACGCCATCGCGCTGGACGCCGTGGAGTCGGAGGTGGACGAGGCCTGGGCGAAGCAGCAGGGCTGGCTCCCGCTGCGCACGAAGGCGAAGGACCACGCCGAGTTCCTGCTCCACCCGGACCTCGGGCGCCGCCTCGACGACGCGAGCCGCGCGCGATGCGAGCAGGAGGCCGACAAGGGCGTCGACGTGCAGCTCATCGCCGGCGACGGGCTCTCGGCGCACGCGCTCCAGGTGAACGGCCCGCAGCTGCTGGCCGCGCTGGCGACGGCGCACCAGGCCCAGGGCTTCCGCGTGGGCAAGCCGCTCTTCGTGAAGTTCGCGCGCATCGGCGTGCAGGACGAGATCGGCGTGCTCACCGCGGCGAAGGCGACCGTCATCGTCGTCGGCGAGCGCCCTGGCCTCGGCACGGGCGACTCCTTGTCCATCTACACCGCCTTCGGTCCCAGGCTCGGCCAGGACAACGCCGAGAAGGACTGCATCTCGAACGTGCGCGAGGTGGGCTTCCTCCCGGAGCGCGCGGCGAAGAAGTGCGCCGAGCTCATGAAGCAGTGCTTCGCCGTCGGCGGCGGCGGGGTCAAGTTGACGGGCGGCGACGCGGCCTTCCGGCCCCACGTGGTGAGCCACTGATGGCCGGCCTCGTCGCCCAGCGCCCGAAGCTCCTCTCGGTGCGGCAGCTCGAGCAGGTCGAGCCGCAGCTCGCCGCGGCCCTGGGCCTGGACCCCGCGCGCCACGTCTCGGCGGGCCTCGTCACCTGCGACCAGGACGACTCGCTCTACGCGGCCCTCGACCACGCCACCAAGTACGCCGAGGTCGAGGTGGTGTACGCGAAGAGCTTCTACGCCGGCAGCGCGCACGCGTCGGGGCCGCTGTCGGGAGAGATCCTCGGGGTGCTGGCCGGCGCCGACCCCGACCAGGTGGCCGAGGGCCTCTGGGCGCTCCGCGAGGCGCTCACCACCCGCATCCACTTCGTCACCTTCGAGGGCACCAGCGGGCCCGCCTTCTTCCCCCACGTCATCGCCGAGACGGGGCGCTACCTCGCGCCGCTCGCCGGCATTCCCGTGGGCGCGCCGCTGGCCTACCTCATCGCGCCGCCGGTCGAGGCGCTCGTCGGGCTCGACGCGGCCCTCAAGGCCGCGAGCGTCACGCTGCAGAAGTTCTTCGGGCCCCCCACCGAGACCAACTTCGCCGGCGCCTACCTCACCGGCGCGCTGCCCGACGTCGAGGCCGCCGCCCGCGCCTTCACCGACGCCATCGAGCAGGTGGTGCGCTCCCCCCTGGGCGGCCTGCGCCGGCCCGAGCGCGAGCGCCGCTGAGGCCTGACCCTCAAGGGTCCCCAACTGTGCAAAGTCGCTGATCAACCCACCTCGGCGGGTAAGAAAGCGCGTTGCCCCCTTGCCTCTGGCGCCAGCCGTGGCGAAATACCCGGCCATGCCCAACATTACGAACGCCAACCGCACCGTCCCCACGTCCACCAGCAGCACGACGCCCTCGCAGGTGACGGTGGGCTCGGGTGACACGCTCTCGAAGATCGCCCAGCGCAACAACACCACCGTCGCCGCGCTGGTGGCCGCGAACTCGAGCCGCTACCCGACGCTGGCGACGAACCCCGGCGCCATCCAGGTCGGCTGGAAGCTGAACCTGCCCAACGGCTCCGCGCCGGCGCCGCAGCCGAACACGCCGCCGCCCGCGCAGGGCTGGCAGCCGCGCACCAACAACGACGTGCTGCTGGTGGGCATGAACGAGTCGAGCGCGCACGAGGCCGCGCACCTCAAGAGCCGCGGCGTCAACGTGACGCACGTGAAGGACGCGCCGGCGAACGACACCATCACCACGCGCGACGCGGCGGGCCAGCGCGTCACGCACGACCTGTCGAGCCTCGAGGGCGCGCGGGCCTTCGCGCTGACGCTGGGCCTGCCCGGCGAGCAGACGCAGAAGATCGCCGACGCCGTGCACGGCGCGGGCAACGACGCGCGCGACGAGCTGGCGCAGATCGCCCAGGTCTGGGCCGGCGCTGAGAAGGGCGGGCAGATCCCCTCCCGCATGGTGCTCTCGGGCCACAACGTCGGCTCGGGCACCTGGGGCGACGACAACGGCACCTTGCGCTTCGACCAGATCGCCAAGCTCGCCGACGCCATGCCGCGGGCCGCGCGCTCGGTGCAGGACCTCCACCTCTCGGCCTGCTACTCCGGCGGCCTGCCGCTGATGGAGAAGTACCGCGCGATGTTCCCCAACGTGAAGACGGTGTGGGCCTACACGGGCTCGGCGCCGGGCTCCTACTCGGGCGCCACCGGCCACCTCTCGCGCTGGGACACGGCCACGCGCGGTGACAAGGAGTCGCTCGACCGCGCCGTCGCTGCGGGCACGCGCAAGGGCGAGAACGTCGCCGTGTGGAGCGCCCAGGCCGGCTACGTCGACGGCAACCCGCCGACGCCCATCGACACCGTGCGCTCGGCGGTGACGCGCGGCGAGGACACCTTCCGAGGCTTCCAGTCTGGCGCCCAGAAGGTGGAGGACACCCAGAGCGGCCCCTTGCGCAGCTACTACAACGACGTGCAGCGGCTGCTGCAGCACCCCG
Organism: uncultured Archangium sp.; assembly: GCA_964449625.1. GTDB lineage: Bacteria > Myxococcota > Myxococcia > Myxococcales > Myxococcaceae > Archangium_A. The sequence goes on from CAYUZK010000024.1 coordinate 33,360, forward strand.
AGCTGCCGGCGTCGGAGCGGCCCGCCCTCGAGGCGCGGCGCGACTCGACCATCCGCCTCATCTATTACTCGAAGACCGTCGCCGGGAAGTTCAACGAGGCGCACGGCGGCGCCATCCGTGACGGGTTCTCGTCGCTGGGCATGGCGGTGCCCGACTTCAAGGCGCTCTCTCGCGCCGACGCCATGGCTCAGGTGCAGGCCTTCGAGCAGAAGCTGGGCTCCACCACCCCGCGCCCGGCCGCGGCCGACCGGCTGCTCCCGCTCCTCACCGAGGGCCTGCGCGACCTGAACGCCGCGCGCATCCCCGAGGGCTGGGTCTAAGGCCCGTCGCGCTGGCGCGGTGGAGTGCACGAGCCGGGGGCCTTCGGGCCTTCGGCTTCGTCATTTCGTCAGAGCAGGACGATGGGCGTGCCCACCGGCACCACGTCGAAGAAGCTGCGCGCCTCGGCGGGGTGCAGCACCAGGCACCCCCACGAGAGGCCCCAGCCGGCGTCGCCGTCCCAGTCGGCGATCCACCCGTGGAAGCCGATGCCGCCGCCCAGCTTCGTCTGCTGCGGCGTCAGCGCCCGGGCCCGCCACGCGCGCGCGATGTCGGCGGCCGCCCCCGCGGAGACGAGCCCCGCGTCGAGACCCCGCGCCGCGTCGAAGGCGTTGGGGTAGTTCACCTTGAGCCACACGCCGCCGTAGTAGTCGGCGTAGTCGCCGCCGAAGGGCCCGAGGCTCTTGCCCACCACGTCGTAGAGCCCGCGCGGCGTCTTCAGGTCTCCGCGCTGTTCCTTCACGCCGGTGGCCTGGCCGTGGCCGAGCTCCCACGCGTGCGTGGGCTGGCCGCGCTCGAAGCGCACTGCGCGGTGGCCGTCGACGTCCACCACCACCAGCACCGGGAGCGCTCCGGGCACGAGGAGCCGCTGGCGCGCCGCCACGAAGGCCGCCGCGGGCTCGCCGTCGACCAGCGTCTTCGCGCCGCGGCCTGTGCCCAGGGCCTGGCCTCGCGAGACGAGCGCGCCCTCTGCCACGTCCACCCGCGTGAGGGGCTCCACCACGGCGCGCGCGGTGCGCACCTCGTGGTTCTCGATGAAGCAGTGGGCCACCACCACGCGCGTGGCGGAGGCCTCCACCACCACGCCCTCTGCGAGCGCGGCGACGGTGTTGGCCGCGCGCGGCGCGTCGAAGCGGGCCACCGGCCGCGGGCAGACGGCCATGAAGGCGTCGATGCGCGGGGTCGACGCGAGGAGCAGGAGGGCGAGCCAGGGCATGCGAGGCAGGAGTGTAGACGCGCGCCGCCCCCGCGCTCGTTCCGCAGCAAGCGGGATGAGATCGTCTCCTGCGCGGGTTCGTTTCCCCGTCTACCGTGTGGCGCGCCGTGAAGGTCCTCTTCAAGCTCTTCTGGAAGTTGCCGGCCCTGGTGAAGGGGCTGCTCCTCGTCTGCGCGCCCCTCGTCACGCTCAACGTCGCGGTGGCCTTCTTCGGCAACTCCGCGGTGTTCCCGCTCTCGCCGTACTTCTTGAAGGAGAAGGTGCACGCGCTGCGCAGCTACGCCGCGCACCGGCCGTGGTGTCTCCTCACCGGCCACGACGAGGTGGGCCCGCTGGCCGACGCGGCCGAGCGACGGCACGGGCTGCCGCGGGGCCTCATGCGCGCCGTGGTGCAGGTGGAGTCGGGTGGCCGCGCGCACCGCATCTCCTTCGCCGGCGCCATGGGCCCGGCGCAGCTCATGCCTGGCACCGCGAAGCTGCTCGGCGTGAAGGACCCCTTCGACCCCGCCCAGGCCATCGACGGGGGCGCGCGCTACCTCGCGCAGCAGCTCCAGCGGCAGGGGCGCGTGGACCTCGCCGTGGCCGCCTACAACGCGGGCCCCGGCGCGGTGCAGGGGCGCGTGCCGCGCAACGGCGAGACCGAGGTCTACGTCGCGCGGGTGCTCGAGCACTTCAAGGGCCCCGCCGACTAACGGGTGACCTGCCGGTAGTTCTTGCCGCCGTCGTTGAACCACAGCTCGCCGACGTCGCGCGCGCCCGCGGTGTCGTGCGGCGCGTGGCTGGCGATGCCGCAGTGAATGGCGAACTCCACCTCGGTGCCCGGCGGGCAGCCCTGGAGGTGGAAGGTGCCGTTCACCACCGGGCAGGGCACGTCGTCGCTGCTGACGACGTGCATCGTCTTCCAGCCGTCCATCGTCCAGCGCAGCTCGAGCCAGTTCACCGTGAGGTGCGAGTGGCCCTGGTCGAGCCAGCCGCGGCGACGCGCCTCCTGCTGGATCTCCTCCATGCCCGGGTGCACGACGAAGTGCACGGTGCTCATCGGCCCCTGGCTGTGCATCATCGACGCGAGCGCCGATCGCTCCTCGAGCCGCTGCGGCGGCGGCGGCAGCAGTGACGACGCCTTCTCCGACTTCGGCTTCTTGCTCTTGTGGTTCATGCTCGACGTCCCCCTAGGCAGGCACCCTACGCCTCTCGCGGCGCGAAGAAAGGGGTGGGGCTTTGACCTTTCTGCCGCACCCGTGTCCTCTCTTCAGGACGTGTCGATGACGGCCCCAGCGCTGCGAGTCATTCCGGGTGGTTCAACAGGAGAGCGCTCCGACGTGCAGCTTTTGCGTGACTTCGCCGGGGGCGATCGCGAGGCCTTCGGCGCGCTGGTGGCCCGCTACCAGGCGGCGGTGTTCAAGCTGGTGCGCCGCTACGCCGCGACGCCGGAGGACGCGCGCGACGTCACGCAGCGGGCCTTCCTCCAGGCGCTGGAGGCCTCGCGCCGCACGCTGCCGCGCTTCCTCGAGCGCCGCGAGGAGCTGCCCTTCAAGGCCTGGCTCTTCCGCATCGCCATCAACGTCGGCAAGAACCACGCGCGCGACGGCAGCCGGTGGACGCGCGCGCCGCTGGAGGCCGTGGACGCCGAGCGCACCGCGCCCGCTGATGCTCAGACCCGCCTCGAGCACGCGCAGGCCGAGGTCAGGCTCCGGGCCGCCGTGCTCGAGCTGCCGAAGCGCCAGCGCGAGGTCTTCGCCCTGCGGGTCGACGCCGAGCTCCCCTTCGCCGAGGTGGCCGTGGCCCTCGACATCACCGAGGGCAACGCCAAGGCGCACTTTCACTACGCGATGAAGCGCTTGCGAGAGCTCTGCAAGCAGGAGGAGCGGCCATGATCTGCGACGACGTCGAGCTGGAGCTGTCAGGCCCCGAGCCCTCGGAGGGCGCGCGCGCCCACGCGCAGACCTGCGCCCGCTGCGCGCAGACCGTGGAGGCGCTGGGCCTGGCCCGGCTGCCGATGCTCTCGGCGCACGAGGGCGCGCTCCTCGCGGGGCTGCCGGCGGAGACCTTCGCCGCGTGGCGCGCCGGCGCGCGCCCGCCGCACCCGGTGCTGCGCGCGGCGAGCCTGCTCCTCGCGGCGGGCCTGGGCGCCGTCGTCGCCTCGTCGGCGCTGCTGGTGACGCGCTCCGAGCCGGCCCCGCGCGTGGAGTGGGTGCACGTCGCCGCGCCCGAGGTGCCCACCTTCGACGTCGAGGGAGCCAACCTTTCCGACGACGAGGTGTTCTTCGAAGTGGGTTGGCCATCGCCGACCGAAGGAGACCTGTAAGCCATGAAGACCCGACTGCTGATGACCCTGGTGCTGTTGTCCTCTCTCGTCGCCCTGGCCGCGCCGCCGCCGCCCGGACCTGGCGGCGGACCCCGCGGAGGCCCCGGCCGCTTCGCCGAGGAGGGCGGAGGTGGCGAGCGCTTCGAGGGCCGCGAGCGCCGCGCCCGCATGATGATGGTGGTGGCCATCAGCGAGGCGCTCGAGCTCAACGAGGCTGAGGCGCTCAAGCTGAGCGAGCGGCTCAAGGGCGTCGAAGAGAAGCGGCGGCCGCTGCGGCAGCAGATGGGCCAGGCGATGAAGGCGCTGCGCGACGCGTCGGACGGTGACCAGGCCGCGCTGGCCCAGGTCGACGCCAACGTGCAGCGGGTGCTCGACGGCCGCGCGCAGATGGCCACGATGGACAAGGAGCTCTTCACGCAGCTGAGCCAGGGCCTCTCGGCGCAGCGCAAGGCGAAGCTGGCCCTCGTGCTGGGCCGCATGCACCAGGAGCTGCGCGGCGGCGGCCACAAGGACGGGCGCGGGCTCCACGGCGGTCGGCGGCACGGCGGCGGCCAGGCCGACTGACGACGACTCCGACTTCTGCACCGGCGGCCGAGTTCCTCGCGGAGGGGCTCGGCCGTCGTGCTGTCAGGCGCGCCCGGGCGGGAGGACGACCCTGCGGCGGGCCGGCTCTGTAGTAAGGCGCCGGCCGGTGACCCCCGGCTTCGACCCTCACGCCCGCGCCCTGCTCCTCGGCGGGCTGGCCCTCGGGCTCGGCGCGCGGGTGACGTTCGCGCTGGTCGACGACGGGCTGTGGTGGCCCGACGAGTACTACCAGTCGCTCGAGCCCGCGCACCGCCTGGTCTTCGGCTACGGCTGGCAGGCGTGGGAGTTCGTTCGCGGCGCGCGGCACTGGACGCTGCCGGGCCTCGTCGCCGGCGTGATGCAGCTCGCCGCGTGGCTGGGCTTGCCGTACCTCCGCGCGGTGGAGCTGGCCTGCGTGGCCGTCGGTGCGGGCACGAGCCTCGCGGTGGCCGCGCTCTCCCGGGCGCTGGGCGCCTCGGCCCGGAGCGCGGCGGTGGTGGCCACCGTCTTTTCGCTCATGGGCCTGGCCGTCTTCATGGCGCCGCGCGCGATGGGGGAGGGGCTCTCGGCGCTGCCGGTGACGGCGGCCTTCGCGCTCCTGGTCGGCCGGGCCTCGACGCCGCGGGTGCTGCTGGCCGGGGCGCTGCTCTCGCTCGCGGTGGGGCTGCGGCTGCAGAACGGGCTCTTCTGCCTCGGCGCGCTGGGGCTCCTGTGGCGTCACGGCCGGCGGCGCGACGTGGGGGTGCTCTTCGGCGCGCTGGCGGGCGGGGCCGCGATCTACGGGCTCGTCGACGCCCTCACCTGGGGCGCGCCGTTCCACTCGGCCCTCGAGTACGTGCGCTTCAACGTGGTGGAGGGCGGCTCGGGCCACTTCGGCAAGGCGCACGTCTTCCACTACGTCGTCGCGCTGGTGACGGCGGAGGGGCTGACGGTGGTGCCGCTGGTGGCCCTCGCCGTCGTGGGCGCGCGGCCGCGGCCGGAGCTGCTGCTCGTGGTGCTCGGCTTCTTCGTGGTGCACTCCTTCATTCCCCACAAGGAGCTCCGCTTCGTCTTCCCGTTGCTGCCGCTCGTCGCGGCCCAGGCCGGCGTGGGGCTCGACCGCGTCTCGACGCGCTGGCAGGCGGGGGTGCTGGCGCTCGCGCTCCTCTCGCTCGTGACGCTGCCGACGCTCACCTTCGGGCGCCTGGGCGTGCGCAACCCGCCGCCGCAGACGCCAGCCCTCGACTACGGCGGGCCGGAGAATCGGCTCCTCGTGCTGGCCGGGCGCCGCGACGACGTGTGCGGGCTGCGCATCGAGAGCCTCCCGCACTGGCGCACCGGCGGCTTCGCGTACTTCCACCGGCCCGTGCCGCTGTACCGCGCCGAGCGCCCCGGCGAGGGCGCGGGGCACTTCAACGCCGTCATCGCGCGGCGGGGCACGGTGCCCGGCGACGAGCTGGCGGTGGACCACGACGTCGCGCTGGTGCGGCTCCCCGAGGCGCGCTGCGCGCCGGACCCTGGCTATGACTGGCACCTCGAGTAGCAGCGGCCAGCGGCTCGCGGTGGCGGCGCTCGCCCTGGGCGCCTTCGTGCTGCGCGTGTTCCCCTTCTTCGGGCCCGACGGCGCGTGGAGCTTCCGCGTCGACTACGACGAGGGCGTGTACTGGAGCGCGGCGGCCCACCTCCTCGAGGGGTCGCTGCCGTGGCGCGACTACGTCTTCGTGCACCCGCCGGGGCAGCTCGTCTTCCTCGCGCTGACGTCGGCGTGGGCGAAGGGCTGGCTCGGCGTGGCGGGGGCCTTCGCGCTCTCCCGCTGGGTGGCGGCGCTGCTGGGCGCGGTGACGACGGTGCTCGTCGCGCGCGTCGCCTCGCGGTGGGACGGGTGGGGCGCGCTCTTCGCGGCGGCCGTGTACGCGACGTACCCCGAGGTGGTGCAGGTCGAGCGCGGGCCCTTCCTCGAGCCGCTCCTCAACCTCGTGTGCGTGGCGAGCGCGCTGCTGGCGCTGCGGGCCTGTGAGGTGACGAGCCCGCGGCGCGTGGTGCTGGCCGGCTCGGTGGCGGGCCTGGCCGTGGCCATCAAAGCGTGGGCCGTCATCTGGGTGCTGGCAGGCGCGTGGGCGCTGCTGGGCGCGGCGCCGCGGCGGGAGGTGCTGCGCTACCTCGCGGCCGCGGCGGCAGCGGGCGCGGCCGTGGTGCTGCCCTTCGCGGCCTTCGCCCCGGTGGAGTTCGTGACGCAGGTGGGCCTCTTCCACCTCTGGCGACCGCCGGACGGCGTCGTCGAGCGGCTGGCGCGCGTGGAGCAGGTGGTGTCGGCGCGGCACCTCGCCTCGCCGCTCTTCGCGGGGCTGGTGCTGGGCGTCGTGGCGTGGCGCCGGCGGTGGACGCCGGTGGCGCGCGTCGCGGGGGCGGCGTGGGCGCTGACGGTGGCGGCCTTCTTCGCCTCGTCGGCGTGGTGGAGCCAGTACAACGCGCACCTCGTGGCATCGGAGGCGCTGCTCGCGGCCGGCGTCTTCGCGCTGGCGTGGCCCCGGGTCCGCTGGGCGCTGGCGCTCGCCGCGGCGGTGAGCCTCGGCGCCTCGGTGACGCACGCGGTGCGGCGCGGGCAGCCGACGAATGAGGCGCACCTGTCGCTCGCGCGCTCGCCGCTGCGCGAGGCGCCCGGCTGCGTCTTCAGCTTCGAGCCCGGCTGGAGCCTCGCCGCGGGGCGCCTGCCGCCGAAGGAGACGGGGCCTCTCCTCGACAGCTACGCGCACCAGCTGCTCGGGGTGCTGCGCGGCGGCGCGCGCTTCCCCGACGTGGAGCGGGCCTTCGCGGCGAGCGAGGTGCCGGCGGGGCTGGCGGCGTGCGAGCTGCTGCTGGCGAGCGACCGCCAGGCGCGGCAGGCCCCGGCGGCGACGCTGGAGCCGTCGCGGACGCTGGAGGTGCGCGACGGCGTGGGCGTGTGGGTGCGGCGAGGGCGTTGACTGGCGGCGCGGCACTCGGCGTCGCGCCGAGGGCGGGCGATCCACGGAGGCGAAGGTACAGGCGGCCCGACGCGCAGTAGGCTCCCGCCTCGTGGACTGGAGCCAACCCCCCGCCGTCGTCGACGCCTTCCTCGACGCGTGTCGCCGCGAGCGTGACGCGCTGGGCGACGCCGCGGCGCGCGAGCTCATCGCCTCAGGCGCGCTCAAGGGCGCCGGCGGCGACCTGGTCGGCGCGCTCGAGCAGACGAAGGGGCCGGCCGCGCGGGAGCTCCTCGAGGTCTCGCGGGCGGTGCCGTCGTGGGTCGACTTCTCGCGCATGCGCGCCGGCGCGGAGCTGGGCCTGCGCACGCCGATGCAGTCGGCGCTGGCGCTCATCTTCGGCAGCCTCCTCGAGAGCTACGGCTCGGCCCTGGGCGCCAAGGTGCTGGTGCGCGGCGGCATGCTGACGAAGCACGTCCTGCAGCGGCTGCGCGACACCACCACCTTCGTGCTCGAGGTGGCGGCGTCGAAGGGCCCGCAGCCCGGCTCCTTCGCGCACCGGCACGTGCTGCGCACCCGCCTCGTGCACGCCTTCGTGCGGCACGGCATGGACAAGCGCGGCGACTGGCGGCCCGAGTGGGGCGAGCCCATCAACCAGGAGGACTACGCCTCGACGCTCCTCGTCTTCTGCCACGTCTACCTCCGCAGCCTCGCGCGCCTGGGCTTCACGCCCACCGTCGAGGAGGAGGACTCGGTGCACCACCTCTACCGCTGGGTGGGGCACCTCATGGGCGTGCGCGGTGAGCTGTTGACGACCACGCGCGCCGACGAGCAGGCGCTCTACGGGCACATCACGCGGCGGCAGCTCCACCCCGACGACGACAGCCGCACCCTGGCCCGCAGCCTCGTCGCGGCGCTGGCGGGCCGTCGGCCGGTGTTCCTCCCCGAGGGCGCGCTGCTGGCGCTCTCTCGGCAGCTCCTGGGTGACGCGCTCGTCGACCAGCTCGGCCTCTCTCCAGCTTCGGCGCGCTGGGGGCCGGTGACGGCGGCGCTGCCGCTGCTCAGCCGCGCGCAGCGCACCGTCGAGCGCCTCGGGCTGACGCGCCCGCCGCTCGAGCGCCTGGGCGAGCGCGTGTCGCGGCTGATGTACAGCCACGGCTTCGCCCTCGAGGTGTAGGGCCCTCCACGGCGGCGCTGCATGCCTCCCGGGCGAGGGCCAGGTCGCTGCCCTGGCGGGCGCCTCAGAGCACCGGCGGCGCGGCGGCGAGCGCGAGGGCCCGCTGGAAGGGCTCACTGGAGAGCAGCCGCTCCACGGCGGCCGTCAGCGCGCCCTCGTAGGCCTTCTTCGCGTTGGCGCCGGTGGCGAGCTGAATGGGGTGTGAGAAGGGCTCGGCGACGACGGCCCGGTGGAGCTCGCGGCCCGCGCCGTCGCGCACCGTGGCGAGGAAGGTGACCTGCGCTTCGCTGCGGCCGGCCCAGAAGCCGGTGCGGAACTCGTGGGAGAACACGAGCAGCTCGACGGTGAGCGGCGCCTGACCCGTGGGGCCCACGCGGAAGCCGCGGGCCACCAGGCCCTGGCTCAACGCGTGCGCGAGGACCTCGGCGACGGGCGCGTCGCTGGAGATGCTCGCCATCTGGTAGCCCCACCCGTTGATCTTCCGCGCCACCACGTCTGAGGTGTCCGGGCGCAGGTCGTCGACCGCGAGGCGCACCTCGATGAGCTCCGCGCCCGGCACCGGGCTCGCGGGCAGCAGGCTCGGCTCGAGGCGTATGACGTCGGGGGTGAAGGCGCAGCCGGCGCACAGGAGCAGCGCCGCGAGGAAGGGGAGGCCGGGCAGACGAGCGCGCATGGGCCGCGCACCATAGCCGCCGCGAGGCTTGTGTTCCTTCCGCGCCGATGAAACGGAGCGGGCGATGGCTCAGCAAGACGACACCACGCGAGGCGTCATCATCGTCGGCCTCGGCGCCCTCACGGTGGCGCTGCTGGCCGGCGCGCTCTACACCGCGTTCCCACCCGCGCCCGCGCCCTCGGCTCGCCCTCCGCCGCCGAGCGCGCCCGTCGCGCCGCCCTTCTCCCTCGAGCGCCTCGGCGGAGGGCGGGTGACGCTGGCGGAGCTGCGCGGCCAGGTGGTGGTCATCGACTTCTGGGCCACCTGGTGCCCGCCGTGCCGCGCGGAGATGCCGTGGCTGGTGGCCATGGGGCAGCGCCTGGGGCCGAAGGGCGTGGTGTTCCTGGCCATCAGCGAGGACGACCCGCCGGGGCAGGTGCCGCTGGTGACGGCCTTCGCGCGCGAGGTGCCGGGCCTCGAGCGCTTCGCGGTGCTGGGCGACCCCGACGTCGAGCGGCGCTACGGCGTCACCTCGCTGCCGACGCTCTTCGTGGTCGATCGCCAGGGCCGCATCGCGCAGCGCTTCGTCGGCCAGGCCGACGAGGCGACGGTGGTGCAGGCCGTCGAGCGCGTCGCCGGGCTGTGAGCCCCGGGCGCCTCGTCGCGCTTCTCTCCGCCGGGTCTTCGCGCCACGCTCGGGCCGCAGGAGGGAGCGACATGCACGAGCTGGACATCGTCCGCGGGAGCGTCGAGGCGTGGAGGCGGACGAGGCACCCGCGCTTCGCCGCCATCGCCCAGTGGGCCACCGTGAGGGCGCTCGCCGCGGCGCCGAGGCCCGCGCTGGCCACGGGCACGAAGAGGGCCGAGGTGGAGGCCTGGCAGCGGGCGTTCGAGGAACGAGACGAGCTCGACCTCCCGAGGCTGCTCGCCGCCGTCGGCACGGGCCGCTCGCCGCTGTCCACCGAGCGCGTCGTGCTCCTGTCCACGCTGGACGATCCGCGGGTCGTCAGCGGGCTCCTCGGGCTGCTCGAGGCGCCGCCGTTCCGCGCGGGCACGGCGCAGCCGTTCTTCCGCGCGTGCGCGACGGCCCTCGCCGCGTCGGGTGACCCGCGCGTGCGGCCGGCGCTGGTGGACCTCGCGGCCCGCTACAAGGGCATCATCGAGACGAGCGTGGGCGACGTGGTGGCGGCGCTCCTGGCGCGCACGGCCGCCCAGCTCGACCAGGTGAAGCCCGGGCCCCTGCCCGAGGCCCTCGAGCGCCAGGCCGCCGCGTGGGAGACCCGCTTCGACGCCGAGCGCGCGGCAGGTCAGCGCGAGACGGCGCGGGGGCGCTCGGCGCGGGTCAACGACGACGAGCTCCTCGCCGCCGTCTTCGCCGCGCCCGACGACGACGTGCCCCGGCTCGTCTACGCCGACGCCCTCTCGGAGCGCGGCGACGCGCGCGGCGAGTTCATCGCGCTGCAGCTCGCGCGGGCGCGCGGCGAGGCGACGCCGGCGCAGCGCGCCCGGGAGCGGGAGCTCTCCGCCGACGCGAAGCGGCTGTCCGCCTGGGCGCTGCCGCTCTCCTCCGCCGGGGAGGTGGGCTTCGGGCGCGGCTTCCCCGAGTTCCTCGCGCTCAACGCGAAGACGGCGAAGAAGGCCGTCGGCCTGGCGGCCTTGCGCACGCTGCGGCGGGTCGTCGGCCTCGAGGCGTGCCCCGTGAAGACCGCCGTCGAGCTCCTCGCCTCGCCGCTCCTGCGCGGCGCGACGCACGTCGAGCGCCTCTCGGAGAAGGTCCTCGCGGGGCTCGCGGGGCTCGAGGGGCCGCTGCCGTGGTCGTCGGTCGCGCTCGTCGACGCGCCCGGGCCGCGCGGGCTGCTGCGGTTCCCCCACCTGCGCGCGCTGGAGCTGTGCACCGCCCCGACGGGCCCCTTCGAAGGGGCCCGGGCGCTCGACTCGCTCGTGGTGCGGGTGGGGCGCGGCCTCGACGCCGGGCTCTTCGCTTCGGTTCCGGGGCTGCGCTCGCTCGCGTTCACCGCCTGGCAGGACCCCTGGTCCTCGGTGGGCCCCTTCGCGCAGCTCGCGGCGCTCGAGCGCCTCACGGTAGAGAACGCGCCGCCGCCAGCGCAGCTCGAGGGCTGCGGCGTCACGCACCTCACGCTGAAGTGGACGCACGACCTCCGGCTCGAGGGCGTGCTGGCAGCTCTGGGCCAGCTGCGAGCCCTGACCTTCAGCGGGAGCGTCGTGCCAGCCGACGTGCAGGCGGTCGCCCTGGCGGCGGCGCGCGCACGCCACTTCGAGGGGCTGGGGCTCGGCCTGCTCGCGCTGGAGCGGCCCTTCACCGACGCCGGGGTCGCTTGGCTGCAGCTCTCGACCGTGCACTTCGACGCCAGCCTCGAGGTCCTCGCCTCGCTCCCCGCCGACGCGGCGAACCGGGTCGTCGTGCACCCCCTGCCGCTCGGCCCCGCGGCGCGGCTGCCTCCGCCGCCGACGGAGGCCCAGCTCGAGAGGGTGAAGCACGCCACGCCGCTGCCGCTGGAGGTGGCCTGGTATTGACGTGACGTCGGCGCGCCGTTCGCGTGCACTCGCCCCTCGGGCCCCGGCGCATGGCCCTGGGGCGTGCGATCACATTGAGGCTGCCCGAGCGGCTGAGTTGAGGTCGCGCACGC
>CAYUZK010000025.1:0-44759 GCA_964449625.1 uncultured Archangium sp.
GGGCTTGCAGTCGGCAGGGCTTGCAGTCGGCAGGGCTTGCAGTCGGCAGGGCTTGCAGTCGGCAGGGCTTGCAGTCGACCGCGCGGAGTCGACCGGGCGGGAAGTCGACCGCGCGGAGTCGACCGGGCGGGAAGTCGACCGGGCGAAGATCGTCGTGGCTCACTCAGGGCCAGCGGCGCCGACGAGAGCTGCGCGGTGCCTGTCTTGGACCGTGCCAGCCGGACGCGATCGCATTGTACTGGCCGGCTACCGCCGCTTCGCGGCCATCGTCCTCTTCGCCGCGACCTTCTTCGCCGGGGCCTTCTTCGCCGCGACCTTCTTCGCCGCGACCTTCTTCGCCGCGACCGTCTTCGCCGGTGCCTTCTTCGCCGGGGCCTTCTTCGCTGGCGCCTTCTTCGCGGCGACCTTCTTCCCTGCCGGCCTCTTCGCTCCCGCATCCGCCCTCGTCGGCTTGCGCGACCGGGTCGGCTCCGGAGGCGTAGCGCGCGGCGCCGCTGCGGCCTCGGCGCGGGCCTCGAGCACCTCGCGCACGTGCCCGGCAGCCGCCTGGGCCCAGTCCAGCCGCAGGGCGCCGCTGCGCGCCAGCGCTCGCAGCACGTGATCCGGCGGGGGCCCGTCGGCAGCGATGACGCCGCCGCTGCCGGTATGCAGCGTGTCGCGCAGGAGCGCCTCGAGCGCGGCGCGGCCCAGCACCACGGCCTCCACCTCGCGGTAGCGCATGGCGAGCGCGTCGGCGGCCTTGCCGCGGAGCTCCATCACCGACTGCCGGCTGAAGGAGCCGTCATCGGCGGCGACGTCGTCCACGTCCTCGGGGCGCGGGCCCTCCCAGATGCTCAGGGCGTTCTCGTCGACGGAAAGGGCGATGCGGTTGAGCGCCAGCTGGAGCGTGGCGACGGCCTCGATCTCCGCGCGCAGGGCCTGCAGGGTCTCGCTGTTCATGGTCGGTCTCCCGGTGCGTCAGGGCCGCGGAGTGTAGCGCCGACGCCGCGCGCGCCGGAGGGTTTCCCGCTATGGGAGCCCCATGTTCGAGCTGTTCCACGCCATCAGTGACCCGGGCAGCGCCCGCGTCCGCCAGCACGTCGTCGAGCACGAGCTCGGCGACGTCGTCCGCTTTCGTAACGTGCACTACGACGAAGTGCGCGCTGACCTCGCGGCGCGCGGCGGCGCGGCCACCCCCGCCCTGTGGGATGGGGAGCGCCTCTTCACCGGGGCCGACGTCGTACTGGCGCGATTGGCGGCGCACCGCGACGTGGGCCGCGGCGGCTGACGCGAGGGGCGCGTGGCTCGGTGACCGGCGCTAAGGTGACGGCGTGCTCCGACACCTGCGCGCCTTCGCCGAAGCCCTCTTCTCCACGGCCGAGGGGCCGCCGCCGGCCGCCCGCCTCGACTGGCTCATGGCCGAGATGGAGGACTACCTCGACGCCGCTGGCCCCGCGGCCCGCTTCGTCTTCACCCTCGCCCTCACCGTGGTGGCCTGGGTGTCGCCGCTTTTCATCGGCGCCTTCCCCACGCTCGCGCGCCTCGAGGTCGCCGACCGCGTACGCGCGCTGACGCGCATGGAGGAGTCCTTCGCCTCGGCCCCCATCCTCGCGGTGAAGGCCTTCCTCTGCGTCGTCTACTACGAGCACCCCGAGGTGCAGCGCGAGTGCGGGCACCTGGGCCGCGCCACCTTCCCCATGTCACTGGGCGACGGCGGCCCGCGATGAGCTTCCACGACGGCAGCCAGCGGGCGCTCCCCCTCACGCTCGACGCCGACGTGGTGGTGGTGGGCAGCGGCGCGGGGGGCGCGGTGGCGGCGGCGGTGCTGGCCGAGGCCGGGCACCGCGTGGTGGTGCTCGAGGAGGGCCGCCACGTCACGCCCGCCGAGTACGGGGTGATGACGCCCAGCCAGCAGATGCGGCAGATGTGGCGCGACGCGGGCCTCACCTTCGCCATCGGCGTGGGCGACTCGCCCGTCATCAACGTGATGATGGGCAAGTGCGTCGGCGGCTCCTCCGCCCTCACCGGCGGCGTGCTCTTCCGCACGCCGGGCTCCGTGCTGCACGCCTGGCGCACGGCGCGCGGGCTGCCCGCCTTCACCGAAGAACACCTCGCGCCCTACTTCGACGAGGTGGAGCGCGTGGTGCACGCCGAGGAGGTGCCCGCGGGCCTCGTGAGCCGCAGCTCGCAGCTCTTCAACGAGGGCGCCACGGCCCTGGGCCACCCGCTCAAGCCCATCCGCCGCAACACCCTTGCGTGTGAGGGCCACGGCCGCTGCAACTTCGGCTGCCCCAAGGGCGCGAAGCAGTCGGTGGATCTCACCTGGCTGCCGCGCGCCACGGCGGCCGGCGCCCAGGTGTGGACCCGCTGCCTCGTCGAGCGCGTGACGCAGGAGAACGGCCGGGCGTCCGGCGTCGAAGGCTGGCTCCTCGATGGGCCGAAGGGCAACAAGCTGGCGCGCTTCACCGTGCACGCGCCGCGCGTGGTGCTGGCGGCGGGCGCCTACCACACGCCGCTGCTGTGCCTGGCCTCAGGCATCGGGCGCTCCAGCCGGCAGGTGGGCAAGAACATGACCCTGCACCCCGCCTTCCGCATCATGGGGCGCTTCGACGAGCGCGTGGAGGGCTGGCGCGGCGCGCTGCAGTCGCTCTACACCGACGACTGGGAGCACGACGGCATCACGCTCACCTCGATGTTCCTCCCGCCGGGGGTGCTGGCGGCCACCATGCCCGGCATCGGCGCCCAGCACGTCGCGCGCGCCCGGCAGATGGGGCACCTGGGCGTCTTCGGCGGCATGATCCACGACCTGGGCGGCGGCACCGTGCGCAAGAGCCCCGGCCGCGAGCCCCTCGTCACCTACCGCATGGCCGAGAAGGACAAGGCCACGGTGCCCAAGCTCATGCGGCTCATGGCCGACATCTGGTTCGCCGCCGGCGCGAAGGAGGTCTTCCTCCCCGTGCTGGGCCTGGGCGGCGTCACGCCGGATCGCCTCAAGTCGCTCGACCTCGAGCACGTGAAGGGCCGCGACCTCGAGTGCGGCAGCCAGCACCCCTTGGGCACCTGCCGCATGGGGCCGACGAAGGAGAGCTCCGTGGTGGACCCCGAGGGCGAGTGCTGGGACCTGCCGGGCGTCACCATCGCCGACGGGAGCGTGGTGCCCACCAGCCTCGGGGTGAACCCGCAGCTGTCCATCATGGCCCTGGCGCTGCGCATCTCGCGGCGGCTGGCGGAGCGGCTGCCCCGGCCGAAGCGCGCCGCCTGAGGGTCAGCGGCGCCGGGCGCGGGACTTCGCGACTGGTCTCGAGGACTCGAAAGGGGTGCGCTCCCGGAGGCCGGGTGTAGCGTGCCGCCCGATGCCGCCGCTCCCCGCGCCCCTGCCGCCCGTCCTCGCGTCGCTCGTGCCGCCGACGCTCGAGGCCGAGGTCGCCGTGCTCCTCGCCGCGCCGCCGCCTGGGCTCCTCGCGCCCGGCGAGCTCGACGGCCCCGAGGCGAAGCAGGTGCTGGCGCTGGCTGTGCTGGCCGCCGCGCGCGCGTCACTCGCGCCGGTGCTGACGGCCTGCCTCGAGTGGCTCCGGCCCCGGCTGGCGCGGCTCGAGCCTGAAGACCAGGGTCGCGCGTGGCACCTGCGCGGCGTCGCGGCGAGCCGCGCGGGCGACCTGCTGCGCGCCACCGTGTCGCTCAACCGCGCTCTCGCGCTGGCCGGCGCCGCCTACGCCCCGCGCGTGCGCGACTCCTTCGGCCGGCTGCTTCAGAGCCAGGGCCTCGTGGAGGAGGCCCGCGCCGAGTACCACCAGGCCCTCACCGCGCGTGAAGCGCTGGGTGATGAGGCGGGCGCGGCGCTCACCTGGGGCAACCTCGCGCGCCTCGAGCTGGAGAACGGCAACTGGCTCGCGGCCCGCGACGCGTTCCAGCGCGACCACGACCTCGTGCTGCGCGTGTCGCCGGGCGAGCTCCGACTGCGCGCCCAGCTCCTCGTGCACCTCGGTGAGTGTGAGCGGGGCCTGGGCAACCACCGCGCCGCCCTCGGGTACTTCGAGCGCGGCGCCGACGCGGCCCGGCAGGCGAGCGATGACTTCGGGCGCGTGCTGGCCCTCGCGGAGCAGGCGCGCGCCCTCGTGCACGTGCGGCCAGCCGAAGCCCGCGTGCGGCTCGAGGAGGTCGAGGCGCTCGCGGCCGGGCTCTACGGGGCGGCAGTGGTCGAGCCCGCCAGCAGGCGACCTCCGCTCGGGACTACGACTGCTCCGCCGACCTCCGCAGCGCTGGAGGCTGGCGGCCGTGCCGGAGCATCGGGCTCTGCGCCATCACCCCTGTCGCCATC
Organism: uncultured Archangium sp.; assembly: GCA_964449625.1. Taxonomy (GTDB): domain Bacteria; phylum Myxococcota; class Myxococcia; order Myxococcales; family Myxococcaceae; genus Archangium_A. The sequence goes on from CAYUZK010000025.1 coordinate 4,298, forward strand.
GCGCGCCCGGCCGAGCGCGCCGACGCCCCCGGCCCGCGCGCCGACGCGCTACGGGCCGCTGCGCGCGCTGCTGGCCCTCGCCGACGCAGAGCTCGCGGCGAGCGAGCAGCGTACCCTTCACGCCGAGGCTGCCTTCGTGCGCGCCCTCGACGAGGCCTCGCGCGCGGCGAGCATCAGCCCCGTGCAGCACGCCCTCATCGCCCGCGCCGCGGCCCGCTTCCAGGCCGAGGCCCTCGGCGGCGGTCGCGGCGTCGAGTACCTCCAGCGGGCCCTGCGGCTCCTCGACGCCACCAGCGCCACCGCGCTGCGGGCCGAGGTCGAGGGCGAGCTCAAGCGGGCCAGCACCGACGCGTGGACGCTGCACGTCGTCAGCCGCTTCCTCGGGCGAGGCGCCGTCGAGTTGGCGCTCCGCGAGGCCGGGCAGGCGGGCTTTCGCGGCGAGCGCACCGAGCTGGCCGTGCTCTTCGCCGACCTCCGCGGCTTCACCACCGCCGCCGAGCACCTCTCGCCGGCGGAGCTGGTCGATGCGCTCAACCAGTTCCTCTCGCGCATGGCGGCCTGCGTGGAGGTGTCTGGCGGGCAGGTGGACAAGTTCGTCGGCGACGCGGTGATGGCGCTCTTCGGCGCCGATGGCGACGTCAAGGCGGCGGCCCGGGCCTCCGTGCGCGCCGCGCTGCTGATGCACGCCGAGCTCGAGCGCCTCAACCGCGGGGCCGGGCGCCTCGGGGTGCTGCACATGGGCGTGGGCGTACACTTCGGCTCGTCGGTGCTGGGCCTCATCGGCAGCCCGCAGCACCGCAGCTACACGGCCCTGGGCGGCACGGTGAACCTCGCCAGCCGCATGGAGGGCATGACGAAGCAGCTCGGCGCCTCGGTGCTGGTGAGCGGCGAGCTCGTGGCGCACCTCGAGCCCTCGGCCTTCGTGCTGCGCGCGCTCGGCCGCTATGCGCCCAAGGGCGCCGCGACGCCGCTGCGCTGCTTCGACGTGATGGGCGAGGCCGACGACGTGCTACCGCTGGCGCTCATCGACGAGCTGACGGCCTCCGCCGAGGCCTCCGACGCCGCCGACCGGGAGGACTTCGCGCTGGCCACCTCGGCGCTGCGCCGCGCGCTCGATCTCTCCGTCGGCACGCCGCGCGAGGTGGGCTACCGCCTGCGGCTCGCCGCGCACGAGGCCGGCGAAGCGGTGGTGCGGCTGTCGGAGAAGTGAGGCCTCACCCGGGCGGGTTCCACCACGCCGGGCCGCGCGCGGCGACGGCCTCGGCCGCCTGCGCGCGCACCTGCGCCAGCTCCGCCTCGCTCAGGGGCAGGAAGGCGGCGGCGGCGGCGAAGGCGTCGTCCTGCTCTCCCGAGTTGCTCAGGCCCAGGAGCGCGACGTCGGGGTCGCGCGTGAGGGTGTAGCGCACGCACGTCGAGACCTCGAGCCGCGGGAGCGACGCTGCGCGGCCCTCGGGGAGCGGGCGCCCGTACCCGGCGGTGTCGCTGACCAGCAGGCCGCCGCCGAAGGTCTTGAAGCAGATGGTGCCCAGGCCGCGCGCCTTCGCCGCAGGGAGGATCTCCGCCTCGTAGCGGGGGTCGACGAAGGGGCCGATGGGGAAGAGGAGCACGTCGCACAGGCCCGAGGCGATGGCCTCGCGCAGCACCTCGGGGTGGTGGCTCGACACGCCGCGGAAGCGCGCGCGGCCCGCCCGCACGCACTCGCCCAGCTCGTCGAAGGCGCCGCCCTTCGCCGCGAGCGCGCGCCAGGTCGAAAGGTCGCTCACGTCGTGGAAGGCGAAGAGGTCCACGCTGGGGAGCTCGAGGCGGCGCAGGCTCTCCTCCACCTGCGTCGTCACCGGCCGGTCGAGGTGGTCCACCTTGTCCACGAGGAAGACGCCCTCGCGGCGGCCCCGCAGCGCGCGGCCCACGACCTCCTCGCTGAAGCCAGCCTCGTAGGCGGGCGCGGTGTCCACCACGTTGAGGCCGGCGTCGAGCGCACGGCGCAGCGTGGCGACGCACGTCTCGAGGGGCAGGGCGCGGTCGGCGACGTCACCGACGCCCAGGCGCGTGGCGCAGAAGCCGGTGCGGCCCAGCTCCCGGCGCGGCTCGAAGCGGAGAAGAGCGCTCACGGACGAAGCCTACGGGCCCTCGTCGGCGCGGTCGATGGGCCGACGGCGTCAGTGCGCCTTGTGCACCGAGATGACCTTGAGGTGCCAGCGGTGGGGCCCCTCGTCCCACTCGAAGGTGTCGCCCTGGCGCAGGCCGATGAGGGAGCAGCCCACCGGCGTCAGCACCGAGAGGTACTCCGTGCCCGGGCGGGCGGCTTCGGGCGCCACCAGCACCACCTCGCGGCGCTGGCCGGAGGTGAGGTTCTCGTACACCACGCGGTCGCCCAGCCCCACGGCCTCGCCCGCGTCGCCCTCGTTCACCACCGCGGCCCGAAGCAACTCAGTCTCGAGGCGCTCGAGCAGCAGGTGGCGCACCTCGCCGTCGCCGGCCTCGCTGAGCAGGTGCTGGAGGCGCGCCAGGTCGGGGTGGGTGAGGGTGATGGGCGGAGGCGTGAGCATGAGGGTTCTGTAAGGACGGGCCCGCGCGTCGGCCACCCACCCCCCTGGCTAGGGCAGGTGCTCGCGGATGGCCTTGAAGGTGGGCACGGCCTTCGTGGGCGTGCGCGCGAAGGTGGCGTAGTCCACCGTGAAGAGCCCAAAGCGCGGCCCGAAGCCCTCGGCCCACTCGAAGTTGTCGAGCAGGCTCCAGTAGTAGTACCCGGCCACGGTGGCGCCGTCGGCCACGGCGCGCTCCATGGCGGCGACGTGCTGGCGCAGGAACAGCTCGCGGAAGTCGTCGTCGGTGTCGGCGGTGCCGTTCTCGGTCACCATCAGCGGCCAGCCCCACTTCGAGAAGCGCATGAGCGAGAGGTAGAGCCCGTCGGGGTAGAGGTCCCACCCGAGGTCGCTCGAGGGTCGCCCGGGCCGGTAGTACATCTGCGAGAGCGCCGCGGCGCCGAGGTCGGCCCGCACCATGTCGCGCGTGTAGTAGTTGAGCCCCAGCACGTCGATGCTGCCCGCGAGGCCCGGCACGGCCTCGTCGATGTCGATGGTGCCTGGGATGGAGAGCTGAATGCGCCCCGTCTTGAACGCCCGGGGGATGGCCTCGTTCGACACGTCGTCGGTGAGGCCCGCGATGGCCGTGTCGAGCGCGGAGTGGCTCGCCGGCTGGAAGATGCGCACGTGGTGCGCGTGCGTGACGACGGTGGCCCGGCCGTCGCCGTCAGCGTCGGTGGTGTCCACCTCGCGCAGCGCCGTGGTGGCCTTCGCGTGGGCCTTGAGCATCGAGGCCATCACCTGCACCTGCCGCGCGGTGTCGTCCTTCACGCCTGGCGGCCACTCGCCGGTGAGGTAGCCCTGCACTGCGTAGACGTTGATCTCGTTGATGGGGCACCAGAGGTCGACCTGGTCGCCCAGCGCCACCGCCACGCGCCGCGAGAAGGCCGCGAAGTCGTCCTGCGTCTGCGGGTCTTCGAAGCCGCCCTGCTCCGACACCCACCGGGGCAGCGTGAAGTGGTGCAGCGTCACCATGGGCTCGATGCCCGCGGCGCGCAGCTTCGTCGCCCACTCGCGGTAGCGGGCCATGGCCGCGGCGTCCCAGGCGCCCCGCGTCGGCTCGAGGCGGCTCCACTCCACCGAGAAGCGGTAGGTGTTGGCCCCGAGCTGCTGCAGGAGCGCCAGGTCTTCGTCGAAGCGGTTCCACGAGTCGGCGGCCAGGCCGCTGCGGTCGCCGCCTTCGATGTGCGGCCGGCCGTCGGGCCAGGTGCCCTGCTCCCACTCGGTCCAGTCGTTGTCGAGGCCGCCTTCGATCTGGTGCGACGAGGTGGCCGCGCCGAAGAGGAACCCCGCGGGCAGCCCCTTGCCCAGCTCCGCCAGCGGCGGGTCGGACCGGTCGAGGCCGGGGCGCGGCGCGCACGCGATGACGAGGGCGGCGGCGGCGAGGCTCAGGCGGGCGGCGCTCATCGCGCACCCCCGTCGAAGGTCGCGGCGAGGGTCAGCATGGCGAACTCCGATTGCGCGAGCTTGAAGGCAAAGCCGGTGATGCGGACGCCGAAGCGGCCGGTGAGAGGCACGTCGATGCCGGCCATGGCGCCCAGCGGCGCGACGTAGCCGATGGACAGGCGCGTGGCGCCGACGCGGAAGAACCCGGAGAGGTGCGCGGGCACGAGCGCGAGCTGGTCGAAGACGCCCACGGCCAGGCCGAAGGGCCCGAAGTCGTAGGCGGCGCGGAGCTGCGGCAGCACCTGCACCGCGGGCGTCGTCAGCGCGCTCCACTGCAGCGTCGCGCCCAGCATCACGTTCCAGCGGCGCCCCGTCCACCCGAGGGCGAGGCCGCCCGAGAGCGAGGTGGCCGTCGTCTCCGCGGCCAGCGGCGCGGCGAGCAGCACGCCCGCCTCCACCGTGAAGCCGCCGAAGAGGTACCGGCCGGTGACGACGGGCGCGAGGTGCGCGTCACCCCAGCGCGCGCCGTGCTGCGAGTAGCCGGCGCCGAGCACGCCGACGCCGGCGCTCACCTCCGGGGTGAGGAGCCGGGTCGAGGCTCCGGGGGGAGCGTCTGCCGCGAGGACGGTGGCGACGAGGAGCGGGAGGAGCATGGTGCGGCGGCTCACAGCAAGTCGCGTTCCAGCGCAAGCGCCCCCGCGCGGGTCGTCGTCGCCGTGCAGCGGGCTGCACACGCTGTGCAACGGATGAGCGTCGGAGGCTCGGGTCGGCACGAGCGGTTGGCTCAGGCATCGTTGGGGCGCGGCGGCCTTTCACGCACAATGCGAAGGTGGCCTCACCTCCTCCTCCCGCGGCGCGCTGGCTCACGGTGGTGAGCCTGGGCTTCCTCGCCGCGGCGGCGACGGGCGCGATGTGGCGGAGCCCGGGCGTGTTCCCCGTCTCGAGCGCGGCGTTCTGGTCCTCCACCGGGCTCGTCGGCGCGACGTGGCTCCTCGTCGGCGTCGCGGCCCTCGCCGCGCTCCTGCCCCGGCCGGCGCTCCTCCTCGCGGCCTGGTGGGCGCCGGCGGGCGTGCTCCTGGGCCTCTCCATCGCCGGGCGCGTCTTCTTCCCGGCCACCACCCCGCGCCTGTGGGCCGGCGGCGCGCTCCTGGGCATCCTCTGGGCGCTCACGGCCGTGCGCACCTTCCGCGCGCGCTCGCCGGGCGGTCGGGCGCTCGCCGTCGTCGGGCTGCTGCTCGGCGTGCCCTGGGGCGTCACGTGGGCCACCGCCCGTCGGCCAGGGCTCCCGGGCACGCGGCCGGCGCTGGCGACGCTCCCCGCGCCCGCGGTGCAAGAGCCAGTGCCCGGCGTCACGCTGCACGGCGCGCACGTGCAGCTTCCCTGCGGCGCGGCCACGCTGGAGCTGCACCCGCTCCTCACCTTCCTCGACTCCTCGCGCGACGGCTTCTGGCCCGGCGTGGCGCCCACGGCCTTCGAGGGCACGCCTGCGCTCGAGGGCCCTCGTCGCCGCGCCTCGCTCCACGTGTCTGCCGTCGACGCCGGCGTGCTGCTGGAGGCCGCCACGGAGCTGCCGGTGCCGGTGCACTCGCACTTGAACCGCTTCACCGCGCTCTGGCTCGACGGCGTCGCGCAGCCCGGCGTGCGCTTCGCGGCCATGGGGCCGGAGGTCTTCTCGCTCGAGCCCTTCGACTACCCTCGCGGCCGGCCCGCGCGCTTCGCTGCCTGGCACACCACCGGCGAGCTGCGCGTCGCCCAGGCCCGCGACGCGGAGAAGGGCCCCTTCACCACGCTCGCGCGCGGCCCGCTGCCGTCCGGCGGACCGCTGACGCTCGAGCTCTTCGACGGCCCGCGGCACCTCTGCACGCTCTCGTTCCTCGACTTCACGGCGCAGGCCGACGGCTCGCCCTCTCCGACCGCGGGGGAGGGCGTGCCGGTGAACGTGGTGCAGTTCGGCGTACCGGCGCGCGCGGGGGCGAGGCCGGCGGTGCACCTCTCGCTCGCCGAGACGGGCATCGGGGCCGGGCGCGACACCGTGACGCACGCGCCGGGCGTGTACCGCAACCGGGTGCTGGTGAGCCCGGGCGGTGACTGATCCACGGCGAGGCCCACGTCGGTCGGGCTTCCTCTGGTACGGTGCGCGCCTCGTGGGCTCTGACAACGACACCGCGCGTCGCGCGACGCCCATCGGCGAAGACGGCACGCTGCGCTGCCAGGCGTGCGGCAAGGCGCTCGAGGGTGAGCCCAACTACTGCCCGGCCTGCGGGCAGGACCTCCGCGGCAGCTCGGGCACCGCCGACACGCACGAGGGGCCGCTCAAGCAGCAGCTCATCGACAAGCGCTACCAGGTGCTCGAGAAGCTGGGCGAGGGCGGCATGGGCGCCGTCTACAAGGTGGAGCACGTGCGCATGGGCAAGCTGGCCGCGCTCAAGCTCATGCGGCCCGACCACGCGCTCGACCGGGCGCTCAAGGGCCGCTTCCTCCAGGAAGCGCGCGTGGTGGCGAAGCTCTCGCACCCCAACACGGTGCAGGTGTTCGACTCCGGCGAGCTCGACGACGGGAGCCTCTTCATCGCCATGGAGTACGTGCCGGGCAAGGACCTCGCCTGGCACCTGAAGGCCCACGGCGCGCTCGGCGAGGCCCAGGCCGCGGCCATCGGCGTGCAGCTGCTGGCCTCGCTGCAGGAGGCCCACGAGGCGGGCATCGTGCACCGCGACATCAAGCCCGCGAACGTGATGCTCGTGCGCCGGCGCAAGTCGGGCGACGACCAGGTCAAGCTGCTCGACTTCGGCATCGCCAAGCTCCAGGAGGCCGAAGGGCGCAAGTCCACCACCGGGGAGTTCATCGGCACGCCGGCGTACATGTCGCCGGAGCAAATTCGCGGTGACGACCTCGACGCGCGCGCCGACCTCTACTCGGTGGGCTGCCTGCTCTTCGAGCTCGTCACCGGCCGGCAGCCCTTCGACGGGCCGACGCCGTTCAGCATCCTCACGCAGCACGGCGAGGCCCCGGTGCCGCGCGTCGGCGAGGTGAAGCCCGACGCCCACGTGAGCCCCGCCTTCGAGGCCCTCTTGATGAAGGCCATGGCCAAGCGGCGTGAGGACCGCTTCGCTGACGCCGAGGCCATGCGCGTGGCCCTCGACCGGCTGCAGCGCGACCTGGGGAGCAAGCCCGCGGAGTACACGCCGATGCCGGCGGAGCTCTCCGACAAGATGCTCTCGAGGGAGGACTTCGACCGCTACGAGCGCGCGCTGCGGCTGCGCCGCGCCGTGGCGCCCTTCGTGGCCGTCGGGCTGCTCCTCGCCGGCGGCGGCATCGGGCTGCGGCTCCTGCACCAGCAGCCGACGGCGCAGGCCGCGGCGATGAGCGAGGAGCGCGAGCCCAACGACTCTCCGCAGCAGGCGACGCGCTTTGCCCTCGGGCTGCCGGTGAAGGGCGCCATCGGCGCGGCGGCGTCGGGCGGCGACCGCGACCTCTACGTCACCACCGTCGCGGCCGGCCCGCACCGGCTCACGCTCACTGGCGTGGCCGACCTCAACCTGACGGTGGAGTTGCTGCAGCTTCAGGCGGCCGAGAAGAACGACGGCAGCAGCGTCGAGAAGCTCAGCCGCCGCGTCTTCCTCGACGAGGTGGGCCTGGGCGAGCCCGAGCGGGTGGACGGCGTGCAGCTTGGCCCCGGCGCCCTCTACGTGCGGGTGGAAGAGAAGCCCTTCGCCACCGAGTCGAACCGGCCCAGCCGCGAGCGCGCGCTCGTGCCGTACACGCTCCTCGTCGAGCCGATGGCGGTGGAGGGCGTCGCCGAGGTGGAGCCCAACGACACCGCCTCCTCCGCGCAGGCGCTGCCGCTGACGAAGGCCGTCGCCGCGTGGACCGGCGTGAAGGTGGACCTGGAGCTCCTCGCGCCGGCCCGGCCCGACGCGCCGTTCTCGTCGGTCGACTGGTTCCGGGTGGAGGCGAAGGCCGAAGAGACGGTGGTGGTGGCCGTGGTGCCGCCGGAGCGCGGGGCGCTGGTGGTGGCCGACGGCGACGCGCTCGAGGGCAGCAAGCGCCCGGCCCGCCCGGTGGTGGTGAAGGGCGCGCCGCAGCTCGTGGAGCTCAAGGTGATGCCCGACGGCCAGCGGCGGGTGAGGGTGTTGCCCGGCGACGACACGCTGCCCGGCGCGGAGTACCTCCTCGCGGTGGCGACGGGCGGCGACAACGGCCTCGCTGGGGTGCGCGAGCTCGTCCGATTGCTCGGCGCGCAGCAGCGCCTCGAGTCGAAGCGCGCGCTGCTCGCGGCGGTGCGGCAGAAGTTCCCCGAGTCGCCGGACCTCTCGCGGCTGGGTGAAGAGTAGCGCGCTGGGTCAGGGGCCCGCGGCCGGCAGCCCGCGCGCGGTGACGAGGTACACCGCGAAGCTGCCCAGCCAGTGCCCGCCCTCGTAGTGCTCGCCCGTCACCGCCTCGAGCCCCGCCGCGCGGTGCGCCGTCGCCGCCGCCGCGAGGGCCGCGCGCCGCGGGTCGTCCGTGGGCAGCGCCGCGGCGACGCCCTCCAGCATCCACGCGCGCGACAAGTTCAGCCCGTCGAGGTGCGCCAGCTTCGGGTCCGCGCGGTCCGTCACCACCTCCGGCACCAGCCAGCTCGCGCGCCCGTCCTTCGGCAGCGTGGGGAGGAACGCGCCCAGCCACCTGGCGAACTCCGCCGGCGGCAGCACGCGGCGCATGACGTCCGCCTCGCCGAGGCAGGGCGAGAGGAAGTCTTGCCCGCCGGGCTCCCACCCGAGCGGGCAGGCCGTGTCGGCCCGGTAGTACGTCGTCACGCGCTCGACGAGCAGGGCCTCGAACGCCGCGTCCTTCGCGACCCGCGCCCAGTCGAGCGCCAGCCCGAAGGCGAAGGCCGTCTGGTCGTGCTCGCCCACGCGGATCGGCCTCGAGAGCTTCGGGAGCCACGCGGAAAGCCGCCTCACCGCCGCCCGCTCGAGCGGCTCGAGGGCCTTCGCCCAGGCCTTCGCCTCCGGCGCGTCCCACTCGCGCAGCTCCGCGGCCAGCTGCAGCAGCCACGCGAGCCCGTAGGGCCGCTCGAAGCTCACGCGCCCGGGCCCCTCGAGGTACGCGAGCTCCGCCTTGAGGTTCTTCACGGTGAGGCTCTTGCCGAGCGCCTGCTTCGCCTGGGCGGCGAAGGGCGCCGACGGCCAGGTGCGCGCCAGCCGTGCGAGCAGCCAGTGCCCATGCACCGCCGAGTGCCAGTCGTAGCAGCCGTAGAAGGCCGGGGTGAGCTGGCGCGGCACCTTCGCGTCGGCCGGGCCGCTCAGCACATGCGCCAGCTTGTTGGGGTACTCCCGGTGCACGCAGGCCAGCGCCAGGCGGGCGAAGCGCTCGGCGCTGGCATCCTCGAAGGTGGGTCCCCCAGCGCGGGAGCTCGAGGCGAGGGTGACGAGGGCGAGCACGAGCAGCCGGGCCATGGGACGACTGTCGCACGGGCGGGGTCGACCTGGGGCGCCTCGCCCCGATGCGAAGTCGGCGTCTGGCCTCGATCTCCTGGCCCCCGGCTGGCGTAGAGTCTGTATGTCCATGTCCCACGCCACCACCCTCTTGCTCGTCGGAGCCGACGACGGCGTCGCCGCGCGGCTGGCCAGCGCGGTCACGGCGACCGGGCGCGGCTGGCAGGTGCGGCGCGTGGCCTCCGCGGCTGACGCGCCCGCCCAGGGCGCGTGGTGCGCGGCGGTGGTGGCGCTCGACGCCGGCTTCCCTGGCCCCGCGGCGGTGCGGGCCGTCGTCGGCGAGGTGCCGCTCCTGGTGCTCGCGGGCATCGAAGACGAGGCCGCGGTGGCGCGCTGGCTCGCCGAGGGCGCCGATGGCTGGCTCTTCCTGCCCGGGCTGTTGGGCGTCGCCGCGGTGTTGGTGCGCGTGGAGCAGGAGCGGGCCCACGCCCGGGAGCGCGCCCTGCTGGAGGCCCGCCGCGCGGCGGTGACGACGGAGCTGCTGCGGCTCGCGCGCAGCCCCAGCTTCCGGGGCAGTGACCTCGCCGCGGCGCTGCGGGAGGTGGACGAGGCGGCGGTGCGCGGCATCGGCGTCTCGCGCTGCGGCGTCTGGCTCCTCGACGAGGCGCGCACCACCATCCGCCAGGAAGACGTGTACTTCGCCGACGAGGGCCGGCACGGCGCCGGCGCCACGCTCTCGGTGTCGGCGCACCGCGACTACTTCGACGCGCTCCACGCGCAGCGGCTGTTGCCCGTGGCCGACGTCAACGCCGACCCGCGCACGCGCAAGCTCGTGCCCGACTACTTCGGCCCCGAGGGCATCGGCGCCACCATCGACGTCGCGGTGCGGCTGCGCGGCGAGCTCGTCGGCGCCCTGTGCATCGAGCACCTGGGCACCGCTCGAACCTGGCGCCCCGAGGAGGAGGCCTTCGCCGGCGCGCTGGCGGACCTCGTCTCCCTCGCCCTCGAGGCCACCGAGCGCCACCGCGCCGAGGCGGCCCTCGCCCAGTCGGAGCTGCAGCTCGAGCGGCAGGTGGCCGAGTCGCAGAAGGCCGAGGCGCTCGCGCGGCTCGCCTCGCACATCGCCCACGACGTCAACAACCTCCTCACCGTCATCGTGGCCCACGCGCAGCGGCTCGAGGCGCTCCCCGGGCGGCCGGCCGAGGTGGCCCAGGCCATCCTCCAGGCCACGCTGCGCGGCCGGGAGCTGACGCAGCAGGTGCTGACCTTCGGGCGCCGCCGCACCCCGGAGCGCGTGCCCCTCGACCTCGCCGGCACCGTGCGCGAGGTGCTGACGCTGCTGGGGCCCACGGCGGGCGAGGTGCTGCTGCGCCCGTCGCTCTCGCCGGTGGCGCCGCCGGTGCTGGGCGACGCCGGCCAGCTCCACCAGGTGCTCGTCAACCTCTGCACCAACGCGCTCCAGGCGATGCAGGGCCGGCGCGGCGCCGTCACCGTGTCGCTCGACGCGGTGGACGTGGGGCCCGCGGAGGTGGCGCGGGAGCCGCGGCTGTCATTGGGGCGCTGGGTGCGCCTGGCCGTGCGCGACGAGGGCGTGGGCATGGACGAGGCCACGCGCCGGCGCATCTTCGAGCCCTTCTTCTCGGCCCGCGACGGGACCACCGGCACGGGCCTGGGGCTGGCGGTGGTGCAGACCATCGTGCAGGCGCACGGCGGCGTGGTGCTGGTGGAGAGCACCCCGGGCCGAGGTACGCTCTTCTCCGTGTACCTTCGGCCGGCGCGCGCGCAGGAGGAGCGCCCGGGCGAGGGGCGCCACCTGCTCCTCGTGGACGACCACCCAGGCATGGCGCGCGTCTCGGCGAAGCTGCTCGAGACGCTGGGCTACCGCACCACCGTGTTCGACGACCCGCGCCAGGCCCTCGCCACCTTCACCGAGGCGCCGGAGCGCTTCGACGCGGTCATCACCGACCTCTCGATGCCCCAGATGAGCGGCGAAGACTTCACCCGCGCCCTGCGCGTGCTCCGCCCGACGGTGCCCATCATCGTCTCCTCGGGGCTCGCCATGGAGCTCGACGAAGAGACGCGCCGCCGGCTGGGCTTCGACGCGGTGCTGGTGAAGCCCTGGCGCCTCGAGGAGGCCGTGTCGGCGCTGCAGCGCGTGCTGCCCTGACGGCGTCAGCCGCGGTACTGGTGGATGGCCATGATGGGGTAGCGCATCTGCGTGTAGCTCACGCGCTGGCTCCCATCGCGGTTGACGTTGTTCGAGCCGATGAAGAGCGGGCGCCCGTCTTTCCAGCCGGCGAAGAGCACCACGTGCTGCCCGCCCGGCGTGCGCATCGACACCACGTCGCCGGGGCGCGCCTGGCTCAGCGACACGCGGCGGAAGTTGGAGTCACGGTCGAGGTTGGCCATGAGGCCGCGCACCGCGGCGCTGCCCTGGTTCGAGCGAATCTGCCCCGACGCGATGAGCGTGCCCGAGACGAAGTTGGCGCAGTTGACGTTGTTGGGCACCCAGTCCTGCATGGCGCGGCCCACGGCGTTGCTCGAGACCTTGAGGTCGCGCGCGTTCCACCCGAGGTACTGGCGGGCGAGGTCGAAGGGCTTGCTCGCGCCGCTGGGCGCGCCAGACGGACCCGAGGGACCAGACGGCGCCGGCGAGCCAGAGGGGCGGGGCTGCGAGCTCGAGGGCCGCGAGACGAACTCGTCGCGGGAGCCCGGCACCGTGAGCGTGCGGCCGGCGTAGATGAGGTTGGCGTTCTTGATCTGCGGGTTCGACTTCATCAGCGACGACACCGAGGTGCCGTAGCGATGCGCGATGCCAGACAGCGTGTCACCAGTGCGAATGCGGTAAGCGCTCATGATGTGGAGGTTATCGAACTCGCAACCGCCGAGACTCACTCGGAATGTGGCAAGTCTCTGAACACCTTCGGACCCTCACCCGGCCAACGCCGCGACATCGTGAGGTGAAGTGTTCTGCCTACATGGGGGGCGCTAGCGCTCGAAATCGACGCCGGCGCCCGCCGAGGCGGTGAACCCGCGGATCAGCCCGCCCTCCGGCTGGGGAAAGAAGACGGTGCCGGCCTGGGCCAGCACGTAGAAGGCGGGGAAGAGCCGCAGCCGAAAGCCACCCTGCGCGGCGTAGCGGGGCTGCTGCGCCAGGCCCAGGGCGGTGAAGCGGCCGGTGAGCTGCAAGCGCTCCTTGAGCACCTCGAGCTGCAGCGTGGCGTCGAGGTCGAGGCGGTTCCAGAAGAAGTACTCGGCGGCGACGTCGGCGGTCAGCGCCGTGCCCACGCCCACGCGGAGCTCCGCGTAGCCCGAGAAGCCGTCGGGCAGCCGCGCGTCGGCGAGCGGCACGAGGCCCAGGCCCGTGTCGGAGAAGCGCTGCAGCTCGTAGCCCGGCCCGAAGTACCCGTGGCGGAAGCCGCCTGACTGCTTGCGCAGCTCCACGCGCGTCGAGAAGCCCACCTCACCGGCGGTGGCGTCGAGGGCCGTGCCCACCACCAGCCCCAGGTCCGCGGTGGCGTTGACGCGCGTGCCCAGGCCCCCGAGCACCAGCCAGCGCAGCGCGGCCGAGCGCGCCAGCACCGCCGAGGCGTCGAGGTGCAGCAGCGTCACCGCGGGCAGCGTCAGCGCGGGCACCGAGCGATCCGCCCGGAAGGGGCGCCCGGCGAGGCTCGCGTCGTGCGCCACCTGCAGCGCGAGCACGTAGCGATCCTTCACCGCCGCGTCGCTCGAGAAGGTGCCGCCGATGTCCCACGCCAGCTCACCGGCGAAGAGGCGCGCGCCGAGGATGTCGGAGGCGAAGAACTCCCCGCGCACGGGGCCCAGGGTCAGCACCGCGCGGCCGGCGGCGGGGCGGTAGTCGACGTTGTCCTGGTTGGAGTAGCGCGACACGAGGTGCCCCAGGCCCAGCGACTTCTTCCGCACTGGCGCGACGCGCACGAAGAAGGGCCCCGTCTCGGGCCCGATGTTCAGCGCGCGCAGGAGGTGGCCGAAGTCGCTCGGCTCGTCCCAGTCGGCGCCGCGCAGCACCTGCCCCACGTCGGAGGCGCGGTTGAAGGCGGGCGTGTCGATGAGGCGGAAGCGGAACGAGGGGCCCAGCTCCAGCGTGAAGGCCTCGCCGACCGAGAAGCCGGCCATGGGCACCACGGTGGTGAAGAGGTCGAGCCCGTTCTCCGGCACGCCCGAGGGCAGCACGCCTAAGTCCGCCTCCACGGCGCCGAAGAGGCGCACCGCGGGGCCGGGGCTGGCCGCCGCCTCGGGCGGAGCTTCGGGCTCGGGCGCTGCGGGGCCAGGTGGTGGCGGCGCCGGCAGGAGCACCGCGCCTCCATCGACGGCCACCGCGGCGTGGGGCGCGTCGCCCTCGTCGACCCCGCCATCAGGCAGGCTGGCGACGAGGCTGAGGAGGAGGGCGAGCGTCATCGCGCTGCGAGACCCGGCGGACCGGGCGTCACTTCTTCGGCTGGGACACCAGGAGCCAGAGGTCGCCGCCCTCGTGAGCGCCGCCCTGGAAGTAGAGCGTCTTGCCCTTCGCGAGCGAGTACACCGCCTCGGTCGGGGGCACCTTGAGCTTCACGGTGGCGACGTTGTCCTTCACGTCCTGGAGCGTCACCTCCGCCGTCTTCTGGTTGGGGAGCGCGAGCGACTGGGCCTGGCCCCGCACGAGCTCGAGGCGCTTCGACTCGAGCTTCTTCAGCGTGCCGTACTTCTTCTTCTCTGCCAGCCGCTGCTGCATCGACACCAGGTCCGGCGCCACGGGGCCGGCCGCCTCGAGGGCGAGCACCACGTCGGCCTGCACCAGCACCTGCGGCTCGGCCGCGAGCGCCGTCACCGCGAACAGCCCCACCGCGCAGGCCAGCGTCTTCGTCACAGCTCCCCCTGATTGGTGTCGGGCTCGGTGAGCGTCTCTTCGCTGCTCTCGCCGTCCTTCTTCTTCTTGCCGCCGTCCGGGTTGGCGGCCGCGTCGAGCACCCAGATGACCGCGTCGCCGTCGGTCTCCATCACCACCGGCTTCACCTTCGCGTCGCGCTCGACGGACACGGTCTGCACGTGCACGCTCTTGGCGCCGTAGCCCTCGGGGGCGCTCATGGACAGGGCGAGCGGCACGGCGATGGCCACGGCCGCCGCGGCGCCCACGAGGCCCGCCATCACCGGCCCGCGCTGGTAGGTGAAGAGCTCCGAGAGGGAGAGACTCAGGCGCTCGAAGAGGGGCAGCTTCTCGGGCGTCACCCGGGCCATCACCTCTTCGGAGAACTTCTTCCAGTCCACCTCGTCGGCCTGTAGCTCGAGCGCGTGGCGCATGAGCGCGTCGGCGGCGCGGAAGTCAGCCACCTGCGCCGCGGAGTCCTTGTTGTTCGCGAGGTGCTGTTCGAGCTCCTGTCGCTCCTGCGGAGACAGCTCGCCATCGACGTAGGGCGACAGCTGGGGGAGGTACTTCGCGCGCGCGGGGTTCTTCATGGGGTCACCGCCTGAAAGGGTGCGCGGGGTGACGCGGCCAAACCTCGATAATTCAAGACGCCTCCTCCGAGCCCACGCCGGACTTTGCCTCGTCCAACTCCAGGTATTCGTTGAGGATCTTCTGCATCTTGAGGCGGGCGTGGAAGAGCCGCGACATCACGGTGCCCTTGGGGATCTTCAAGGTCCGGGCGAGCTCCTCGTAGCTCATGCCCTCGACCTCGCGCAAAAGGAGGATCTGCCGGTGCGCCTCGGGGATCTGGTTGATGGCCTCGGTGATGCGCTGGGCGAGCTCGGCGCGCAGGGCCGACTTCTGCGGGTTGGTGCCCAGCCGGGAGCCCAGGGCCCCGATGTTCGCCTCGGCGACGTCGTGGCGCATCGAGTCGTCGAACTCCACGGCCTCGCGCGCGCCGCCCGAGACGCCGCCCTTCTTGCGGATGACGTCGATGCAGATGTTGACGGTGATGCGGTAGAGCCACGTGTAGAAGCTCGCGTCGCCCTTGAAGTGGTCGAGGTAGCGGTAGACCTTGACGAAGGCCTCCTGCGCCACGTCGCGGGCCTCTTCGCGGTCCTTGAGCATGCCGACGGCGACGCCGTACACCTTGCGCTGGTAGCGCTCGACGAGGAGCTTGAAGGCGCGCTGGTCGCCTGTCCGGACGCGTTGAACCAGCGTGAGGTCGTCGGTGGCCACGGCGCGGGCACCCTACCACCGGACCTCGGGCTGGCAGCGATTTTGAGCGAGACTGGAGGGACTCCATGCGCACGCTCCGCTCCCTGCCGCTGCTCGCGATTCTCCTCTCCTGCGAGCCGGCGCCGCCGCTCGAGGCGCGGCTCTCCATCACGCAGGGGCTCTACGGGCAGCTCACGCAGCGCTGCGACGGCGAGGGCTGCACGGGCGCGCCGCGGTCGGGCTCGCCGGTCGGCTGGTTCGACGTCTCGCCGTTCTCCCGTGACGGCGGAGTGGCGCCGCAGCCGCTGCTGGAGACGAGCTCCGCGCACGACGGCCTCTTCGAGTTCGCCATCGACTCGGGCACGCGCGGGTACCTCGCCATCGGTGAGCCGCGCACGGGCTTCGGCACGCAGTGGTTCACCGCCACCTCGGTCTTCGTGCCCCGCGGGCTCGCGCGCGTCGACTGGCAGGCCGGCGGGAGCGAGGGCACCTGGCGCGACGTGCAGTGAGTCGTGCTACGGCGCTTGTCGTGCGCTCCTTCTGCCTGCTCGCCGTCCTCGCCTTCGTCGCGTGTCGTACCTCGCCCGACGCGCGCTCGTCCGCCGACACGTCACCGGTGCTGGTGCGCATCACGAAGGGCACCTGCAACGCGAAGTGCGCGGCCTATGAGGTCGAGGCCCGCGAGTCGGGCGAGGTGTCCTTCATCGGGCGCCAGCACACGCGCGTCGAGGGCGCCGCCACCGGGCGCGTGACCGAGGCGACGGTGGGCGAGGTGAAGGCCCTGCTCGAGGCCCTCGACCCCGCGGGTGGGCCGACGAAGATCGACGGCCGCGTCGCCGACGCGCAGGAGGTCACCGTCAGCTTCCGTGGCGCCACCTGGCGGTACCTCGCCGGCGTGGGTGACAAGACGGCCTTCGTCGAGTCCCTCGTCGCGGAGCTGGAGCGGCGCCTCGAGGTCGCGCAGTGGGTGACGGGCGCGGCCGAGCGATGAAGACGCTCCCCAGGGAGTTCGCGGGGCTGCTGACCGCCGAGGGGCGCAAGGTGCTCGCGGGGCGGCACGGGCTCTCCGGCTTCCTCGCCACGGGGCAGTCGCGCTTCGTCGCCGCCGAAGGCCTCATCGATGAGCAGAAGGCGCGCGGCGTCGCGGCGCTCCTCGAGCGGGCGCTCGGCCCGCGCACCTTCTTGATGGAGCAGCCCATTCCTCGCGCGGCCACCTGGGGCATGAAGGTCGCCTACAAGGAGAAGCTGCCCAAGACGGTGCGGGTTCAGACGGCGATGATCGACGACGAGAAGTCGCCGGCGCGGAAGGTCGCGGAGGAGGTCGGCCTCATCGCGATGATGACCTCGGCCTCGTTCCATGCCTTCGCCGAGGCGCTCTCGGGCTACCCGCTGCGCACGCAGTGGGGCCTGCAGGCCTTGTGCTACCGCGAGCAGGACTACTCGGGGCCGCACAACGACCATCACCCCGACGAGCCCCTGGGCTGCGACGGCTACACCGACCTGCACCTCACCTTCTGCACCGAGGGCGTGGGGCACCAGTTCCTCGTGTACGAGAAGCAGGGGCACCTGACGGAGCTGCAGTCGGTGGCCACGCGCGGCGGCGTCACCTGCTACCGGCTGCCCTTCTGGCACTACACGACGCCGCTCATGCCGAAGCGCGGGCGCGCGGCAGACTGCCGGCGCTGGGTGCTGCTGGGCACGTTCCTCGATCGCGTCGAGCGCTGACGCCCCGTCGGCGCGCCTGAAATTCTCGCGGTGCCCCCGCGCCGCTCGTGGCAACGTGCGAAGGCAGCGGCGTCGCGAGGGGCACTCGACATGGCGAAGAGGAAGCAGCGGACGCTGGGGACGGACGAGGGGCAGTCGACGCTGTCCACCCTGGTGGAGCGGGACCTGACGGCGCTGGCCACGGCGGGCGCGCTCCCGGTCGGCCACGGGCTCGATCAATCGGCCGCGGAGCTCGCCACGCTCCTCACGCGCGGGGGCAAGGCGCCGCT
The DNA here is from genome assembly GCA_964449625.1 of uncultured Archangium sp. Taxonomy (GTDB): domain Bacteria; phylum Myxococcota; class Myxococcia; order Myxococcales; family Myxococcaceae; genus Archangium_A. The sequence continues at coordinate 21,795 of CAYUZK010000025.1, forward strand.
GCTCGCCGGCGACCAGGGCGTGGGCAAGACGGCCATCGTGCAGGAGCTCGCGCGGCGCATCGTGGCGGGCAACGTGCCCCCCGGCCTCGTGGGCGCGCGGCTGCTCGAGGTGCCCTGCGCCGGCGTCTTCGCGCGCACCAGCTCGCCCAAGGCCGCCGCCGAGCTCTTCGAGGAGTTCCTCGAGGAGGCGGCGGGCGTGCCCAACACCGTCGTCTTCCTCCGCGACGTGGGCGCGGTGCACGGCAGCTCGCTGGTGCCGGTGCTGGTGCGGGCGCTGCGCACGGCCCGCGTGCGCTTCATCTTCGAGACGGAGCTCCGCGCGGCGCACGAGCTGCTGCGCGGCGACGAGGCGCTCTCCGAGAAGCTGCACCTCTTCGTCGTCAACGAGCCGCCGCTCGAGCGCGCCCGGTGGATTCTGGGGCGCGTGGCCGAGTCGCTGGAGGTCGAGCAGGGGCTGCCCATCGACGTGTCGGCCTGCGACCTCGCGCTGCGGCTGTCGGTGAAGTTCCTCCTCGCGCAGCGGCTGCCGCGCAAGGCCATCGAGCTGCTGCGCGAGACGGTGACCGAGGCCGCCGGGGCGAGCCGCGAGCGCGTGACGGGCGAAGACGTGCTGGCGCGCTTCTGCAGCTCCACGCGGCTGCCGCGCTTCATGGCCGACGACGCGGTGGCCCTCGACCTCGACGAGGTGAGCCGCTTCTTCGGCTCGCGGCTGCTGGGGCAGGGCGACGCGCTCGCGGCGGTGCTGCGCTCCGTGGCGCTGCTCAAGGCGGGCCTCAACGACCCGCGCCGGCCGCTGGGCGTCTTCCTCTTCGCCGGGCCCACGGGCGTCGGCAAGACGCACCTGGCGAAGCTGCTCGCGGAGTACCTCTTCGGCGCGGGCGAGCGCCTCGTGCGGCTCAACATGGCCGACTACCCCGACTTCGGAGACGAGCAGATCCTCTTCGGCAACCCGTGGGCGCAGACGCTGTCGGGCAAGCGGGGCGAGCTGACGAAGCTGCTCGACGGGCGCGTCTTCACCGTGCTGCTCCTCGACGAGTTCGAGAAGGCGCACCCGAAGTGCCACGACCGCTTCCTGCAGCTCTTCGACGAGGGCGCCTTCATCAACGCGGCCGGCGAGACGGTGCCCTGCAACAACACCCTCATCGTGTGCACCTCGAACGTGGGCGCGGAGGTGTACCGCGAGGGCACCATCGGCTTCTCGGCGCGGCGCGGTGACGGCGAGCTCATCGCGGAGATCGACCGCCGCATCGCCGGGCAGTTCCGCCCCGAGTTCCTCAACCGCTTCGACGGCGTGTGCCACTTCCGCCCGCTGGGCAAGGTGGAGATCCGCCGCATCGCGCAGCGCGAGGTGGGCCGCGTGCTGGAGCGTGAGGGCATCCGCGCGCGGCAGCTCGACGTCGAGGTGGCGCCGGAGGTGGTGGAGCTGCTGGTGGAGCGCGGCTACTCGCCGAGCCACGGCGCGCGCTTCCTCCAGCGGGAGATCGAGAAGTCCCTCACCGCGGCGCTGGCGGTGGAGATCGCCCGCCGGCCGCTCCCGCCGGGCACGCCGGTGAAGGTGGTGGCGCACCAGGGCACGGTGCACGCGGTGGCGGAGCCGAAGGTGACCCGCGAGCGCGAGGCCACGGCGCAGGCGCAGCTCCCGGCGGCGGGCGCGCAGGTGACGCGCAAGCGGCTCGACCAGAAGGCCCTGGTGCAGGAGGCGGAGGCCCTCGTCGGCCGCGCGGCGGCGGTGGCGGCGGCGGCGAAGCGCCCGGCCCTCGAGGCGCAGCGGCGCGAGTACCTCGCCAAGAGCCAGGCGCCCGGCTTCTGGGACGACGGCGAGGCGGCGGCGGCGGTGCTGCGGGCCTTCCGGGCGCTCGACGCGCAGCTCGGCGAGCTCGACCGCTTGCGGGAGCTCGGGCAGGTGGCGCGGCGGCGCTCGCGCGACGCGAAGGGCGAGCTGCAGCTGGCGACGGCCGTGCGCGCGGTGGAGGAGGCGGCGCGCGAGGTGCGGCTGGCCGAGGCCCGCGTGGCCGCCGGCGGCGCGCGCGACGTGGACGACGCGTGGCTGGAGCTCCAGGCCGGCTCGACGGGCGAGGCGGCGCTGGCGTGGGTGAAGGAGCTCACCGCGATGTACGCGGGCTGGGCGGCGCGGCGCGGGTACGAGGTGCAGGGCGTGGCCGAGGGCGAGGAGCCGGCGCGCGCGGTCCTGCACCTCCACGGGCCGGGCGTGTACGGCTTCCTCTCCGGGGAGCGCGGCGTGCACCGGCGCATCGACGACGACGCGCGGCTCTCGGCCTACGTGCGGCTCTACCGGCCGAGCCACGGCGAGCTCGAGGTGCCTGAGACGCTGCGCCTCGACGGGCGCGAGGTGAAGCGGCGCGCCGGGCGCCTCGTGGAGCGCGTGGGGGCCGAGGTCGCCGCCCGCGACGAGAAGACCGGGCGCGAGGTGACGCTCGCCGGCGCGCTGACGGTGCAGGAGCTCAAGGCGCTCACCATGGCCGTGCTGGCGGGCCAGGGCGAAGGCGGCGCCGAGGTGCGGCGCTACTTCGTGGGCAAGAGCCCGCGCGTCGAGGACCCGCGCACCGGCGAGGGCACGCCGCGCGTGAAGGACGTGATGCGCGGGGAGATCGACCTCTTCATCGCGGCGTGGATTTCGCGGCCGCCTGACGCGGTGGAGTGACGCGCGCGTGGACGTCGAGCTCGTCACCACCACGGACCGCTCGCTCCTCTCGGGGGTGAGGTCCGTGCTCGCGACGGCCGACGAGGCGCTGCTGTGCGTCGCCTTCGCGCACCCGCGCGGCGTGCACCTCATCGAGCAGGAGCTCGAGGCGGTCGCGACGCGCGGCGACGCGCGCATGCTCGTCACCACGACCTTCGACCAGACGGGCGGCAGCGCGCTCTCGCTCGCCGTGGGCGCCGGCGTGCAGGTGAACACGCTGAACCCGGGCTCGGGCAGCACCTACCACCCGAAGGTGTACCTCGGCCGCGCGGGGAAGAAGCTCTCGGCCATCGTCGGCTCGGCGAACCTCACCGGCGGCCTCGCGATGAACGTGGAGGCGGGCGTGTGGCTTCGGGGCACGAGCGCCGACGCGCAGCTCTCCGGGCTCTGGGGCTGGGCGGAGTCGATGTGGGAGGACCCGCGGAGCGAGCCGTGGCGGCCTCCCGCGGGCGACGTCGGCGGCGACGACGAGCTGGAGCCGGCGCTCCTCGCGGGCATCGAGCAGCAGCGCCGGCAGGACCCGGTGTTCAGGACGCTCGGCGCGCAGCCGGCGCCGAACCTCGTCACGGACGTCACCCCGTCGGGTGTGTACGTCGAGACCGAGAGGTCGAAGGCCGCGCGTCGGCCGCCGCAGCTGGTCCCCGCGTGGATGTTCAACCTCGCGTGGGACGTGCTGCGCGCGCGCGGCTTGCTCACGAACAAGGAGCTGCTCACCGAGCTGCGGGTGCATCGCTCGAGCGCGGTGTGCGCGATCCTCGCGCGGTTACCGGGTGTCGGCGTGCCGCAGGGCCGCGGCGTCGCGCTGGCGCTCGAGCGGTAGCTCGGGTCTCTTGAGGCTCCATGGCGCGCCCCCGCTTCTTCCGCCTCTGGTCCCACCACGACGACGACGACCCCGAGGTCGACCTCGTCTCGCACGCAGACCTGAGCTTCACCCTGGGCCAGCCCTTCGCCACGCCGCCGGCCGCCGCGGTGCGCTTCCGCGTGAGTCCCGGGCGAGCGCCGCTCAAGCACCTGCACTTCCCGGTGCCGCTCATGAGCGTCGCGCTGCTCGAGCACCTCCGGCACCTCGGCGTGACGACGCTGGACGACTACGAGGCCGTCGTCAGCCGCAAGCGCGGGGCGCCGCTGCCCGGGTTTCGCGCGGTCAACGTCACCGCGGCCCTCGCCTGCGCCGACCTCGACAAGAGCGCCTACGAGGCCTTCGAGGGCATGTCCTTCTTCGACAACCTCGTGCTCGACGCCACCCGCGCTCGGGGCTCGCCGCTCTTCCGCGTGGCCGAGGCCCACGAGTACGTCGTGGTGCCCGCGCGCATCGCCTCGGGCATCGACCTGGCCCGGTTCCCCGACGTCCGGCTCACGCCGCTGCAGAACTGACGGACCGGGCGTGCCGTCGCCGTGGAACCGTGCCACAACGCCGTCGTGCCCGACGCCCCTCCCTTCACCTGGCGTACCGAGAGCGACACCCCGGCCCCGGGCGAGCTCTCGCTCATCGACGACAGCCTCACCGCTGACGCTGCGCTGCGGCGCGTGCGCAAGGGCGAGACGCTCCTCTACCGGGGCGACTTCCACAACGCGCGGCAGCTCCTCGGCGCCATGGGCCGCCGCCTCGCCAAGCCCCGCCACGGCGGTTCGCCGCTCGACGCCTTCCGCGCCGAGCGCCGCGCCCGCGCCATCGAGCACGACACCCTGGGCCGCATCGTGGTGGAGCTCGACGCCGACTACGTGCTGCACCTCAAGCGCGCCCCCGACGTCGCGCTCGCCTGTCGGCAGGCCTGGGGCAAGGCGCCGAGCGGCCGCACCGTCGTGCCCTTCAAGACGCTCCTGGGCGTGCTGGGCGCGGCGGAGTGGCGCAAGAAGGGCCTCGAGGTGCCCGGGCTGCCCAAGAAGCTCACGCCGCACTACGGCGTCTACCTCCCCACGCGCACCGACTACGTCGAGCTCCTCCGGCGCCTGGGCGACGTGAAGGGCAAGCGCTGCTTCGACCTGGGCACGGGCACCGGCGTGCTGGGCCTGCTGCTCCTGCAGAAGGGCGCCGCCTCGGTGGTGGGCACCGACATCGATGCGCGCGCCGTCGCCTGCGCCCGCGAGAACGCGAAGTTCTTCAAGGTGGCGGAGCAGTTCACCGTCGAGGAGCGCTCGCTCTTCCCCGAGGGCAAGGCCGACCTCATCGTCTGCAACCCCCCGTGGGTGCCCGAGCCGCCGAAGAACCGCGTGGACCACGCCGTGTTCGACGAGGACAGCCGCGTGCTGCTGGGCTTCCTCGAGGGCCTGCGCGCGCACCTGGCGCCCGGCGGCCGCGGCGCGCTGCTCCTGTCCAACCTCGCCGAGCTGCTCGGCCTGCGCGAGCCGGGCTTCCTCGCCCGCGAGCTCGAGCGCTGCAAGCTCACGGTGGCCGCCCGCTTCGAGATGCCCGCGAAGCACGGCAAGGCGAAGGACCAGAGCGATCCGCTCTACGCCGTGCGCTCCAAGGAGCTCACCAGCCTCTACGTCCTCACCGCGGCGTAGCCCACCCGCGGCGCTGGTCCCCTCCCGCGCGCCTTCCTACAGTCAGGCCTCGATGTCGCTCGCGGCCGCCACGCTCACCTCGCTGGTCGACGCCGCCTTCGCGGCAGGCACGCTCCAGCGGGTGCTCCTGGGCGGCGCTGAAGGGCTGGGCCGCACGCACCTGCTCACCTCGCTCCCGCACCCGGTGCTGCGCGTCGACGCGGCCCGCGGCGTGGTGACGGGCACGCTGCGCGCGCTCCTCGACACCACCGGCAACGACGAGACGACCTGGCTGCGACTCCTCGCCGCGCCGCAGCTCTCAGGCCTCGAGTCTGCGCGCGCCCGCCTCGCCGCCGAGCTGCTCGCCTCGCTCCTGGGCCTGCACCGGCCCGACGCGCGCCTCACGCAGCTCGACCCCGCCAGCCGCCACGAGGGCGCCACCCTCGAGCTCGCGCGCTGGGTGGTGGACCGCGCGCAGCCCGAGGGCCTGGTGCTCGCCTTCGACGACGTGCACTGGGCCGACGACGACGGGCTGGCCTTCATCGAGCTCCTCGCCCAGCGCGAGGAGCCGGCGCCGCTGGTGCTGCTCGTGTCCTTCGACGACACGCCGGCCCGGCAGGCCCCGGGCTTCCGCGCGAAGCTGCCGCAGTGGCAGGCCGACGCGCGCTGGGCCCGCCTGGCCCTGCAGCCGCTGGCCGAGGAGGCCCTCGAGGCGGCGCTGCGCGAGGGCGGGGCGGTGGAGCCGCACCTGGGTGACGTCGTGGCCCGCGCCCGCGGCAACCCCGGCTTCGCCGCCGCGCTCCTCGCCCTCACGCGCGCGCGCCCGGAGCTGGAGCCCTCGAGCTGGCCGGCCAGCCTCGACGCCCTCCGCGTCGCCCGCGTCCGCGCGCAGGGTGAGGCGGTGTTTCACCTCGCCACCACCGTGGCGACCCTCGGCGGGGCCGTGCCCGTCGCCGCGCTCTCGGCGGTCGATCCGGCGCTCCCGGCGCAGCTGCAGCACGCGCTCCAGGCGGGCCTGGTGACGCTCGAGCGCCGCGGACCCCTCGACGTGGTGCGCTTCGTCGACGCGCGCTCAGGGCCCGCCCTCGCCAGCGGCGTCCCGGCCACGCAGGCGCTCGGGGCGCGGCTCATGGTGGGCGCGTGGGCGGTGCAGGCCCTCGAGGTGCTCGACGTCGAGGGCTTTGCGCGCCTGGCCGACGTGCTGGTGCCGCTCGCGCTGCCCGCCCTCGACGGCACCTCGGGCTCCACGTGGCTCGAGGCCTGGGCTGGGCTTCGACCGGGCCGCGCCGAGGCCGCCGCGCACCTCGAGCAGGCCCTGCGGGGCGCCCACGGCGTGCGGCGGCTCGTGCTCCTGCGCCGCGTGGCCGAGGTGAAGCTCTTCCTCGGGCTCCCGCTCGAGGCCCTCGCGCTGCTCCAGGGCGCCGCGCGGCCAGCCTTCGCCACGCCCGAGGCGCTGCCGGCCACGCGCGCGGGGCAGGTGCTGGCGGCGCAGCGCCGCGGCGTGCTGGAGCGCTGGGAGGCGCTCTCGGTGGACGAGGCCATGGCCGGCCTCGAGCTGGTGCGCGCCGAGTGCCACTCGCACCTCGTGAAGCGGGAGGAGACGCAGCGCGCCTTCGAGGAGCTCGAGCGCCGCCTCGCCCGCCTCACCGGGCCCGCGGCGACGCACCTGTGGGTGCGCTGGGCGCGAGGCTGGAGCTGGTTCTTGTGTGAAATCCTCGGGCGCGCCGCTGACGCCGTGCGGGCCTGCGCGCGGGTGCGCGAGGTGGTGCCGCCTGCGGAGCTCGCCGCCGATGAAGACGCCATCGCCTTCGTGCGCGCCGAGGAGGTGGCCGCGTCGAGCTGCGGCGACTTCACCCGGGCCACGGCGCTCGCCGACGAGCTCATCGCCCTGGCCGACCGCGCGGGGCGGCTGCGCGACGCGTGCCTGGGCTGGAACGCCCGCGGCATCCTCCGCTACGGCCGCGGCGAGCTGGGCGCAGCGCGGGCCGCGTTCGATCGCGCCATCGAGCTGGCCCGGGCCACCGGCTGGCTCCGCCGCGAGGCCATCAGCCTGCACAACCTCTGCCTGGTGCTGACGGAGCTGGGCGAGGCCGACGCGGCCGTCGCCGGCGAGACGCAGTACGCCGCGCTCTCGGTGCTCATCGGCAACCACGCGGGCCAGGCCGAGGCGCCGCTGGTGCTCGCCGGCGCGGAGCTCGCCCGCGGGCGCCTCGAGGAGGCCGACGCGCTCCTCGCGGCCGGGCGCAAGGCGGCCGAGGCCAACGGCTGGGACATGCTGGTGGCCTGGAGCCGGGCCCTCTCGGGGCGCCTGCGCCTGCTCCGCTACCGCCGCGCCGGCGACGCCCTGGAGGTGACGAAGGCGCGCAACGACTTGCTCGCGGCGCTCGAGGTGCTCGAGGAGCGCCACGTCGCCTGGAGCGAGGAGCTGGACCCGGCCGAGGTGACGGCGCTCTACGCCTGGGCGTGCAGCCGCGGTGGCCAGCCGACGCAGGCCCTCGAGGCCGTGGCGCGCATGCGCGGGCGGCTGCCGGCGGAGAACCTCGTGTCCCACGAGCAGCTCGCCCTGGTGGAGGCGCTGCTGAGCGGTGCGCCCGTCGCGCGGGCCGTAGGCTGGTTCGAGGCCCGGGGCTTCCGCCGGCGCGTGGCCCTCTGGCAGACACTGGCCGGGTAGCGGGGCGGTTTCTGGGGTGCCTGGCGGGGGCTTTGGCTACCCTGCCGGCCCATGTCCGACGTGCCGAGCTTTGGCGACAAGGTCCGCTACCAGGTAGACCGGTTCCTCTCGTGGAACCCCATGGCCCGCTTCGTGGGGCTCTTCGGCTTGTCCTTCCTCCTCGTGCTGGTGTGCGCCGCGCTGGCCAAGCTGGTGATGCCGGCGCCCGAGAGCCCCGGCGAACACTTCGACTTCTTCGAGGCGATGTGGTGGGCGATGACGCGGGTGGCCGACTCCGGCACCTTCAGCGGCGACAGCGGCACCCTGGTGCGCCTCGTGGGCGTGCTGGCCACGCTGGCGGGCGTGGGCGTGGTGGCGCTGCTCATCGGCCTCGTCAGCTCCACCATCGGCGACAAGCTCGATGACCTGCGAAAGGGCAAGAGCCCCGTCATCGACGAGGGTCACACGCTCATCCTGGGCTACGGCGAGAAGGTCTTCGCGGTGCTGCGCGAGCTGCGCGAGGCGAACGCGAACCTGAACCACGCGGCCGTCGTCATCTTGAGCACCACCGACAAAGAAGAGGTCGAGACGGCGGTGCGCGAGCGCATGGGCGACATGGGCGTGACCCGCGTGGTGGTGCGGCAGGGCAGTCCCTCGTCGGTGCACGACCTGCGCAAGGTGGGCGCGGGCCGCGCGCGGAGCATCATCGTCATCTCGGAGCAGGAGGGCCTGGGCGCGCAGGACGCCGGCGAGGCCGACATGGCCGCCATCAAGACGCTCCTGGCGCTGCGGCGCGTGCCCGGCGCGCTGACGAAGAACCACGTGGTGGTGGAGCTCATCGACGCCGGCCGCCGCGGCGTGGTGGAGCAGCTCGGCGCGGGCGGGGTCGAGGTGGTGGCCATGGGCGAGACGCTCTCGCGCATGATGGTGCAGACCTCGCGGCAGAACGGCCTCGCCGCCGTGTACCGCGACCTGCTCTCGTATGACGGCAGCGAGTTCTACTTCAAGGGCTTCCCCGAGCTGGTGGGCCTGCCCTTCGGCGACGCGCAGTGGAAGATGAAGGACGCGGTGGTGTGCGGCGTGCGCAGCGTCGACGCGCGCGGCGTGGCCGTCACCACCGTGAACCCGCCCGACGACCGGGTGCTCGAGGAGGGCGACGAGCTCCTCGTCATCGCCGAGGACGACGACACCTTCTCGGCCACCGCCCAGCACGTCGCCGAGGTGCCCGCGGGCTTCCGCGGCGCCGAGCCCATTCAGCGCGTGCCCGAGCGCCTGCTGGTGTGCGGCATGAGCCCCCGGCTGGGCGAGATGCTGCGCGAGTTCGACAACTACGTGCTGCCCGGGAGCGAGGCCTGGCTCATGCCCGGTCAGGACAAGGAGCGCTTCCTCGAGTTCGTGCGCGCCGAGGTGGGCGGCATGAAGAACCTGAAGCTCAAGCACGTGGAGGGCGACCCCACGATGCCCGAGGCCCTGCGCCGCGTCGTCTCGCCGGACTTCTCGGTGGCCCTCGTGGTGGCGGACCTCACGGTGGACGCCGAGGAGGCCGACGCCCGGACGGTCATCACCGTGCTGCTCCTGCGCGACCTCTTCTCGGCCCTGGGCGAGCAGAAGCCGCGCATCATCAGCGAGATCCTCGACCCGCGGACCAAGGACCTCCTCGAGACCGACTACGGCGCCGACTTCGTCGTCAGCTCCGAGATGACGTCGATGCTCATGGCGCAGATCTCCGAGCGCCGGGAGCTCAACGCCGTCTTCGCGGACCTCTTCGACTCCGACGGCAACGAGGTCTACCTCAAGCGCGCGGCCTGCTACGCGATGCTGGGGCAGACCGCCTCCTGGCTCGGCGTGCAGAAGGTGGCGCGGCTGCGCGGCGAGGTGGCCATCGGCTACGTCAAGCCGAACCAGCCGCCCGTCATCAACCCGAAGCAGGGCGAGCCCCTCGTGTTCGAGGCCGAAGACCGCGTCATCGTGCTCTCGGAGGACGACAGCGAGGCCCGTGGCGACCTGCGCGGCGGCGAGCTGGCCGACGCCGCGCCCATGCCCCCGCCCGAGGCGCCCGCGGCGGTGAAGGCCCCGGAGCGCACGCCCCTGGCCGGCCGCTCGCCGCTGTTGCCGCCCGAGCAGCCGCGGCCGGAGGTGAAGGTGGTGTCGGCCGGCCCTCGCGTCGCAGGCCCCAGCATGCAGCCGCGCTCGCCGCTCCCCTCCAAGCCCAAGCCCTGACCCCCGTGAAGATCCTCCTTCCCGTCGCCGGGCCTCGTCGCGCCCCCTCGGCGCCGCGCGCGCTGTGCCCTCTGGAGTGCGCGTCGCGCGGCTCGCAGCTTCTGACCGGCGCTCAGTGATGCCCTCGCGCTCCGCGACTGACGAGGGAGGCTCGGGGCGCTGCACCAGGCGCGCCGCGTCGCGCGGGCTCCTCCTCACCCTCGCGCTCGCCGCGGCGGCATCCTCGGCGCAGGGCCGGGTGACGCCGGCCGGGGCGCTGGCGCAGGCGCGGTTGCACCACACGGCGACGTTGCTGGCCGACGGGCGCGTGCTGGTGGTGGGCGGCCGGGGCGTCGACGGCCTCACCACCCTGGCGAGCTGCGAGCTCTTCGAGCCGAAGAAGGCCCGCTGGCGCCGCTGTGCTTCCCTGGGCATCGCGCGCAGCCACCACGCGGCGACGCGGCTGGCCGACGGGCGCGTGCTGGTGACGGGCGGCACGACGCACGACTCGAGCGACGGGCAGAACCGCTTCGTGGCGCTGGCCACCGCGGAGCTCTACGACGCCGCCCGCGACGCGTGGACGCCGGCCGCGCCGATGGCGGAGGCGCGCAACGGCCACACGGCCACGCTGCTGGCTGACGACACGGTGCTGGTGGTGGGCGGCGCGCGGGAGCAGCGCGTGCACCTGGCCTCCGTCGAGCGCTACGTGCCGACGACGGGCACCTGGCGCGCCGAAGGGCCGCTGGGCGTGGCGCGGTGGCTCCACGCGGCGGTGCGCGCGAGCGATGGGCGGGTGGTGGTGGTGGGCGGGCGCAGCAACGTGGGACAGGGCGGCAAGGGGCCGGGCGTCTCCATCGCCCAGGTCGAGGCCTTCGACGCGACGGCCGACGCCGGGGCCTGGGCGCCGCTGCCGGCGATGTCGGAGCCGCGCCAGCGCACGGCCGTCGTCGCCCTCGAGTCCGACGGCGGCGTGGTGGTCATCGGCGGGCAGACGGCCACCTCGTCGACCAACTACGCCGAGACCTGGACCCCGGGCCTCCCCGAGTGGGTGCCCTTCGAGAATCACCTCTCGATGTCGCTCTCGGGCCACACCGGCACGAGGCTTCCGTCCGGCGACGTGGTGGTGGTGGGCGGCGAGCCCCCCGACGCGGTGGACACCACGCGGGTGCAGCGCTGGCTGGCGGCGACGACAGAGTGGTGCCTCGCCGGCACGCTCCGCGCCGGGCGCAAGCACCACTCGGCGACGCTGCTCGACGACGGCCGCGTGCTGGTGGTGGGCGGCACCTCGAGCGGGCTGCCCGAGCGAAGCGCGGAGCTCTGGCAGGCGGCGAAGGGCGCCTGCGTGGAGCCGCCCGGCGTGCAGCTCGGCTGGTGATCGCGGCGAGCCGGGGCCCGCGCCTATTTGCCTACCTCGGGCCTTGCCTAGGCTGGGCAGCTCGCTCCAGCGTCGTCTCCTCAGGGTGAACTCCATGCGCATCGCTCTCCTGCTGGTGGTGCTGGCGGCGCCGGCGGCCTTCGCCCAGCGCGGCGTGCCGCAGAATGGCTTCCCCTCGTGGCAGGAGCGCACGGTGCTCATGCTGGTGAACCGCACCCGGGCGCAGCCGACGGCGGACCCCAAGGCCTGCGCGGCCGAGACCGTGCGGCCGCCGGTCGTCTGGAACTACAACCTGAACCGCGCCGCGCGCTTCCACAGCACGCACATGCAGAAGAGCGCGCAGTTCATGCACAACAGCCCGTGCGTGCTCTCGTCGAACATCGCCACCGCCTTCAGCCCCGGCACGACGTGCGACGGCGCCGTGAGCTGCGCGTGCTCGACGGGCGCGGTGACGTGCACGCGGGCGATGCAGGACGCCGGCGGGTGCCCAGCAGGGAGCTTCACGACCTGGAGCTCGCGCGTCTCGATGTTCGGCACCTCGCCCAGCGCCGAGAACATCGCCTACGGCTACGGCACGCCGCGCATCGCGCACAACGGGTGGATGATGAGCGACGGGCACTGCAAGAACATCCTCAACGCCCACGGGCAGCTCGGCGTCGGGCACTTCGCGACGAACAACTACTGGACGGAGAACTTCGGCAGCGGCGGCTCCCTCGCCGGCTCCCTCATCGCGGGCTCCCACGAGCCGCAGCTCACCACCACCGCGACGCTCAGCGTCGAGTTCCGCGCGAACTACTACAACACCGCGGGGGCGCCCCAGGCGGCGCAGCTCAACCTCGACGGCGTCTGCTCCACCATGACGCGCGAGCGCGGCACCGACACCAACGGCACCTGGCTCTCGACGCAGAGCCTCACCGGCACCACCTGCCGCCGCTACGCCTTCACCTTCAAGGACCCGGCCGGCAACGTGGTGCACCTGCCCGAGACCGGCAGCTACGGCGTCGGCGGCAGCGGCTGCGCAGACTACAGCACCACGGCGCCCGCGGCGTGCCCGGTCGGCGGCAACCAGTCGCCCACCATCGCCACCATGGCCAGCGCGACGCCCAGCCCCGTCACCGCGTCGACCACCGCCTTGAGCGTGCTCGGCGCCGACGACGGCGGCGAAGGCGCGCTCACCTACACTTGGGCGGCCACGGGCCCGGCGGCCGTCACCTACTCCGTCAACGGCACCAACGCGGCGAAGGCCAGCACCGCGACCTTCACCCGCGCGGGGAGCTACACCTTCACCGTCACCGTGCGAGACGCCGCGGGCGCCACGGCCACCAGCACCGTCAGTGTCACCGTGCAGCAGACGCCCACCGCGGTGAGCGTCGCGCCGGCGACGGCGAGTGTCGTCACGTCTGCGACCCAGGCCTTCACCGCGACCCTGCGCGACCAGTTCGCGCAGACCATCACCGGGGCCGCGTTCACCTGGGCCGTCTCTGGCGGCGGCGCCATCTCCACCGGCGGCGTCTTCACGGCCGGCACCACGGTCGGCGGGCCGCACACGGTGACGGCCACCTCGAGCGGGCGCTCGGGCACCGCGCAGGTGACGGTGACGGTGCCCGCCAACACGGCGCCCACCATCGCCACCGCGGCCGCCGCGACGCCGAGCCCCGTGACGGGCACCACCACGGCCCTCTCCGTGCTCGGGGCGGACAACGGCGGCGAGGCGGCCCTCACGTACACCTGGGCGGCGACGGGCCCGGCGGCGGTGACGTACTCCGCCAACGGCGCCAACGCGGCGAAGGCCAGCACGGCCACCTTCACCCGCGCCGGCAGCTACGTCTTCACCGTCACCGTGCGCGACGTGCAGGGCCTCACGGCGACGAGCACCGTCAGCGTCACCGTGCAGCAGCGGCCGACCACTGTGGCGGTGACGCCGGCCATGGCCTCGGTGGCGAGGTCGGGCACCCAGGCCTTCGCGGCCGCGGTGAGCGACCAGTTCGCGCAGCCCATCGCCTCGCCGGCCGTCACGTGGAGCGTCTCCGGCGGCGGCACCATCTCCGCGGCAGGCCTCTTCACCGCCGGCACCTCGAGCGGCGGGCCCTTCACCGTCACCGCCACCTCGGGCACGGCCACGGGCACCGCGCAGGTCACCATCACCAACGCCGCGCCCACCATCGCCACCGCGGCCGCGGCGACGCCGAGCCCGGTGACGGGCACCACCACGGCCCTCTCGGTGCTGGGCGCCGACGACGCGGGCGAGGCTGGCCTCACGTACACCTGGGCGGCCACCGGCCCCGCGAGCGTCGCCGTCTCGCCGAACGGCACCAACGCGGCGAAGGCCGCCACCGCCACCTTCACGCGGGTGGGCGCGTACTCCCTCACCGTGACGGTGCGCGACGCGCAGGGCCTCACGGTGACGAGCGCCGTGTCCGTCACCGTGCAGGCCACGGCCACGGGCGTCACCGTGATGCCGGCCTCCGTCACGCTCGCGCCTGCGGGCACGCAGGCCTTCACCGCCGCGGTGGTGGATCAGTTCAGCCAGCCCATGGCCGGCTCGCCGACGTGGGCGGTGAGCGGCGGTGGCTCCATCTCGGGCGCGGGCGTCTTCACCGCCGGCTCCACCCCAGGCGGTCCGTACACGGTGACGGCGACGCTGGGCAGCGTCTCGGCGACGGCGCAGGTGTCGGTGAGCGCGGGCATGGCCCCCACGGTCGCCACCGCCGCGGCGGCGATGCCCAGCCCTGTCACCGGCACCACCGCGAGCCTCTCAGTGCTGGGCGCCGACGACGGGGGCGAAGGCGCCCTTACGTACACCTGGGCGGCCACGGGCCCGGCGTCCGTCAGCTACTCCGTCAACGGCACCAACGCGGCGAAGGGCACGACGGCGACCTTCACCGCGGCTGGCACCTACGTCTTCACCGTCACCGTGCGCGACGCGCAGGGGCTGACGGTGACGAGCACCGTGACGGTGACGGTCGCAGCGACGCCGGCGACGCTCGTAGTGGCGCCGGCGATGGTGTCGGTGGTGCCGACGGGCACGCAGGCCTTCTCCGCCACCGTGTCGGACCAGTTCGCCGCGCCGCTGGCTTCGCAGCCTTCGGTGACGTGGAGCGTGGGGGGGGGCGGCGCCATCTCGACGGGCGGCGTCTTCACCGCGGGCGCCACGGCCGGTGGGCCCTTCACGGTGACGGCGACGGCGGGCAGCGTCAGCGGCACGGCCGCGGTGACGGTGAGCGCTGGTGTCGCGCCGACGCTGGTGACGGCGGCGAGCGCGACGCCCAACCCGGTGACGGGCACCACCACGCAGCTCGCGGCCCTCGGCGCCGACGACCAGGGCGAGGCGGGCCTCACGTACACCTGGGCGGCCACTGGCCCGGCGGCGGTGACGTACTCGGCCAACGGCACCAACGCGGCGAAGTCGGCTACGGCCACCTTCACGCGCGCGGGCACCTACCTGGTGACGGTGACGGTGCGCGACGCGGGCGGCCTCACGGTGACGAGCCAGGTGACGGTGACGGTGGAGGCGACGCTCACCACCCTCGCGCTGGCCCCGGCCTCGGTGACGGTGATGCCCGGGCAGCCGGCCACCTTCACGGCGAGCACCGCAGACCAGTTCGGCGACGCGATGACGGCGACGGTGCAGTGGACGGTGAGCGGCGGCGGCACCATCGACGCCATGGGCATCTTCACGGCCGGTGCCGTGGCGGGCGGCCCGCACACGGTCACCGCCACGGCGGGAGGCCAGTCCGCGACGGCCCAGGTGACGGTGTCCGACGTGACGCCGCCGTTGCTGACGGTGCAGCTCACGCAGCCCGCGGCGAGCGCGCAGGTGAGCGGCGTGGTGACGCTCCTGGCCACCACCAGCGACGACGCGCGCGTGGCGAACGTCGTCTTCCTCGTCGACGGCGTGGCGCTCGCGACCGACTCGGCGGCGCCGTGGCGCACGGACTGGAACACCGCGCTGGTCTCCGAGGGCGTGCACCAGCTCAGCGCCCGGGCGACCGAAGGCACGGGCGGCACCGTGACGAGCGCCGAGGTGGCCGTCACCGTCGTCCGCGCCCCGACGGGCGACACCACGCCGCCGGTGGTGCGCCTCGACTCACCCGTAGGCACGGTGACGGGCGCGGCGCTGCTCCGGGCGACGGCGACCGACGACGTCGGCGTGGTGGAGCTGGTGTTCGAGCTCGATGGCGCGGAGGTGGTGAGGCTCGCCAAGGCGCCCTGGGCCTACGACGTGCCGGCCGCCGCCTTGACGGCCGGCGACCACCAGGTGCGCGTGACGGCGCGCGACGCCGCGGGGAACGTCGGCGCCGACATGGGTGGCTTCACGGTGCTCGAGGCGACGGTGACGCCGCTGCCCATCGACCCGGAGGAGCCGGTGCTCGGCGGCTGTGGCTGCGCGAGCGTCGATCTCCTGGCGCTCGGCGCCCTCGCCACGCTGCTGCTGCGGCGCCGGCGAAGGTCGTGAGGGCTGGTCGCTCGCCGCCGCTTGCGCGAGCGGCGTCCGCTGGCCCGTGGTGAGAGCGCGCGTCGACGCTTGACGTCGCCCGCCGCTCTGGTTTCGTCGCGCGCCCATGGCCGCCCCACTCCTCGTCTTGCAGCAGGCCGCACAGGCATCGAACGCAGCGCAGGCGCTCGACGCGCTGGCGCCCCTGTGGGTGCGCTACCCGGCGCCCGCGCTCGACGAGGCCATCGCCGCGCTCGACGGCGCGCCCGCGCCCTTCGAGGGCGACACCGACGCGTTCCTCGCGGCCGCGAAGAAGGCCAGGCCACGAGACCGCGGCCCGCTGCTGGCGGCCATGACGAAGGGCACGCTCGCCGACGTGCAGCGGCGCCTCGAGGCCGTGACGCAGTGGCCCGCTGACCCCCGCACCAGCCGGGCCGTCGAGGGGCTGCTCTCGTCGGTGCCCTGGTCGTCGGACTCGTCGAAGCGCGCGTGGACGGCCGCCTTCGCGCTGATGCAGAAGCAGAACGACGCCCGCTTCGTGGCCCTGTCCAGGCGCCTGCCCGCGACGTGGAAGGTGCGGGCCAGCATGCAGCAGTGGCTCGAGCGCGCCTTCGCGCGCGCCGTGCAAGCGCTCGACCCGCTCCCGCCACCCTCGGTAGGCGCTGCGGAGGGCAAGGCCCTGGCCGCCATCGTCGAGGCCTTCCGGGCTGCGCCGGCGCCGAAGCGGCCAGCCGCCGCGCGCGACGAGGCGGCGCTCTTCGCGGCGGTCTACGCCGACCCCGACGACGACGGGGTGCGCCAGGTGCTGGCGGACGCGCTGCAGGAGAAGGGTGACCCGCGCGGTGAGTTCATCGCCTTGCAGATGGCAGGCGACGCCAGGGCGAAGAGGCTGCTCAAGGCCAACCAGCAGGCGTGGCTGGGCCCGCTCGCGCCGGTGCTGTCGGCGCAGGTCGAGTTTCGGCGAGGCTTCCCCGCGGTGGGGCGCACGAAGTTCCGGCACCAGGCCGACGCCGAGAAGTGCGGCGCGCTGGTGGAGTGGGCCACCTTCGAGGCCCTCGAGTGGGGCACGCCCACCCCGATTCCGAAGGGCCAGGAGCCGTACTGCTGCTTCATCGGCCCGGCCTTCCGGCACCTCAAGGTGGCGCGCGGGCCGTGGCTCGCCTCGCTGCTCGCCGCGAAGCAGCCGTGGAGTCTGGAGGACCTCTCGGTGGCCGTGGACGATTCCAGCGCGCTGCGACGGCTGGGGGAGGCGCTGCCCACGCTGCTGCCGAAGCTGAAGCGGCTCGAGGTGCAGGGGCCCCAGGGCACGGCGTTTCCTGGCGTGCCGAACCTGAACCGCCTCGAAGAGCTGGCCCTGTACACCTCGCTGCGCAGCTTCGACGCAGGCTGGGAGCCGCTGCAGGCGCTCGAGGTGCCCACGCTGACCATCTCGGTGGGCGGCAGTGAGAGCCCGTCGGCCTGGCGCTTCACGAAGGGCGCGGGCGGGCGCTACACGAAGCTGGTCGTCACCCTCGACGGCGCCGAGCGCATCACGCGCCACGATGACCTGCTGCGCGCCATGCCCGACGGCTTCATCGAGTCGTTCGAGGTGGTCGCGACCGGGCGCGCCGACCCGAAGCTGTCGGCCCAGGTGCGCGCGCTGCTGGTCGAGAAGTCGAAGCGCCCGCCGAAGCCGCGGCCCGCCGGGGTGGCTCCGGCGGCCTCGAGCCAGGCGCCGCTGCGTGCGCTGCGCCGCGCCGTGACGGTGGGCGCGCTGGCCGGCGGGGACTGGCTGGTGATGGACGTCAGCGGCGCGCAGGTGGTGAGGCCGGGCACGAAGGAGGTCAGCGCGCGCTTCGAGAAGGAGGTCAGCTGCGCCGCCATCAGCCCCG
This sequence comes from uncultured Archangium sp., assembly GCA_964449625.1. Lineage (GTDB taxonomy): Bacteria > Myxococcota > Myxococcia > Myxococcales > Myxococcaceae > Archangium_A. The sequence goes on from CAYUZK010000025.1 coordinate 39,510, forward strand.
ACGGCACGCAGCTGGCCGTCGTCACGTGGAAGCAGGTGTCGCTCCATTCGCTCCCAGACTTCCGCGAGCTGTGGTCGGTGCCCTCGCAGATCTTCGAGGCGCGCGCGCTGCGCTTCGTCGCCGACGGTCTGTGGCACCTCGCGCGCACGGGCGCGGAGCGACTCGACCTCAAGACTGGCCGGCAGCTCGAGTCGCTGGGCGCTGCGACGCGGCTGTGCGAGGTGTCGGCTGACGGCAAGACCTGGCTGCGCGGCGCGAAGCAGGGCGGCTTCGTGCTGGGGCCGGCCGCCTCGAAGAAGGGCGTGGCGGTGCCAGGGCTGCTCGCAGCGCTCTTGCCCAACGGCGACGCCCTCGCCGTCGACGGTGGCAAGGGCCCGCTGCGGGTGTGCGTCATCGCGGCGGCGACTGGCGAGGTGCGGGCGCAGCGTGAGTTCGAGGCCTGGGGCTGGCCGGCGCAGTTGGTGGTGTCGAAGCGCGGGAGCACCGCGGTGATGCGGGTCGACGCGGGCTTCGTGGTGGTCGACGTTGGCAGCCTGACGGCCAGGTACCTGCCGACGAAGAACGCGCAGCTGGCCGGCTTCAGCGCCGACGAGAAGACGCTGCTGATGGCGACGACGACGTTCGAGACCCAGTCGCTGTGAGCGGTGGGCGTTCAGAAGAGCGTGCATGAGGCGCGAGTGCTCGTGGTCGCCGCGGCCATCGCTTCTGCTGCTGTTCTCCTTTCGCCAGATGAGACGACTTCACGGGACTCCCGCCTTGCACGGTGTGACAGTGAGCCATGCGCCAAGCGCTCGGGTGGGTCGGGGTGTTGTCGGTCGTGCTGTCGTGCGTGCCCGCGAAGGGGCCGGTCGTGCCTGCGCGGCTCGAGCTCGTGCCGGCCGCGTTGCTGCTCCCCGCGCCAGGGGCGACCTCGCGGCTCGAGGTGCGGGCCTTCGACGCCGAGGGGAACCGCGTCTCGGCGCCCGAGCTCACCTTCGCCTCCAGCGGGAGCGCCGTCAGCGTCAGCGGAGACGGGACCGTGGAGGCGACTGCCGCCAACGGCACGAGCCGCGTCACCGTCACCGCGGGAGGGCTCAGCGCCAGCACCACCGTGTTGGTGGCCGCCCCGATCGATGGCGCGGTGTTGGTCTCCGATGACCAGGTGGTGGGCGCGCTCCGCCCGGTCATCCCTGGCGCGCCCGCGGCCGTGGGCTCCCGGTACGAGGTGACCCTGCAGGGCGTGACCCCGCCTGCGCCGGGCGGCCTGGTCATCGGCACCGGCGCGCGCCCCGTGGGTGGGCGCGTGGTGGCGGTGGCCGGCGACGCCGTCACCCTCGAGCTGGTGCCCCTCGACGAGCTCTTCCAGGACCTGCGCCTCGACGAGCAGCTCGACCTCAAGGAGGCGCCCCTGGCGCTCGACCCCGCGGTGCGCGCGGCCTTCGACGTGGTCGAGACCCCGGAGGGTGGGGTGACCCTCACCCTGAAGCAGCCGCTGGAGGGGAGCAACTACCGCAAGGTGCGCGCGCCCATCGACGGGAAGATCGAGTTCGACCTGGGGCCGATGGCCTGCGCGGTGGAGGCCAGCGCCTTCCAGCTCAGCCTGCTCAAGCTCGACATCTCGCTCGACCCTGGCCTGTCGGTGGAGCGCGTGTTCGACCCGGTGCACAAGCGCGCCGTGGTGAAGAGCAACGCGAAGGCGGGCGTGACCGTCAAGCCGCTGCTGCAGAGCCAGCTCGAAGGAAAGCTGACCTGCGAGCTGAACATCGGCGAGCGCTACGTTCCTCTCCCGGGGCCCGTCGGACTGGTGCTCGGCTTCACGGTGCCCTTCGGCGTGGGCTTCGAGGTGGAGGCGAAGGCGCCGATCCTCGGGAACGTGAGCGCGGAGTTCAAGCGGGAGGTGACCGCCACGGCAGTGGCGGGCGTCGACTGCAACCCGGGCTGCTCGCCCGTGGGTGATTTCGCCAACACCAGCGCGCCGGCGACCGGAGGGGCCGCGCCCACGCTCGCGCTGGCCCTGCCCACCAACTTCAAGATGGAGGCTGGCCTCTACGTCTTCGCCTTCGCCAAGCTCCAGTTTGGAGGGAGCGAGATCGTCAGCGCGATTGGCGGCGTCACCGGGTTTCGGCGCATCGAGGCCGACCTGGCGGTCGCGAAGGCGGGCCTGAAGGTGGAGGGCAGGTTCGCCGACGAGGAAGCGCAGGCCGGTGACCCGGCCTTCAGCGGCGACTACCGCGTGCTGTTCGAGGCAGGGCTGGAGCCCGGCGCGGCCCTCGAGTCGTTCTTCGGCTTCATCAAGGTGACGGTGGTGAAGCTGGAGCTCAAGTTCATTCAGGAGCTCGGCACCTCACCGAAGGGCACGCTGACCGTGGACAAGGCGACCTTCGTGCCGGGAGATGATCTCTCGTTCACGGCGAAGTTCACTCCGGCGTCGCTGCAGTTTCCTCTCGTCGGCTTCAACGCGGTGAAGGTGCGCCTCTACCAGAAGGGCGGCAGCGGGCCGAACCCCTCGCTGGTGCTGGTCGCCGAGGCGCCGATGCAAGAAGGGCAGAGCGAGGTGACGATGACGGGCGTGGCCACCACCACCGGTACGTCGGCTGACTTCGTGGCCTTCGTCCGCACGGCGTTCCTCGACGCGCTCAGCTGCGAGCTGGCCTCCGGCGCGCCCAACGTCGCGCCAGAGGTCGTGCTCTCGCTCGCCGGCGGCACGAGCCCCTTCATCAGCTGCATGAACGAGCGCCGCATCCTCAGCTACGATTGCGCAGAGGACAACTCCATCCGCGCCGAGGTCAATGAGTGCAGGCCGACCGACGTGCCGCTGCCCAACAGCCCCATCTCGATCGGGACCAGCCAGATCCTGCTCACCTCGCCGTCACCGGGCGTCTACACCTTCGGCTTCAGCACCACGCTGCCTGCCCCGCTGATTGGCACCTGCACGGGGTCCAACCCCCACAGCTACGACGAGCCGTCCACGCTCAGCGCGGGCCTGATGGTCCTCGTCTCCCCGCTGGAGGCCGGCTCCTTCACGGTGGAAGGCCTGAGCCCGGCCTCGATCTTCAGCTTCCCGACCCGGACCGCCCTCGATCAGGGACAGGTGACCATCGCGCCAGCCCTGGCGGCGCCGGCGGTCAATTCGTTCGATGCGGGCACGGCTTTCGCCATCCGGGTCCAGCTCCAGTACACGGGCGATGGGACCCCGGTGACCAACAGGCCCTTCGCGACGGTCACCTTCAGCAAGTAGCCAGCGGTCGCCGACTCAGGCCGCCCACTTCACCCGGTTTCGCCCCGCGCGCTTGGCCGCGAGGAGCGCCCCGTCGGCGAGCTCGAGCAACGCCTCGGGGCTCTCGCCTGCGCGCCCCGCGGCGAAGATGGCGCGCACCTCGTCCTCGCAGAAGAGGCGCAGGGGTGAGTCGGGTGGAAAGTCGAAGCGCCTGAGCCGGAGCGGCGCTTCAACGCCGCCCCGCGCCCTCGGCGCCGCGGGAAGCTCGAGGAAGAGGCTGCTGCCGCGGTGGCTACCGCTCGTCGTCAGGACGCCGCTGGCTCAACTGCTCCGGGATGGCGATGCGGATGAGCGCCGTGAGGATCCGGAGCAAGCCGGCGCCCACCACGCCGCCGGCGAGCAGGATGTCGAAGAGGTCCAGGGAGGAGGTCTCGTAAGCGCCGAGCCAGATCGCGAGGCTCCCGCCCGCCATCATCAGCGCCCCGACCGCCACCGCCGAAGTCGTGTCACCGGTGCGCGCGCTCACCGGCTTTCCGTACAGGCGGCTGACGAGCCGCACGGCGCTGGCTTCGTCCATCTCGTGGTCGCGGATCATCTTCCGGGCGACGACGCTGGAGTTGTAGCCGTCCGCCTTGAGCGCCGAGGCGATCGCCGTGCGCCTTTGGAGCTCGCGCTGCTCGTGCTCGGAGTCGCTCGGCGCCATCGCGAAGGCGAGCATACCGGAACCCAAACCTTGTCCGCGCGGGGCTCACGAGCTGCACGACAAGGCCGAGCACCCCGGCTTGCTGCGGGCCCAGTCGGGGCGCTTGCCGGCGTACGCCTCGCGGCCGGGCTGCTCGTCGAAGGGCCGCCGCATGACGTCGAGCAGCGCGCGCACCTTCGAGTCGTCGCCGGCGTGCGCGGCGTCGATGGCCTCCTGCGCGAGGTAGTTGCGCAGCACGTACTTCGGGTTGACGGCGTCCATGCGCGCGGCGAGCTCGGCCGGGGCGACGCCCTCGTCGCGCGTGCGGCGCCACCAGCGCTGGAGCCACGCCACGCCGCTCGCCTGCCGGGCCTCCGAAGGCGGCGCGTAGCAGGCGTCGAGCAGCACCTCGGGGAACGTCTCGGGAAGCTCGCCCACGGCGACCCGCGAGAGGCCCCGGAAGAAGCGCGTGAGGTCCGTCTCCTCAGCGGCGAGCCACGCGAACCCAGCGTGGATGAGCTCCGCGTCACCCTCTCTCGCGGAGGTGAGGCCCAGCTTGCCGCCGAAGCGGCGCGCGGCCTCGGCCTCGAAGGTGCGCTCGTAGGCCTCGAGGCCCGCGACGACCGCGCCTTCACCGTCGAGCAGCGGCAGCAGCGCCACGCCGAGGCGCTCCACGTTCCACAGGCCGATGCTGGGCTGGTTGCCGAAGCGGTAGCGGCGCTGCCCCGCGTCGGTGGTGTTGGGCGTCCACCCAGGGTCGAAGTCGTCGACCCAGCCGTAGGGGCCGTAGTCGATGGTGAGGCCCAGCAGCGACATGTTGTCGGTGTTCATCACGCCGTGCACGAAGCCCACGGCCTGCCAGTGCGCGATGAGGCGCGCGGTGCGCTCGGCCACCTCGATGAAGAGCCGCCCGTAGGCCTCCTTCGACGGCGGGCCCAGGTGGGGGAAGAGGTGCTCGAGCGTCCACGCACCCAGGCGCTCGAGCATCGGCACGTCTTCGCGCGCGAGGCACAGCTCGAAGTTCCCGAAGCGCAGGAACGAGGGCGCCACGCGGCAGACGATGGCGCCGGGCTCGGGCGCGGCGTTGCCGTCGTAGAACATGTCGCGCACCACCTGTTCCCCGGTGGCGACGAGCGAGAGCGCGCGCGTGGTGGGCACGCCCAGGTGGTGCATGGCCTCGCTGCAGAGGAACTCGCGAATGGAGGAGCGCAGCACGGCGCGCCCGTCGCCGCGGCGCGAGTAGGGCGTCGGCCCCGCGCCCTTGAGCTGCAGCTCGTAGAGGACCCCGTCGACGCCGCGCAGCTCGCCCAGGCCGATGGCGCGGCCGTCGCCGAGCTGCCCGGCCCAGTTGCCGAACTGGTGGCCGCCGTAG